>NVUK01000004.1 GCA_002401865.1 Candidatus Aerophobota bacterium | reverse complement strand
GGTGTGGCTCTTGTGAAGGTTGGTGATTTAGTCTGTGTGGTTGTAACATTTATCTTCTCTATTTGTGAGAAGACCAGTGTTGACTACTATCTGAATTTGGGATACCTTAGAATCATAATTTAAACGGTCGGTAAAACAGTTTAATGTTGAATTTTTTAATTCAAGGTAATTTGGTCAGATATTAGTTCTGGCCTTTTTACTTTCTAAGTTCTTTTGGTTTAATTTTATCAATGGACTCTAACCAATAATCCCACATAATTGGCTTTAAAAATTCACCTGTACGTGGATTTTGTTTGCACGCTCCCAATAAAATTCCTATCTCGTCATTTTGACTCGTTCTTAAATAATGCAATTCAATAAAATTTTTCATTGCTTGGAACGCTTCTTTTTTCGTTAATTTAGTATCCATACTCAATGTCCATTCAATATTTCATCAGGTGTCCACGGAACATCATTTACACCACCGTCTCTTATTTCAGTCTTGTTGCGTACATGAAGCCAAACTTGTTTTCCATTTGGCAAGTTTTTAGAGAAACAATCATTTCCATGGTTATCTTTCCCCAACAAGTTTTCTGGTTTTGCGGTGCTTACAAGTAAGGCTCTGTTTTCCGGTGTGTCCAACAGATGCCCTTCTCTATCTCCAAAAATATGTTCCTTGTTTTTCTCAAAAATCTTGTTAGAATCCTGAGTTAATATTCTAGTATCAATCCCTTCATAAATGTTCGTAACCAACTTTATAGCAAGCTGTTCACTTTCTGGAGTTTGCAGGATTTTTACAGATTGTTCAACCCCCCAAGTATCAAGGATCTTAAGTTTAACGTCATCCAACACAGGGGTGCTGTTAATTTTAGGGACGGCAACGCCTATAGTGACGCTAGAATGTAACCAATCAACGAGCTCTGTTAGATTAGACTTAACTTTATTCTCCCATAGATATTGAGCGGAAATGCCAACTGTTGTAGCTGCAAGAGCTTCTCCAACTAAGGGGGCCACTGTCATAGCTAATTTCAGTCCTGACGCCTGTGCCTCACAAGCCCCAAATCCTTCACAGAGGACTGTATTAATGGTTTGACCATATCCACGTAGCAATGCAGATCCAAGTTGCTCACTATGACGTAATACCTCGGCTAATGGTCCTGTATCAGGGTTTTTGAAGTCATCTGGAGATATTTTCATATTCCCAATTGCACGGGTAAGTATTTCACGTTCAATCTCTGGATGCAGATTCTGATATGCAGGGCGCCCGTATCCCTTATGATAGTCAAACACATATTTGAGCTCATTGGTCATTACAGAATCGTAAGCTTTTGATATTGTGATGCTATCTGGCTTATGTCCTAGATTATAGGACAATTCTTTTGCGGTCTCTATAATTTTATGACTGTTTGCATCGTTGAGGTTTTTGAAATGTCGTTGTCCCGCGCCGCCATAATCTTTATCACGCCCAAACCATTCCAATGTATGACTGGCAGGACCATGGTAAACAACATGCTTAATAGATTCCTTCAATGCTCCCGTATCTGGTTTATAGGGCCCTTTAACACAGAGGGATTGTGCGTGCTCTAAAACACCTGTTTGCTCGTCCAATGTCAACGTAGTATAGGCTAAGGAGCTGTGCGATTTATGATATTCCAAAATGCTTTGTAATTTGTTTCGGGTTTCAGTGTCTTTAGCATATTGTTCAAAGTTGTTAGGAGTGTTGGCAGGAAGACCACTCCCACCTCCATCTCCACCGCCATGCGTCAGAGGGGTTTGTTGTCCAATGGGAGTGTAATCAATGCTGCCGGGTGTAACGGTTACACGCAGTTCACCCCCTGATACCTGACAATTACTTTGACCAGAACTTGAACAGAAAGGGGTTCCAGATGTACCTCCACTATAAGAGTCTCCACCACCTCCTCCGCTGGAGCCAGAATTTCCACCCCCAAATAATGGCAGTGAGAGTGTTAGCTGATCCTCTTTCACATAGACATGTGCTTGACTCAATAAAGCACGTACAGCATCAATTCCATATTCCTGTGCGTCTCGTAGGAGTTTAGGTTGATTGTGATGTTCAATTCTCTTTCCATTACCCCCAGAAACAGATCCATCAGCATTTAGATGCCAATCATCTGAACTGTAGAATCCATTAATTATGGGCTTGAATGTAGCTATGGGAGAGGAATCTGAATCTTGATTGAAGTCGTTGGAAGAAAGGCCAGCAAGAACTGTGCTGGTTATCAGCGAGAAGATTAGGCTGTAGACTAATGATTGTTTGATCAGGCTAATTGTGCCTCTCCTATAATAAGGAGTAATTTTGCCCTTGTCAGACCCCTCAATATTCTGTAGTTTTCCGTTAGTCATGTTAACTCTTAGTTAGTTAATGATGATTAGTGCATGGGAGCCCCTGGGAGGGGCTTCTGTGCACGCCGCACCATTACGCCACAATTATTTATATCTGTCAACGTCTGATCTTTTTCGTTTATCTGAATTAGTTGTTTTCCACGTATACTGTGTAAGTGTGTTTTTTACAGTTGGTCAGTGCAGAGGCTGCCTTTCCTAAGGAACCTCCGCACGTTCCGATAGTAACGCACGCCTGCGGTATGCCTGTCAATATTGGTAGGTTTTTCGTTCATATAATATCCGTTATCCCCAATGTTCGTTTATAAGAGTTTGCTTGATAGAAAAATCAGGATAACTGACTCAATACCTCTCATCAGGATATGATAGACTCTAGCTTCACTACAGAGGAGTTGGCGCAATGAAACCCCATAAAATATTCAAACAGTCTCGAAGGGTTTTAAGGGATAAGGTGTTTAAGAGGACGTGGAGTTTTTTAAGGTTCCCTTTTAGGAAGAAAATCAAAATGACTCCAGCAGAAGAACAACAACAGAATATTTTCAAACTCATGATGGAAAGGATGAAGAAACGTTAAGAATCACAGATAGAAATTGAGAGACTGAGAAAACATCCGGATTTATTGACATAGGTGGAATAGCCTCGGGTGAACACCCCACGGGGCAAGCCCCATGGTATCTGGGTCGACCTAAAGGTCGAGGACAAGCTTTGCTGGCGCTCTGACGACTGATGCAACCAGTGAGTTGAGGGCCTGTTTCAGGGCGAGCGCTACATCCACGGGTCAAGACCCATGGTTTTAAAACGCGTATAAATTCAACAACAAGCAGTGGCGACTGCAAACACAGAATTACAATTGAAAGGCTATTATTGCTGAGCGAAGACGTAAAACAAAATGAAGAACTCCCTAAACTCAGCAAGAAAGAGCAGCGGAAAGAGGAATCAAAGCAAGCCAAAATAGACATCAAACTTTTGCTGAAAGAATTTCCGATACTATTTAATTGGGAAGAGACAAAGCCCCTGAAGATAGGGATTTCGGAAGAACTCAGCGAGAAATTAGGGGTTCTACTTCCAATAGATAGAATCAAGAGCGCAATACGATATTATGTGAGAAGTATGAAATACACAGAAACCTTTGTCAAAAGCAGTCATAGGTATGATTTGGAGGGGAAGATATCTGGAGAAATAAGCGAACAGAACCTAACAGATGCAACGAAGTACTATGAGGGGCTCAAAGCGTTTTTTGCCAAAAAGAACCAGAAGACAGAAAAAGAAGAAGTAAAACAAGATTAACTTACTCACTTTATTGTCTGACGTTAAAGTATCAGCTACTTGAGCTATAAATGCTCATTTGACAGTCAGTCAGAGTGCAGACAGAAAACGGCCCTAAATATTTTCATGATGGCCCGCAGAATAGTAACAAAAAGTATACTTACCGTTATAGTCTCTTGACTACTAACAAAACCCATAACATAATGAGCTTAACACAAACTTATATATTATGTTAATAGGAGAATTGTTATGAAGATTGGTTACGCTCGGGTCAGCTCTTTCGGTCAGTCTCTCGATATTCAAGAAAAGAAGTTACTTAAAGCAGGATGTGAAGAAATTTTTGCGGAAAAACTCTCTGCTACTTCAATGACAAAAAGGGAAGAATTAGATCTAGCATTAAAAACATTAAGAGCAGGAGACCTGCTCATTGTTACCAAACTAGATAGGCTTGCTCGGTCTATGATGGACCTCTTTCAGATTTCTAAAAGATTACATAAAAAGAAAGCCAATCTTCTGGTGCTGGACCAAGCCATCAATACCACTACAGCAGAAGGCCGACTATTGTTCAATGTTCTTGGCTCCTTTGCAGAGTTTGAAAATGATATCCGGAAAGAAAGGCAATTTGATGGTATTCAAAGAGCTAAGGAGAAAGGGGTTAAGTTTGGGAGAAAATCTTCCTTTACTGCGCAGAAGAAGCAAGATATCCGACGCTTAAGGCATGAAGAGAATTTCTCAATCGGTGATCTGCAAAAGAAATATGCCTGCTCTCATATGACCATTTATAGGATTTTGGGAGAGAAATAGAAAAACGCTATATTGACATTTGCTTGAGAAAAAGAGACACTGACTTCAAAGAAATAGAAAGAAAAAGCACTAATGAAGTTACATTTTTTCAGATCCCTTGTTTTTTTTGCTACCTTGTTGTCCTTTAATGCCTTTGGAATGAAGGACAAATTTAGCAACGAGGGTGAATCTGAGCATATGATGAACTCGGTTATTATACCAAAGGTTGATTTTCCAAAAATGGTCCGGAGTGAAAAAGAGTTAGCAGAGCTAATATCTTCTCATTTTGATAGGTTTAGTTCCATCAATATCATTGAATCCTCATATGAGTATGATTGGGATAAAATACGGCATATTTCCGAGAAAACGGGGATTACTTTAGGGGTTATTGATAAGAGAGTAGGGCGAATAGTGTTATCATATGATGGAGGTGTTTCTTTTGGCACTGGGTCATTTGTTAACAAACAGATATTAAGTAACGCCCATGTTTTTGAAAAAATACCAAAGTCTTCAAAGGCAGAGTTTGAGCAAGGCTTATCTCTGGTTTTACCAGAACAGTTTGATGTTGATCAGACAATAAGGGGATTGAAAAAGTATAAAAAAGCTTTTTTAGATTATTATGTATATCAGTCTGAAAGGAAAAATATACATAATTTTATTCCCCCTGCTATTGTATCATCCTATGAATATAATGATGTATTTATTGCAACAAAGTATTTTTCTAGAAGAAATAAAAAACAAGACACTGATATTGGTTATGTGAAAAATTACGCAACAGACGATGATTTTAGTTCACAGAGCTTCAAGTATAAATCTAATTATGGGTTTCATAAAAATGAAGATACAGTCTTTAAATTAACACATTACCCTGCGGGTATTCCAATACAAAGGACCTCGTATGGTCTGTTGGATTTTAAAGCTCGCACTCACAAAATGAGTACTTTAGGGGGGAGCAGTGGAGGTCTTATCATAGATTATTATGGTAAACCAATAGGGATACATTCGTCTGGAACCCCGCATTATACGCAAGGGAACCTTACGGTTGGGGACGTCAATATCTTTGAAAGCCTTGATGGGTTGAATGCTGAATATGTAACCCTCGATAGAGGTCCAGGGTCTAAACTATTTGAGATGATTAAAAGTCCATTGGTTAGAAAACCATTGCTAAAATTATTCACTAAAGGCAAATTTTATATATAAGGGTTTAATAAAAAAAAGGATGAATAGAATGTCAAAAAAAAAATTAGTCAGTATTTTTTTAACCTGTTTATTTTGTTCCAGTTTAGTTAGCGCTATGAATGATGATTATGTTTTTAACAATGAGGAAAGGGCTTCTCAAACAAATATTCCTGTAAAAAAATATTTTGAGAAAGACTTTAATATTATTGGCTTATCTAAAAAATATTCTAAAAACGACATGATTGGATATACTACTGTTCAATCACAATCCCAACCAAGGGTTAATTATTTTCTTAGAAACTTCAGAAAGCTTTTTAGAAAATAATTGGGATTAGATTTACCTAATAAGCCATCCAACTATGCTGACCACGATAGATTGGCGGATCGAGATCATTAATCCTGACCCGATCAACGGCATACTTTAGTCCTGATATCACAATGTAGCGCATGGCATCCATGAAGTGGTCGTTACCCTTCTTTGGTATGCCGTTTTCATCTCTTGTATACATGCGAAGTTCTTTCAGTGTCTTGGTGCAGGTCTTGAATATTTTAAGCCTGCCACTATGCATTCTCTCCAGAACTGCCATCAAGCCTTTTTCTCTGGAGTTATCAGCTTTATGCAAGAAATGCACACCGCCTTGCCTATAAATTTCCACCAGATTTTGACCATCTTGTTGGGAGGAGATTTTACCAGCTGGGTCATAGACGCCTACTAGGTTGGCAATATTGTATCCCTTTTGGCTTAATTGATAAATATGTTCCGCAGGGGTCTTTTCCGTATCAGAATATTCATCATAGAGGTACACAATATCATTATCCCGATCATGCGCTGCAAACAGTACAGCTGTAGGGGATGGATTCCAACCAAAATCAAGTCCATAAACCTTTGGCCAAAACTCTGGAAACTTGAAAGGATCACAGATCAAGTTGCTTTCGGATACGGGATAAACGAGACCCATGCCAAGTGAAGGGATGCCCTTTTCTCTAGCTTCTTTCTCATGAGGCTTCAAAGCGTTTAAGATGGTGACCTTCTCATCTTCTTTCAGATGTATATTGTCTTCCCAACTGGCTTGTATGTAGAACTTTTTATCCTCTACTTTTCCCTCTTCTTTATCTTGATAGAATTGCAGCACCATATCTGTTAACCCCATCAAAGGGGTCATGGTTAAGAGCACCATGCCATGCTTGCCGGATTTGGTTTCCATTGTCCGCATCAATGACTCGATGTATATTTCTCTTGGGGGCTCTTCATCCAAATGAACCACGTTTATCTTAGCTCCCTGAAAGGCCTTACGTCCTTGTTCATAGGATTTAAATCTTATCTGGGATATTCCACCACTACTATGCTGTATATGGTAAAGATGCTGCTGCTTTTCTTGAGACAAAATGAGATGAGCAGCTATGGCGCCGTCACACCCTGCATCTCCTACATATGATCTTTCAAGAACTTGTCTGGTTTCTGCATTGGTTACTCCTGCTGCCCAAGCTTCAATGGGCTCTTTGTACCGATATCCATTCCACCACTCAGGATAGTTTCCAGTCAAATGCATGGAAACTTCCATCACACCACAATAGGTTTTCCCGGTTCTGTTACCCGCTAAGAACAACCGCTCTTTAGCTTTTGTTCCCGCTTTGTGAAAGGCTATTTGTTTTTGGTGAGGCTCATAATAGAGAAACCTCTCCTGATGATACCTGTAGGCTGCCTCTTGGAGAATTTCCGCATAGTCAGTGGCTGGCAAACTATTGGACACGACTCGCCGTTTCTATAATGGTCTTGACTTGCTCATCTGTTAAGTCAGGCATATTTTCTCTGTCTGTCGTGATATCTAGAGCCGCTTCCATGGAAGGATGAGGATAAGCATAATTGCAAAAGACTTTAGCCGCCGGAACATCTCCTTGAATCGCAAGGTCCAGCATTTTTAACAGTACCTTAGGGGCTTCTTCTTGGCATATTTCTAAGGCTTGGTTCAAGATGCGTTTCTTTATCCCAAAGGTGCCTTTTGGTCTCCCTGCTGGATTGCCTGATTGTCCTTTTTGAAACATATATTTGCCCCTTAAACTTTGTTAATAATTTGATGTTTTCAACTGTGAAACCCTTACTATACAAGCTATTTCCACTAGTTATAGTATACCAAAAATTCTGTTGTTTTACAAAAAAAAGAGGGCATCTTTGTTGGCTGTAAGGCGCAGTAATACTAGGGGTTACTCTTATTTATACCCCTCTACTTATTTCATGATCTATGAGGGTTTTATTAACGCAATAAGAAAAAAATGTAGCGGATTCATAGAGATCTTCTGCTTGTCTTAATCCCCGAAACGCCAAGAGATGTTGTGTTTTCTCTGTAGGCTTCTTCTCCTTGTTTGATATGTTGCCCAACAAGGTCGGCCATTATTATGGTTTTGCCTACCCCTGTTGGCGCCACACCAAGGGTATTCTGTCTACTCTCTAGGCCTCTACTAACACCTCTTGGCGAGGACGTAGGTTAATGTACCAGACATGATCTGCCCTCCTCCTGTACTTGAAATGGTCTTTTTTGCAACTCCATCAATGTTGTCTCTTCTGGAACTAGGCTATACGCTTTTTTAAAAAGGTTTTCTTTCATTTCAACATTTCGACACTGAAAGACATGATAGTCAATATTGGTACAGCTCATGCCATAGGTGAGAAATACAATACCTTGCAGTTCGGGATGATCTAAAGGACTCCTCTGATGACACCGAAAAAAATGATGGGGTTTCCATTCATATTTTTCAGCTTCCTTAATCCAAAAATGATTCCCTATTAAGTGCTTAACATTTAATTGAATTTGCTCCCATAAAGCAGGAGAAATAGAAAATGGTCTGGGGTAAACTAATATATGAGCAGAGGCTTCTGCAAATACACGAGGAATACACCCATCCCACTCCATGATTCCAGCACGCTCCAGATACATATCTTCATAAAAAAAGGCCATATGATCAATGAGTTCTCTCTTCTTCTCCTTGATTTCAGGGGCAATTTTTGGGAGAAGCTCTGTCGGCCCAATGATTTTTATTTTTTGATAGTCTGCTAAAAGCAGATGTATCCCCTGGCTTTTCCAATTATCTAAGCAATGTTGAATCGTTGGCATAGTTAAATCTCCATCTCGTCATAGCCTTCTGGAAGCAAGGCATTGGATGAAGATTCTTCTTGATTTGTGCCATTGTAACATTGTGGGGTAGGGGTGTGGTCAATGTTACAATCCACGAGGTCAGGCCTTATTTCATGCGGGTTAGCGATTGTAACACCCCCCTTTTTGACTGTTACAATGGTGTTACAATCGTCCTTAAATTGATAGTACCCATGCTTCACTTTTTTTATGATTTTGTCATTTACCAAATCCTTAATTGACCGACGTACCATGGCTTGGTCACTTTCACTTGTGTAATTTAATGACAGGGATATCTCCTTTGGCGTAAAGCTTTTAACCAAAGACATTTTAAAAAAACCAACAACAGAGTTTCTTAAGCTTTTTTTCTCTTCCGCTAGGTCTTCGTTGACTTGATACCGCCCTGTCATATCATCAAAATCTAGCTTGATTGTTTGCTCCAGCAAACAACGACCCGTTACTGTTAAGGTGTGTTCTTCCTTCTCCCTGTCTTTATAGAGCCCCATCAACACATCAACAGCGCCAGATAACGCCTGAGATCCATTTTGATCTGTACTAACATCCCCCGTTGTTTGTTTCTTGAAGTGATGCACCAAAATAATGCAAATCTCTAATTCATCGGCTAGCTTGGTTAAAGCGCTCATGTCCGTATAATCCTTGCTGTAAGCATTCTGATTAGACTTATTGCTAGAAGCCCTAACCTTCTCGTATGGGTCAATCACAAGAATCTTAATATTTGGGTCTTCTTCTATTTCTTTCTGAATGGCCCCTATTCCTCCTCCATCAAAGCCTTCGGCAGTATTTTTAAAGTAAAAATTACCCTTCTCTGGCATTTTGTTTTGATTTACCATCAAAAACCTTTCCTTGAGGTTAGAAACCCCATCTTCCAAAGAAAGCAAGTAGATGCCCGTTTTCTTTGTTTCAAAGGAACCTAAGCAAGGCGTTCCAGAAAGAATGTCTGCAATGAAATTCAAAGTAAGCCAGCTCTTCCCAGTCTTGGGATGACCAGAAAGTAAAACAACACCAGTCTTCGGTATAAGATTTTTGATCCAAAATTCCTGGGCTAGGCTTTTGTAGGGAAATATTTCTGCCGCATCTGTCTTTTTATTCAAAAACCCAGAGACTTCAAGTTTAGCCTGCTCTACTGCTTGTAAAATACCCTCAGAATCTGTCTTTGCTTGCCACCATTCATTAAAATCCTTCCCAATAGAAGGATAAACAATAGCCACAGCTCGCCCTTGGCGCTGGAGTTTTCTTTTTATTTTTTTAGCAAACTTCTGACCTGCTTCATCATTATCTGCTGCTACAATTATTTCTTTAATGTGAGCAGGGGGATTCAGGTCTATATTCCCCCCAAGAAAAGCGCCGACACTATAGTCTGGGCAACAAATCGCAAGGGTAAGAGCGTCTTCTACACCTTCTGTTAATATTAGCTTAGACCGACTAGATTCTAAGAACACCATATTCCCCTTAAGATGCCCTAGCGTCTTTTTTGCCTGCCCTTCTATCTTCTTTCCACCTTTTTTTAAAAAGATGCGATGGATACCTTGGATAGAACTATTTTTATCTTGTATTTTAGCAGTCAGGGCTTGTTGATTAGCATCAAAGCGTAAGATATTCGATAACCCCTCCCTTGATTTTAAAAGTTCGGGCGTTAACCCTCTATTTGTAAGATAGTCCCCCCCTAACGTTCCTAAAAATGGGATCGTTTTTAACCAGATTTCTTCTGCTATCTTTTTGGTATTAGAAGGCTTTTCTTTTTCGGCCATTGTAACATCATTGTAACCCGATTGTAACATTGCTTCAGGGGGTGTTACAATCTCTAACGAAGGGTCAATAAGGGGTTCCGCCTGCATTGTAACATTTGGCTCTACCCCCACCCCTTGTGTTACAATGGGCATAGATTGAGCTTTTTCTTCACTCAATACTACTTTGCTAACACCAGCCCCCCTGTTGATTTCGACAGAATCACCTCTCCAGTCTTTAATTAAGTTCAAAGAAACAAGAGACCCTAGGATTTCCTGCCCTGTACAGCCCTTAAAACAGTTATATACCATGCGTCCATTGTCACCCACACCAATGGAAAAACTTGGGTTTTTATCATTGTGAGCAGCAACAGGACAACAGGTCAGCCAATTACGTCCATTTTGGGTCTGCTTGCCCTTTCCGAGTCCCCGAGCAATATTTTTAATGCGTTCTTCTAAATTCTGCGTCATAATACTCTCTCTTGTATCTTGAAAAAAGGACCTCCGAATCTTGCCGGAAACAGAGGTCCAAATATGTTTTAAAAGGGGATTCCATCGTTAAGTGTATTCCCTAAAGTGTTCTCTGGTCCTGCTTTCTCATGAGTTGGGCCAGAAGGCTCTTTCAAAAATTCATACCCCTTAACAAAGGTTATAGGGATGGTCTTTCTCCTTAGGTAAAAAGGAGCTAAAGATAATAACAGCTCTCTTCCCTAATAACTGATCTGACTCTACAGACCCCCCCTGAGGGACAATACCAACCTTAGTTGAAAGATCCTGTAGTTTGGCCTGCTGCTTTGCCGCTTTCGTAAAGTCCTTATCATTGATATGAAAGCGATCTCTATATCTTCCAAAGCCCTCCAGTTCCCAGTCTATGCTTATATGAGCCGATTGCTGATATTGGTCGTTCCCGGCTATTTCCTCTATATTTATAATGCGTCCTCTATAGCTGCCTGATAAAGGCCGGTTTTTACTGACATTTTCACCTGAAGAGGCATTTCGTATGTTCATCTGCATTGTTCTTCTCCTTTTGGTTTATCAACATGTTTTTTTGGTTCTACTACTCCATCAGTAATAAAATTGTTCAAATCCTGTTCTTTATAAAAAACCTTCGATCCTATCTTGYAGTACCGAGGCGGTTTTTTTAAAGAACGTCTTTGCTTCAGCGTATTGGGTGTAAGCTTTACAACCAAACTCGCCTCCTTCTCATTAAGTAGGGTCATATAACCACTCCCTCTTCTTCACCGGGATAATCCCTAAAACATAGCCACCAGGCCATGCACGGCAATATATCCCTACAGTAAGAGAGAAATGGTTGATATAACAGTATTAATGAGTTCCAGAAATGTCTTCCACTAAGGGTTTTGATGGTATCACCCCCCGCAAAGCATTGGTGAGAGTGCCTTTAAAACTGACAGTACTTTTTGTATTTGATAAAAGGAGAGATAGATTTCTTCCACTTACCTTCAAACCCTTACTCATAAAGGATTTGAAGGTGTCAGTTTGCGATACTTATGTCTGTTTCTCAGAATATTTAAGATGGACGTTTGTCTATTCTCGGAGAATTTGGTGTTGAGTTTGTTTTTTACTATTTTTGCAACTTTGGTATCAAGAGCGCCCCTGTTTCCCTTAATATCCTTTTGAGATAATTCTTGCAGGCAGTAGGCGATGGCTTGAAGAAATACGTTTGTCTCAGCTGCTTTTCCGAGAATCTGCCCAAAAAATTTAGCGTAGTCTTCTTTTGAAACTTTTTCTTTAATAGAATCTGTTAAACAGGAGAGAGAATTAATATAAGAGGTGAGGGTTTGATCGTCAACAATCACAGGACCTATAACCCAATCCCCTTTATTAACATCCCCTATTTTCCCTTTGAAATCTCCTGTTGCAAGTAAGTACATCCAATGTTCGTGATGACTCCAAACTACTCCTAATAATGGGAGTAGCTCTGATTTAAATAAGACTGAGTTTTTTATTTTTCCCGTTAATAGGGCT
>NVUK01000003.1 GCA_002401865.1 Candidatus Aerophobota bacterium | reverse complement strand
GGTTTTGTAAAATACCAAAAGAGCGCAAGAGCAACAGTAGCAGGACTAGCAGCACAAACAGCAAGAACCGAGAATCTACATACAGCAGCTAAAGGTTTTATAAAGTACCAAAAGAGTGCAAGAGCAACAGTAGCAGCAGCGGTAACAGGTGGTCAAGGAGTGGAAGAAGTAGCATCGGCTACGACTGAGACGACGACTACAAAAACTAAGTCCAAGAACAAGTTTGAGCAAGATATGGCAAAAACTGCACAGGATGTAAAGAGGACTTTTCAAAAACTTGGCAACTTGTTCACTGATCCTTTTGGTTTGCAAAATGTAAGATTCTAAATTCGTTTCAAAAGCTATTTAGCTTTTTATAGGATAAGCAAGGCTGTCTCGAAAGAGAGGGCCTTGTTTTTTTTTGTTTATTTTGCGACAAGGATAAGTATTCATTAGAAAAGCGTTTAAGAGTGGTGCGGTGAAAGACGAGAAAAAGCGGCAAAAGCAGCAAAAAAGTGGGCTTAAACAGTGGGACTTGTGGGGGCCTTATCTTGCTGAGAGAGCGTGGGGCACTGTGCGTGAGGATTACTCAAAGGATAGTAACCCTTGGGAGTTCACCTACGATATGGCGCGTTATAGGGCATACCGGTGGGGCGAAGATGGCATTGCTGGCATTTCAGATTTTAAGCAAAATATATGCTTTTCTCTCAGCTTTTGGAATGGGCAAGATGCACATTTAAAAGAGCGTCTTTTTGGTCTGAATAACGGTGAGGGCAATCACGGCGAAGATGTTAAAGAGTACTATTTTTATTTAGACAATACGCCCACACACAGCTATATGCGTTATCTTTACAAATATCCTCAAGGCGCTTTCCCCTACGATCAACTGCGTAAAGCGGGGCGCGATCGGGGACAAGGAGACCGTGAGTATGAGCTGCTCGATACAGGTATTTTTGACTACGATCGCTATTTTGATGTTTTTGTAGAATATGCCAAGCAAGATATGGACGATATCTTTGTAAAAATTAGCGTGCACAATAGAGGCAATGAGGAAAGAGAGTTGCACTTACTTCCCACCTTTTGGGCAAAAAATAATTGGTTTGCTGGAAAAAATTCAAAACCTAAATTTCATGTGCATAGAGAAACACGAGAGTTTGCCTCAATTCAAGTAGATCATAGCCGGATGGGTGGAGATCCTTATTTTCTTTATGGCGAAAAACCAGAATCTCTTCTTTTTACCGACAACGAAACAAACAGGGTCAAAATGGATCCTAAGAGCACATGGGAAGGCCACAGTAAAGATGGGTTTAATGCTTATGTTGTAGGAGGAGAAAAAGAGGCGGTACGTGCAAGTCGCGAGGGAACAAAGTCAGCCTTTCACTATGTATTAAAATTAAAGCCACTAGAGAGCTGCGAGGTAGTACTGCGTCTTACCAAGCAAGCAGAGCTGAAAAGTCCGTTTAGTGAGAGCGCTCGAGTATTTAAAGCAAGAGAGACGGAGTGCCGCGAGTTTTATCAAGAATTACTTCCTCATGTGAAAAACGAGGACCATTTTAATATTGCCAAAGGAGCATTTTCGGGCCTTTTATGGAATAAAATGTATTACAACTACATTGTATCAGACTGGTTAGAGGGAGATCCTAAATTTCATCCACCGCTGCCGGAAAAAACAGGAGAGGGGAGAAGAAATGAGGAGTGGGAGAATGTGTATGGTAGTCAAATTTTTTCAACACCAGATTCTTGGGAGTTCCCAGCATTTTACTCTTGGGATACAGCCTTTCATGCGATTTCTTTAGCTCTTGTAGATCCTGAGTTTGCTAAAAAGCAGCTAATTTTATTTATGCAAGAATATTTTATGCATCCCAGTGGCCAGATACCCGCCTACGATTGGAATTTATCCGATGTGAATCCTCCAGTGCATGCTTGGGCGGCTTTTCGCGTTTATAAAATTGAAGAAAAATATACAGGCAATAAAGATAAGGTTTTTTTAGAGCGTATTTTTCAAAAGTTGTTACTGAATTTTACATGGTGGGTGAATAGGAAAGATCACGAGGGAAAAAACATTTTCTCAGGAGGCTTTTTAGGCCTGGATAATATTTCTGTATTTGACCGGTCAAAAACACTTCCTGAAGAGGTAGCTCTATATCAATCTGACGCCACTTCGTGGATGACTTTTTATGCACTCAATATGTTAACCATTAGCGTAGAACTTGCTAAAGATGACGAGACTTATGAGCATATGGCCAACAAGTTTTTTCACCACTTTTTACTCATATCTAGAGCAATTAATCATACGCGCAAAGATCTTTTATCTTTATGGAATGAAGAAGATGGTCTTTTTTATGATGTATTAACTTTAGAAGGGGGAAAACAAGTGCATATTAAGGTGCGCTCTTTAGTCTCTTTGATGCCTCTATTGGCAGTCACTACTATTTCTCAAAATTCTATCGATAGCTTGCCAAAATTAAAAGCTAAGATAGCATGGTTTCATAAACATGAACCAAAACTGTGCCAAGCGGTCGCTTCTATGCAAAGACCAGGCGAAGAAAAACGTATTCTTTTAGCTTTGATCGATAAAGAAAAACTAATAAAATTGCTTAAAGTGATGCTCGATGAAGAGGAGTTTTTAGGCCCTTTTGGTATTCGTTCAGTTTCTAAACATCATGAGCAAAACCCTTTTGAGATGAAAATAGGGGACCAGGTACACAGTCTGAGCTATAATCCTGCAGAGTCTGATAGCCGCCTTTTTGGTGGTAACTCCAACTGGAGAGGCCCTGTTTGGTTTCCTATCAATGGCCTTATTATTGAAAGTTTGCAAAAATTTCATCACTACTATGGCAATGAGTTTAAAGTGGAATGTCCTACAGGTTCTGGCCAGTTTAAAACATTGTGGGAAGTGAGTACGTTTATTTCAAGACGGATGGTTAAAATTTTTGAACAAAATGAAGAGGGCGAAAGGCCTGTTTTCCATGACATGGAAAAGTTTAAAAAAGATCCTAACTTTTCGAAATACCCTCTGTTTTTTGAATACTTTAATGGCGATACAGGAGCAGGGCTCGGCGCCTCTCACCAGACAGGATGGACCGCTTTTATTGCAAAAATCATACGTCAACTTAGTGAATATGACGCTATGTAAATAGTTGTATAATTATTGACAAAGCGTTTCGGTTTTCTTGGGTGTGGTTGTTTGAAAACTGATTGTGTCTCGCTCTTTTTTCACATAAGCAAAACTACCCTCATCGCAGTTTCCTTGCAGTACAACAGCCAGTCTTTTTCGGTTGTTTCTGCCAAGTAGCTGTTTTGCCCAACTTGTAAACTCTTCATGGGAGAGCTCATCAGTTGCTTTTAACAGTTTTTCTTTCCTGGTGAAATCACCATCATTGTTACATACGATATGAAAAATAACGCCATTTTTATGAGCTAAAGTCTCTTCAGGAGTATTGATTTGGGTTTTCAATGTAGCCTTAAATTCTTCAAAAACTTCAGGTGTGAATGTCTCTTCCAGGCTAGCTACATAATCTTCTAAAAATAGCTCATAACGCGCTAAAAGCTCTTCACCTGAATGCGTGGTTGATTGAACACAAAAGTTGTGACTTATAAGATCATTGTTTGTCTTACTAGGATAGGAGAAAACAGCATAACCTGTTTGCTGCTTTGTTCTTAATGTGTCAAAAAACTCGTTGGATAAAGAGTAATTAAGAATAAAGTTAGAAGCATGCTTTGCAAATGAAAATTCTTCATCTTGGATCATTAAAGCTACCGCTGTGTCTTTTTGATCAAAACTGATGTGCACTTTTTGTGGTAAAATAGTTCCATCTAAAGCAAGAGAGTATTTTGTATGCATTTTGAGTTCTTTATCTGTCTTATCTACTGTGTTTTTGAAAGTAGGATGCTCAGTAAAACAGGTATAAAAATTTTCTGCCTCTTGCTCATTTAATGCTCCAGAAACAACCATTTTTACAACATTGGCGTTAAACACATTTTGTATGAAGCTTACATATTGCTCTTTAGTTAGAGATTCAATTGCTTCAAGATATTGTGCTTTAGTGCTACAAGATGAGGATGTAATCTCGCTCATATGATGCATTACTTGGGTATAAGCAGGGGAAAATTTTGAGTTGAGTTGATTGGACTTTAGCAGCTGCTTCATCGCTTCAAATGAGGTTTTTGTTGGATTGAACTGAGCAAGAGAATCTAGAGCGTCGGAGAAAAAGAGTAAACTTTTGTCTTGATAACCCGATAAAGCAATTAAAATGCCATCGGATCCACTAGTAACAGAAATACCAATATCCGCTGTTTTACCCTTAGTGTTAATAGGCGCTAATTGCTCCGCTGTGAGCATAGCAAAAAGATCTAAACAGACATCGCTATGTGCAGAAAGATCCATGCAAGGGGATTGAATGAGAGCATGTAGTGCCACTTTTGGAAGCATAAAAACATCATCTTTCCAATATGTAAGCTCGCCTCGCTTGGTTTTTATCAACTGTTTAGGTTTAGACTTTTCCTGTGCTTCAGTATTTGAAGTAATAGGCTCTGTATTATTTGGCAGATAGGGATTGGGATCATTAAAGAGTGTGAAGTGTATGTTTTCAGGCGTGCTCTTTTCTTTGCTTTCTTGATGAACAACAGTATAGGGAACCTTGTACCAAGGCTCTAGCTCTGTCATTTTAGTATCTGTTTTTTCAGGATTAATCAGGTAGATTTGGATTGCTCTTTCTACTTGAGTAAAGTTTACGAGATCGAGGTATTGTTGTGGGTCAAAGTTAGAGAGTCCTGAAGAGCTTTGAGGATAGCTACTAATATCCTCGCTGGTGAGTGCACCTGCTACATTCATACAAAAACTAAACGGATTTTGTCTAGGAGCCGTTTCAATGGATTGTTTCCAAATGTCTACAATTTCCTGTGTAAAATAGGCAGGGATTGGAGTTTTTGCCATTTGCTTTAAATAGGCATCGGTATGCATCTCAACTTGGTCTAAATTCGCTACTCCTTTATCTGTAAGTTGAAAATTGATAAAAAAGAGATGTTTTTCATTGGAGAGAGATTGAATATAAGAAGATAAATCTGTAATTAGATCAGCCTCTTTAAGCGTCTCATAAAGAGAGCCTTTATGCGCTGTGTTGATACTATTTGTTAGCATCACATGCGCGCTATTTTGCCCCTCATTGGTTAAACAGTTAAAAGAGGGGGGCAGTTCCCACAACATAGCCATGGACTGCGACTCTTGTAAGTGAGGAGTAATATGTACTTGTGAGGGAAATGTTTCTGGAAGAAATAGAGGCGTTTCTACAGGATCAAAATCCGCTGTTTGAGATAAATCCTTTGCTGCTGGAATTTGTCCAAATAAGCTTTGAGCCATATTGACCATGGTTTCTAGTGGCAGAGGAGAGGTGATTACTAACGCTCCAAGATGGGGCTTGTAATGCTCTTTATACCAGTTAATAGCTGTTTCTACAGGGATGTTTGCTAGCGTTTGGCTATTGCCACAATCAAATTGCGCCTGAGGATGTTGAGGGTTAGCAAGAGCTTTTAAAACGTGGATAGTACGCCATGGGTCTGAGGAGAGCGATATTTGGTATTCTTGCTCTATAGCTTTATATTCTCTAGCAATAGAGCCTGGATTAAAAAGAGGATCCATTAACATGTGTGCAAACATAGGGAATATTTCTTCAAAATGGGTATTGTCTGAATAAAAACCGTAAACAGTTCTTTTAGAAGCTGTATAAGCATTCAAAGCTCCTCCCGCTTTTGATACAGCATCTCTATAAAGATTTTCATCTGGGTACGTGTGAGATCCCATAAAAAGAAGGTGTTCTACAAAATGCGCTATTCCTGGATACTCTTCGGGATCATCCCATGATCCAACACGCATAGAAAAAGCCGCTCCTGAAGAGGGCGTTTCTGGATCGGATAAAAGATAGACGCTAATACCATTATCGAGTCTTAATTTTTGCACTTTTTGATTTTGTAGACGGGGATTCTTAGAGATGAAATTAGGATTGTTTTCTATGATTTCGTAGCTATGTGCACGTGCAGAAAATAGGGATAGAGATAGGGGTAGGGCAATACATAGAAGTTTGAGTAGGCGCATAAACTGGCTCCAAGTTTTATTCTTTATTTATTTGGGAATTGTTTGTATATATCAACAATCTTGGAATGTATCAGATCAGTTTTTTTTTGTCGAAGTAGCTTTTTAGGCAAACCTTTATGCTGTTGGATCAAAGCGGCTTCATCCAATTCTGGCAAGATAGCAATGTGTACAGGGCCGCCCTGCGTAACGCGCTCTTCTCCTAGCTCGTGATCTTCACTTTCAGGAGGAGGGAGTAGATGGAACGTGGAAAGAGCCATAGGGAAAAAATGTGTTTTTTTCTTCGATTTTTTTCCCATTAAAAAAAACATCTCGACGCTGCTAGGATCAAAATCAGATACAACCACTTCTCCTGCACTATTACGCCTGTCTCTTCCACCACTAGGGGCTACGTAGATGGCTTGGCCTCCTTGAGCAAAAAGATCTACCATAGCGTGCATGGTTTTTTTATTGTGCTCTTGTTTTTCTTCTTTTTTCTCTGGAGGAATATCGATATATTTTTTTGAATAAATACAGAGTAAATTGCATCCCATACTAAATGGAATAGCTAAAAGATCAGAGGTTACTTTTGATCCTGCTACAAAGATCAGCTTGTCTGCAATTACAGGGAAATCCTTTTTAAAAAAAAGGCCCAATATTTGAGGATCAGCTTCAACTTGGTGGTTAGCTAAAAAAACAACATTGTCCCCATTTTCTAGGTAAGAGGTGATTTTTTTGAGTTGATCTGTCCCTGTAAGTGTAGAGTTTTTAAAGTCTACAAGAGGTTCTATAAAATCTAATCCTAGCTGGTAAAAATTAAAGGGCTCTGTAATTTTTTTATGAAAAACAGGGAAAGCGAAAGGAGTTTGAAATACAATTTGTATTTGCTGTAAAAAGTTAAAAAAAGTTTGCAACGGCTTTAGGTCTTGTTTGCCCTGACTCTGCACAACTTTTAAGTAGCTGTTGAAAAAAACACTTAGGTGGTAGAGGTCATCTTTTGGAAGATTATCTGCTTCTAATTGTTTGAAAAGAGAGCGTATCTCTTCAACTTTTTCCTTAAACTTCAATTTCTTCTCCAGAAGTAATGGAGTGGAATGTAAAGGCATTGAGGTGGAGTTCGTCGTTGGTGTTAAAGTCTACCTTAGCTCTCCATTTACGGGTCATAGTTTCAATTGATTTGCGCTCTTTTAGTCCTAAATAGGTGTATAGCTCTGGGTGTAGGGTGAGCTTTATTTGAGACTCTTTCTTCGTTAAGATTACTTTTTTAAGGGCTCTATGTAGTTCAATAAGCGCGCTTTCATTGTTTTTAATCATCCCTTTTCCACTGCAATAAGGGCAGTGCGTAAACATCGTTTGAATTAACGATTCACGGGTACGTTGACGTGTCATTTCTACCAGACCAAAATCACTCATGTTGAGTATAGTACATTTTGCAGGATCATCGTTCATCGCTTCTTTCAGCGCATTTAACACGCGTCTTTGGTTTTTTTTCATGCGCATATCGATAAAGTCAATAATAATTAACCCTCCAATATTGCGAATACATAGCTGACGCGCTATTTCTAAAGCAGCTTCCCTGTTAATGGTTACAATCGATTCTTCAACGTTAGCAACGTCTTTTTTAGGAGTGCTTCTTCCGGAGTTAACATCAATTGTGTACATCGCTTCTGTGCGATCAAAAAAGAGGTATCCCCCTTTTTGTAGCCAAATTTTACGTCTAAGACTTTTTGTGATCTCATTTTCTATCCCAAAATGGTCTAGCATAGGTAGATTTTTTCTGTAGTACTCTATGACTAAAGGGTGTTCTTTTTCATATTTTGCATAGATTTCACAACATTGCTTATAAGCTTTTTGATTATCCACTACGAGTGTGTCATATTTTTTATTCACTGCACGTAGCACCGTTTTTTTAATCAGATTAGATTCTGCATAAAGTAGCGCTGTTTTTGTGGTTTCACCAAATTTTTCAGTAATGTTTTCCCAAATAGTTAAAAGCTCTTTTGCTTCGTCAACCAGCGTTTCAATAGAAGCCTCAGTGCTGGCTGTTCTACAGATAAGCCCCATGTTTTTAGGCATGTCAAAAGCTCCGATTATCTTTTTAAGACGGTCCCGTTCCCCTCTGTTTTGAATTTTTTTAGAGACTCCGCGATGTTTTGCATTAGGCAGAAGTACCAAGTATCTTCCAGGAATAGAGATATTGGAAGTAAGCCTGGCTCCTTTGGAGCCCATAGGCTCTTTCACCACTTGCACTAGTACGGGGTCACCCAGCTTCATTAATTTTGCAATGTCTGTTTCTGTCTTGTTAGCGCCGCTTCCATTTTTACTATCCCAATCAAATTCCATGTCATACATGTCTTGGAATTTTTTGGTGTTTTCTATAATATCATTGATGTGAATAAAGCCATTTTCTGCATCGTATAAGTTAATAAAAGCAGATTGAATGTTGTGCAGGATGTTGATAACGTTACCGCGATAAATGTTGCCTGTCGCAGGAAGAACAGTTGTTCTTTCTACAATCAAGTCACTGAGCTTATCCATTGTCAGGAAAGCTACACGCTTCTCTTTATCAGTCACATTTAAAAGAATTTTTTTCATAAGGAGCCTAAGACATATTTTTGACCCCGATTTTACTCGAAAAATAGTTCTTTTTCAAGGAGAGAAAAAGTCTTACCCAAGATTCTTTTTTACTTTAGCTAAAAAATTTTGTGAAAGTAGGCCAAGTAGGTAAAAAAGCGATTTGGAGATAGCGTCGGGCGAAGCACTACCATGACATTTGGTAATTAATCGATCAATGCCTACAAATAAAGCTCCGTATTGATCTTCTTGGTAAAGTTCTTTTTCAATCGCTTTAACCAATTTTTGGGACAGAAGGGGGTGGGTCTGGTTCTCTTTGAGTATTTCCATGATGAAAGAGGAGATACCCTCGGCTGTTTTTAAAAAAACATTTCCTGTAAAACCATCGGTTAATAAGACGTGTAAATCTCCAGAAAATACATCGCTGGGCTCAACATTGCCTACAAAAGGTTGGTGGGGAAATTGCGTGTTGAGACTTTGCAGTTGAGCATAGGTGATTTGTCTCTGAGAGTGCCCTTTTTTTTCTTCTACGCCAATATTTAAAAGTCCCACTTTGGGCTCTTTGATTCCTTGAGCATTTTTGTAACTGATGCCAATCATGGCCATTTGTTCAAAAAGCTTGGGAGATATTTCAGTGTGAGCTCCTACATCGAGTACTGCAAGGCTATGGTTCTTCTTGGTTGGTAGAGAGGCTAGTAGTAAGGGTCTGTTAAATCCTTTTAAGAAAGGGACATGGAAGGTTGTAGCAGCTACTAGCGCTCCAGTATTACCCGTGGAGAGTAGCGCGTCAATGCTTCCATTTTCTAAAGCTATAATACTTCTTATGAGCGAAGAATCTTTTTTCTTCCTCACAGCAGTAAGGGGTTCGTCCTCCATATGGATGACTTCACTTACAATAACTATGTTTATTTTAAGAGGAGATGTTTTTGTAAGCTTTTCTACAAAAGAAGAGAGCTCTTTCTCTAATTCTTGTGTTAAAAATAGAGAAATAGAGACATGTGAAGATACTCTTTTAGCAACAGCACAAAGTGTCTGCTTAATGAAGAGAGAGTCTACGCGGTCTCCGCCAAGAAGATCTAATCCGACGTGCCCACGCAGTTTGGGTTGCTTATGCTTCCTCTTTAGAAAGAACAAGCTGTCCTCCATAATAGCCACAAGAAAGGCATGCACGGTGTGGAAGATGCTCTTCGCCACAATTGGTACATTTACTCAATTTCTTGCTAACTTTAGCATGGTGAGAGCGTTTAGTGTTTTTTCTCGCGTTAGAGTGTCGACTTCTTGGTACTGCCATAATTCATTCTCCTTACAAATCGGCAAAAGGGTGGTAACTTGCCGTAGATGCCTTTTCAGTCTTCATATATTTTTTTATTGCGCTCCTTTCGGGGCAATTTCCTTCACATTCTACCATGGAGGGGAGTTGAAGTAAAATAGCTTCTCTAAAAATTGGCTTTAGTGAAAAAACCTTATGTGGAATTTCTTCTAAAGCTTGGGTAAAATAAAATTGAGGTATGTTGATTTTTTGACTGAGGCATCGATTGCAAATGTGACAAGGTAGAGATGTACATGTATGGATTTGCGCGTTTATGATTAAAAAATCAGAGGCTATATAGACTTGGTATTGGATAGAAATAGTATTTTCAGCAAACAAGCCCAGTTCCTCTACATCAAATAAGCTCGAGGGTTCCAAAGTAAAACTGAGAGTTTCTTGCTTGTGTCCACTTAGCCGGTCAATATAAATAGTAAGGATGTCTTTCATTATAAAAGTGCTTTATTTAAATTACTAATTATAAGTGGATAAGCAGTTATTTTCAATGAAAAATAGAGACTTGAATTAATTTTTCTTATTTAAAAGAAAGCTGTAGTGCTTTTGTAAAAAATGGAAAGCAGAAGAGCGTTGAGGAGTATCCAATTGCTTTTTCAAAAGTTGGCACTCTTTTTTTGTTTGTTGGTATAATTGAGGTTTATCGATTAAAGAGCTCAGCGCCTTAGTAAGGCTTTCTTCCGTTAAGTTAGGGCCAATGAGCTCTGTATAAATAGCTTTTTTTGCAATGATATTAGGAAGGCTAAAGAAAGCTAAATTCACTTTAAAAACTTTTTTGGCTAAAAAAACGTCCAAAGGGGAGACGTGGTAGATCACTACAGTAGGGATTTCAGCCATGGCAATTTCTAGCGTAATCGTGCCTGAGGTGGCCAGTGCTAAATCAGAAGAGCCTAGCACTTCTTGTAGCTGGTTATGCGGCTTTATAGTGATGTCTAGGTTGTATTTCAAGAGTATAGGTTTTATTAAAGAGAGAGATTTTTCACTCGCTGCAACAAGGCAGAATTGGATGTGAGGGTGGTCTAAATGAATTTTTTTAAGCGCGGCGAGCATAATGGGCAGGTTATTCTGAATTTCATGTGAGCGGCTTCCAGGGAAAAGGGCTACAGTCTCGGGTTTTTCTTTTTGATCTTTATTTATTAAGAGGGTTTTGTTTTTAGATAAAGGGTGGCCTACATAGTCTACACACAATTTTTCCCTATTAAATAGAGCAGGCTCAAAAGGCAAAATCGTCATTAAACTATCTAAATACGTTTCCATGAGAGGAATACGTTTTTTCCCCCAAGCCCAAACAGAGGGGCAAACATATTGCACAATAGGAGATGCAAATTTCGCTTTTTTAAGAGCTTTAGCCATCCTTAAATTAAAGCCGGGATAATCGATTAAAATGACAAGCACTGGACGCGTTTTAAGAATATAGCGTTTGATTTTAAAAAAGGATGAGAAAAAAAAGGGGAGCCGTTTAACGATATTAATAAAGCCCATGGTTTGGAACGATTCTAAGTCCATGATACTGTTTAGGCCTTGACTACGCAATAGCTTCCCTCCTACGCCGTCAATGGCAAGATGAGGGAAAGCTTGTTTAATATCGCTTACAAGAGCCGATCCCAGTAGGTCGCCACTTTGCTCTCCTGCAAAGATAAAAATAGAGTTTGTATTTTTCATGTAGCCTACGTTTAAAGGAAAGATTCAATCCATTTAGCGCCAGATGAAAAAATAGGTTCAGGGGTGCCATGCCCATCACGGCCTATCGATGGATAGACAATTAGCTCAAAAGGTGCTGATCTGATTTTATGAGAGAGGGCTTTTTTAGTACAAGCGTAAATAAAATCAAAACTTTTACGGGTATTGACGCGTGCATCGGCATTACCAATATAAAAGCGGAAGTTTTTGCTATAGATTTGCTCTGTTAAATTTCTAAGATCATACTCTTTTAGCGCACTACTCTCTTTTAGAGCAGAAAATTCTTGCGTACCAGATAAATCAATTAAAGGAGCAAAACCTAAAACATGGTTAATAAGGGGGTTTGTGGCCGCTAGTAATGTGGCAATAAAAGCGCCTCGAGAAAGACCTGCAATAAAAAGTTTGCCAGTGCTTATAGAGCCCTGTGCATGTAGAGTGTTAATAGCAAGATTGATCTCGCTTATAAAAGGTTTTAAAGGGTCCTCATTGCGCGCAAAAGCATCTGCCCAGGCTCCAATAGCTTTTTCAGGTGATACATGTCCTGGTTGATTGTGAGAGGCGCCCATGTCTCCATGAAAGGGGAGAGTAAAAGAAAAAATGCGTATCTTGGAGAGGTTTAACAAGGTAGCTGGGCTGTTGAATGGAGGTAGGCATAAACTATCTTTTGCCGAAATAGAAAAATAGATTAGCGCTGGCATCGCTCCTTGTGAAAGGGGAGGGCCTGTATAAAAGCAAGCGGCTTTACAGCCGGGAATATGTATTTGTTCTAGCATAAAAAAAAGGACATTTAGGTATATAAATGTCCTTTTAATACAAAAGCGTATCTCGTGTCAAACTACTACAAATTAAGCAGCAGGAGCAGGAGTAGATTTTTTACCAGCGCTTTTTACTAGATCAATAAGTCTAGTACCATATTTTGCAGTATTGTCTACAAGGAAATTACCAGTAGCTGTATTTACTTTTCCTGTCATGTCAACAATATTTTTGCCTACAAATTTAACAGCTTTTAAAGCGTGCATTCTTGAAGCATAATGGCCAGTAACGGCGTTAAGAGCAAAAGCTGCACCAAATTTTACTGAAGATACAGCAGCTGCTTTTGCAACTGATCCGAATCCAATTCGTGCTGCTGCTGGTGCTGCTGGTGCTGCTGCTGGTGCTGCTGGTGCTGCTGGTGCTGCTGCTGCTGGTTGGTTTTTCCACGTTGCATAAGCTGCTGTTACATTGTTGAATTGTCTATATCCAACGCCTACAAGTAGTGCCGTGCTAGCAACATGAGCTGCATCTTTAGTGTTTTCGTGTTTAATTAAAGCTGTTGCTCCTGATAGTACATTTTGTATACTCATCCTTCTTGACTCCTATTTAAATATTTCTAATAAAACTTTTTCTGCTGCAATCTTATGGTAGAGTGCGCTTTATGGTCAATCAAAAAAAAACGCGTTTAATGAGAGGGACGCTTTTTGATTTGTTTTTTTTCTTTCAAGTTTTGATACGCTTCGAGCCAGTTCCTGTAAACGGGCTTAAGATCATCATGAGAAAGAGTGCGGATGTAGAAAAAATAGAGTGCGAGGTCAAAGTTTTCAGATTGAGGAATACGCACTTTTTTTCGAGTCGTGGGCTTGAGAGGGGTCATTCTGTATTGATAAACTAAAATATAACAGGTGATTTGACGCAGTTTTCTAGGAACAAGAAAGAAAGGGTGGAAAAAGTCAAAAATAAGCAGGTTAGCAAGTTTATGTATTTCGCTTAAAGGGACAGTTTTTGTATTTTCAGAGAGGTGAAGTAGGTGGTTTTCTAAAATAGGGTATAGCATAGCAGCCAGTAGAAGAGGCCTTGGAAGTGGTGTTGTTCTTTGCCCTATCAGTTTGTCGACGTGTTCTAAATAAGTATAAAAAACAGAGCCTTCGGGTTTTTCTAAAAAAGAGCTGAGGGTGGGGAGCATGGGAGATAAGAGCTCATATTGTACGAGTAGTTTAAAAAAGCGTGCAGCAGCGCCTGATTCGAGCATGCGGAAAATTTCTTCAAAAATTCTAGCTTGAGAGCTTTTAATGATCTCTTTTCTGCAAGCAAGTAGTGCCATATGTGCATCATGATCAATGGCTAGACCAAAGCGCGCTTCAAACTTGACCAGGCGAATCATGCGTACAGGGTCTTGTTTAAAACGTAAATGGGNTACACCGATTACTTTGAGCTCTTTTTTTTCAATCGATTCAAATCCTTGGACAAAGTCGATAATTGTTTGATCTTTAGAATTGTAAAATAGACCGTTGATGGTGAAATCTCGCCGTATAGCATCTTCCTCAGGAGTTCCCCATGTGTTGTCGTGCGTGATGAGGTTTTCTTCTAAAGGGTCTCCTGAGCGGAAAGTGGCAACTTCAATAACTTTATTTCCAAAACGGACATGGGCGAGTCTAAAGCGGCGTCCAATAAGAAAGCAGCGAGAAAAAGTTGCTTTCACTTCTTCGGGAAGTGCTGATGTAGCAATATCAAAATCTTTGGGAGTATGACCGAGCAGTAGATCACGTACGCCTCCTCCTACAAGATAGGCTTCAAAACCGCGTGCTTGGAGGTTTTCCATGACGAAAAGAGCGTTTTTATTAATCATGTTGGGGCTGATGCCATGTTGCTCTTGTGTGTATATAGTAGGTGTAGCGGCGTTCAAAACAGTCGTTCATTGGGGTCAAATTTATTACTTTTATCCTACGCTAGACCGGCGTTTAAAAAGAAGTGTTTTTTGTGAAAAAACCGGGTGGGATAGGGTCCCCTGACTTGTGTTTTTATTCCAATATTTTTTATCCATTTCCAGCTATTTATTCCATATTGCGTAGCGTAGGTGTGGTAAAAGTATCTTTCGAAATGGGCAATACCTGTGGGTCCATCTTCAAAAATGTCATTGATTTCGATGTAGATGTTTTTAGCCAGGCCAAGTAGCGTGCGTAGGCGTAAATCAAAAAAGCTTCTTTGCGGCCCCTTGCATATAGGGAGTTCTAGAGAGACCATTCTTTGCTCAAAGTAAGCATAGGATTTTCTTCTAGTTATGTGGCTTAGCTCAACTTGATTATTCAAGCCAAACGCTCCTGTAGCAAGAATCATGCCGATGATGAGTATGGAGATACCAGAGAAACGTTTCATCATTAAACTCCCGGGTTACACCAATCTATACCTATTTTATAGACCTGCTTTTAATAAAGGTCAAATTGCCGCCTTGTTATTGTTTTTTTTTTACACAACAGGTAGGCTGCGTGCCTCCACGTGTTGAGTGTAAGTTAAGTAGAGAATTATTACAGAAATGAAGTTAAACAAAGTGTCGATGAAGTTGCTTGGAGGAATATTGATAGTCGGTGGTACGGCTATAGGAGCGGGCATGTTAGCTCTTCCTGTTACTACCGCAGTTAACGGCTTTTATCCTTCGATCATTGCATTTTTTGTAGTCTATATTTTTTCTATGGCCACAGGGTTATTGTTTTTAGAGCTCTGTTTGGCTATGCCTAAAAATGCGAATATTATTTCTATGGCACGTCACTATCTAGGTCCAATAGGGCAGTTTTTTGCCTGGATTTTATACATTATGCTGTTTTACTGCCTGATAATAGCTTATGTAGATGGGGGCTCTAGCATGGTTGAATTTTTATCGGAGGGAACTCTTTCAAAGATTTGGGCAATGCTTATATTCGTAGTTATTTTTAGCACGGTTCTCTATCTTGGGACAGGTGCTGTGGACAGCGTGAACCGTGTATTAATGCTGGGGCTAATTGTCACATTTTTGTTCTTTACTGTTTTTGCTTTTCAAGAAATCAACATGGACAATTTTTCCCATTTTAAGTGGCATGGTTCTTTATTTACACTCCCTGTGATTTTCACCTCGTTTAGCTATCAAGGCACTTTGCCGAGCTTAATGCAATATTTAGATAGGAATAAAAAAGCGATGCAATACTCTATTGTTATAGGTATCACGCTCCCTTTTCTTATCTATGTGTTATGGCAATTTTTAGTGATGGGTGTAGTGCCCTTGAGCGGTCCGCACGGTTTATTAGAAGCTAAAAGCATTGGAGAGACAGCGGTCTATTCTTTACACTACTTTGTTAGAAATAAATATATCGCAGCTGCTGGCCAAGTGTTTGGTTTTTTTGCTTTAGCCTCTTCTCTTTTGGGTGTCTCTTTGGGACTTATGGACTTTCTTTCAGACGGGTTAAAAATAGAAAAAATAGGGTGGAAAAAAGTGTTTTTATGCGCGCTTATTTTTATTCCGCCCATGTTGATTACGCATTACAATCCAGGTATATTTTTGTTAACACTCGGCTACGCTGGCGGCATTGGTTGCGCTATTCTTTTAGGGCTTTATCCAGCATTGATGGTATGGCGTGCGCGCTATAGGATGGCAAACAGTCCTGCGCCTATTTTATGGGGCGGTAAACCTATGCTTATTTTAATCGTAGCTTTTGTTGTTTTAGAGCTGGGATTAGAAGTTGTTAAAGATTTCAAACTTTTTGGTTTTTAAAAACTGCGCATTTTTTTCGAGAAAACTGCGTTTAAAATGGTAGTTGTCGAGCAAGTGTTTTGCAGGCAGTTCTAAAATAAGGCGCGCAATAAACAAAGCTTCAATCGAGGCAAGTCCGCTATCTGGATCAGGGCAATCTTCTTGTTTTCTAGGATAAGCTGTTTTGATACAGGCTGGAAGGCTTCTTTTTTCAAGGGTGTGAATAAGTGGTGTTTGCTCTTGCATTTTTTCTGCATAACGCCAGGTGCCGTCGATAATTAATAGGGGTCTATCTCGATCATTTTTTGTAAGGGGCGGCCCTTGCATAGAGAGTACTAGTGTATGGGGCGTGGCTTGAAGGGGTTCTTGGGGATAGGTAAAAAAAGAGCATTCAGTATTTGATTTTAACGGCTCTAGAGTGCATTTCTTTTTATTTTCTCTGCGATGTCTATAGATAATAATGGAGGGGGAGGAGATGTTTTTTAGTGTCATGGGAGGGAGAGGGTGTCATATCTTGTTACTTTAAGCAAATGTTTAGGAATTTCGAATAGAAATCTTGAAGGAGTGGATGGGACAAGTTTTCCGTAGGTGGTACGTTTTCTTGCCATACTAAGACATAAAGTTTCTTTTGCCCGGGTGATGGCAACGTAGAGAAGTCTGCGTTCTTCTTCAATTTGTTGCTGTGATATGGACCTGTGGTGAGGTACGAGATGGTCTTCAATACCAATGAGAAATACGGCTTCAAATTCCAATCCTTTAGCGCTATGAAAAGTCATTAAGTTAAGCTTATTGTCCCCATCTTTTTTCTTCTTTGAAGGGTCACTTTCAAGTGCTGCATTAGAGATAAAATCTGCAAGAGAAACAGCTCCTTCATTATCTTCTTCAAACCATTTAAGTGCCTGTATACATGAGAGCACATTTTCCCATTTTTGTTTGCGCGATTTTTCACTTTTTGTTTCACTGAAAAGGTGTTTTTTATACCCAATTTTTTCTAAAAAAATTTCAAGCTTTCCAGGTAGTGGTCCGGTCTGAAAAAGGGTTTTTGCTTCCTCTATTTGATCAACAAAGAGTTTTAATCCGCTCACACCTCTAGAAGAGATCTTTTCATTTAAAGTGTGCGCTGGTGTGTTTTGAACAAATTGTTGGATGAGGGTATACATGGGAAGGTTTTTAATGTTTGCCTCTGTATTAAGCGCGTTGATGGTCGCTATCGATATCCCTCTTCGTGGGTAGTTGATAATTCTTAATAGAGAGCGGTAGTCTTTGGGATTTACGATGAGTTTTAGATAAGCTAAAATATCTTTAATTTCGCTTTTTTCAAAAAAGTTTTGCCCTCCATACACCTCATAAGGAATGCCTCTTTGAAACTGTCCATTATTTTTCCATACAGTTTGTATCAGTTGTAGCTCAAAAAGTTTGGCGAGTCTATTTGATCTGTATAAAATAGCAATTTCACGCCACGGAAGTTGTTTTTTTTCTCTCACGGCCAAAATTCTATGAATAACGCCCTCCACTTCTTCTTTCTCTGTTGGAGCGTTAAATACTTCTACAGTGTCTCCTGATCCCATATTAGTGATCAGCTCTTTGTCATGGCGGACGGTATTATTTTTAATTAAACTATTGGCAGCTCTTAATATATGGGAGGTGGAGCGGTAGTTGTGTTCGAGTTTGATCACAACATCGGCAGGAAAGTTTAAAATATGTTCTACTTTGGCTCCGCGCCATCCATAAATAGATTGGTCATCATCTCCTACAACGCACAAGTTGTTATGTTTTTCTGCAAGAGTGAGTGCTATTTGTGACTGGACAGGCGAAGTATCTTGATATTCGTCGATCATAATATAGCGGTATTGGTCTTGATACAGATTTAAAATTTCAGGACATGTTTCAAAAAGCTCGCAGGTAAGTAGGAGTAGAGAGTCAAAGTCCAGAGCGTTATAACTACGCATCGCGGCTGGAAGGGCGGTATAGACCGCTTGTAAAAGTGCTACTTCATCTTTATCTTCTAAAATAGGGAGATCTTCAACGAGAGAGCCTTGACCTCGATGAAAAAGTAAGGTTTGTATTAGGGGCTCAAAAGAGGTGATGGAGGAGGAGGAGGGTATGTGTTCATCGATGAGTTCTAGAATAAGCCTGCGTAAATCTTTCTCGTCATAAAGAGAAAAAGGGTAGCGGTAACCAAGAAGAGGGATATGCTTTTTTAAAATATCCATACAAAATCTGTGAAAAGTGCTAAGATGTACTTTGGAAATCTCTTTGTGAAAAACCGATGCTTTAAGACGGTGCTTCATCTCTCCTGCAGCTTTATTAGTAAAGGTGAGTCCGAGTATTTGGGAAGGGTGTACATTTTTATTTTCAATCAGATGTTTACACCGCTCTATTAAAACGCGGGTTTTACCACTGCCAGCACCTGCTAATATTAACACTTTGTTTTCAGTGGTTAATACAGCTTTTCTTTGTTCAGGATTTAGTCTAACAGTTGTTGCTTTTGTAGCCATTGTTCTAAAGCCTTGGTGACTTGTGTGGATGAGAGGAGGTGGAAACCCTCTGTAGGTTGAACAACGATGTGGATGTTGGTGTCGATATGGGGGCGAACATGACGGTAGGCTTCTCGAACAATACGTTTAAAACGGTTTCTGTCATGAGCTTTGCCCCATTTCTTTTTAACGGTAATTCCAAGTTTTGGTCCAGGCAGGTTGGTGGGAATGATGAAAGCAAAGGCTAATCCATCACTGTGATGATACTGTCTAGCTTTGTAGACCCTACGAAACTCGAAAGATTTGAGTAGTTTGTGAGACTTGGTGAGTTTTTTGGAGACTAGATTGCTATGACTGCACGTCCCTTTCTCCTCTTGCGATTCAATATCCTTCTACCCGCGTTAGTCTTCATTCTAGATCTAAACCCATGCGTTTTCTTACGTTTTCTTTTACTGGGTTGATATGTTCTTTTCATTGTCTATCCAGAGTGCTCTATAGTTTTTCATTTGCGCTCATTGTAATAGAGAGGGGTAAAATTTTCAAGCATAAATTGGGGTAGATTAATCAAAAATTAAGAAAGAGGTGAAATAAACTTTTACCTTGGGGGAACTTTGTCCCTTTTTAGTAGGAATCACCTCTTGCTAAAAAACAGACGTGCCGCTATCATGGGGCCCAAGCTCGTACTATTACTGTTATCGAGCACCGTATTAAACAATAGCATTTGGAATAGAGAGTTATGAAGACTAGGACATCGGTTAAAGCAGACCCCAGCAAAGGGGACAAGATCGTTCGACGAAGGGGCCGGGTATATGTGATCAACAAGCTAAACCCCAACCGTAAGCAACGACAACAAGGACCTGCAAGGACCAAAAAGTAACTTAATTAATAGGATATTATGGCAAGAAAAGCATTGATAGAGAAAGAGAAGAAGAGACAAAAATTAGTTGATCTTAAGGCTGACAAAAGAGCGGCACTAAAGAAAATTGTCAAAGATCTTTATACACCTATAGAAGAAAAAATTAAAGCTCAGGAAGCACTTAATAAGCTTCCAAAAAATTCTAGCCCTATCCGTTTGAGAAACCGTTGTAGTATAACGGGCAGAGCTCGAGGTTATTTAAGAAAGTTTAGACTTTCACGTATTACGTTTAGGGAGATGGCTCACAAGGGTCTCATTCCAGGAGTTACAACATCTTCTTGGTAGGTTCCACAAACTACCATTAAGTTGGAAGAGTTTCAGGCAATTGCTTGAGGCTCTTTTTTTATGTCTAAAAAAGTAAAAATTTAAATTTTTACTTGGTTTTTGCGAGTTCTTTTTTTGAAACAGCCGTATCTAAAAGAGCTTTTAATAGAGTAATATTTTGATTAATTCTTTGCCAATCGGTCATGCTCTCATGCCAAACATATGCTTTTCTATCGATTGCGCTGCTAAACACCAATTGTTTTAGCCGATCAAAGCTAATAGGGCCTTTTGTTTGGTGCTTTTCATCAAGATAGTACCACACATCGGGGCTAAGATTTAGAGGAGGTGTTGTTGAAGAGGTAGTAGCAGGCGCAAAACTCTTTGGAGGTTGTTTATAAGCTGCCTTGTTACGCGATAGAAAAGCGAGCACAATAAGCGCAAACACTCCAAATAAAAACCCCATAGTAGCCCAAAACAAAACAGGTCTATTTTTTTTCTTGGCTAATTCTGAGGCAAAGAAGGCGAAAGTAGCGTAGGCGATGAGAAAAATAAAAATGTTTTCCATGGTTAGTGGGTCTCCGGAAAGGGGGTTAGATAGTATAGGATACGCAAAAAACATGATCTAATCAATTGAAAAAAAAACTGTTTAGGGCGTAGTATGGCGCAGGTTATCCCTTTTTCGCCCCTTTTTAGATGCGATCGGGGAGTTTTTTATCTAAAAATCAAAATAGGTAGCAAGGAGAGTATTTATGAGCACAGTACAAGGACTAGGTGGAGGTCAACCTCCGAGACGGCAACAACAATCAGACCCGATGCAAGACCCGCGCCACCTTGTTGCAGTTGAAACTATGAATAAAATAAAGCAGTTATTAGCAGAACGTTCTCAAACAGGACAAGATGTTAGTGCTTTAGACGCAAAGGTGCATCTTTTAGAGAGGAGACTCTCTCATTTAGAACCTGGTCAAGGCGCAATGGCAGATTTGACACGGGAGCTTGCAGCGTTGAGACAGAAGGTAGACGTTTTGGATTTAAATGCATTTGTAGGGCAGGGAACTGACGACACGTCAGCTGATTTTGAAGCTGTAAGGATTCAACAACAAGAACTAATGGCAAAGCTTGCTGCAGCTGGACAAGGACCAAGACGTCAAGGTGGTCAAGGGGCTCAGAGACCCCCAGTAGCGCAAGCAACGGCAACGCCAGTAGGAGTTCCTTTTGCAGCAGCAGCGCCTGCAGGACGAGGGCCTCACCGTCAAGCAGAGCCAGCAGGAGAAGGAACTCATGATTCAGATTTCTTTTCAGCTGCAAACGCTCGACATCAAGAATCACATCAAGAATTCATGCAAGATTGGAATGAAACAAGAGCGCAACAACAAGAATTCCGTCAAGAACTCAAAGAATCACATCAAGAATTCATGCAAGAGTGGAATGCAGCTAAGAGAAATCGATCTTCTCAGAGGCCCCCAGTAGCGCAAGCAACGGCAACGCCAGTAGGAGTACCTTTTGCTACAGCAGCGCCAGCAGGACAAGGGACTCACCGTCAAAGACAGCCAGTTGAGCCGGTTTTTGCAGCTCAAGCAACTGCAGCGCCAGCAGAAGCATTTTATGTACAACAACCAGGACCTCCAAGTCATCATCACCATCATCATATGCCAGCAGGACATGCTCCTCACCGTCAACAGCAGCCACCACCACCTGCATATGTTGTCCCTAGAAGAGGTCAACCGGATTACAGAGGGAGCAATAATGATTTTCCGGAAGCGCGTGATATTTCAGATGGAGAGGCAGTACTTATTTTAGGTGCGGTAGCTTGTACTATCATGTTTCTAGCTATAGTTTCGTTTAGAAATAGGAAAACAAAGTCTACAAGAAATCAGCCAGCTGCTTTTAATGTCAATCGAGGGGTAAAAGTTTACCACTAAATTTGTATTAAGGTTGTTGTTGATATAGTAGCAGCGTTTCAATATCTTTTTTTGTCAGCGAGGTAACGCTTTCAAGTTCTTTTTTGGTAGCTTGTTTAATAACTTTGGGGCTTTTAAATTTTTTTAAAAGATCTTGCTGTTTCTTTTTTCCAATGCCTGGAAGTTTTTCAAGGCTTGAAGAAATAAGTTTCTTTTTCAACGTTTTTTTAGAAAAATTGATCGCTACTTGGTGGGTTTCATCGCGTATGCGCTGAATGAAAAACAGCAGAGGGGATCTGGCTTCAAGCATTAAGGGTTTTGTTTTGTCGGGAAAAAAAATAGCCTCATCAAGAATGCCTTTGGAGTGGTTACCTTTATCTTTAGCAAGACCTATCACATCAATGGTTGCAATGTTTAGCTCTGTTAAAACTTTAGCTGCTATACGCGCATGCGCAAAGCCTCCATCAATAATAATAAGGTGGGGCAAAGTTTGACTTGCTTTAGCTTTAATTAAATGGCGATTCATCGCCTCTGTTATACCTCCATAGTCATCTCCTCCTTTTGTGTTTTTCAGATGAAAAAGACGCGTTCCTGCTTTAGATCTTTCTCCGCCAATAAAACGTACTAAACCTGCTACCATTGAGCTGCCGGAAAAATGAGAAGTGTCAAAGCAGTCGATAATGTGAGGGTAATTGCTAAAATTTAGTTTTTCTTGAAGGCTTAGTAAAATAGCTGCTCTACTATTGTAATCATCGAGATGTTTGTCAAAAGCATTTTTTGCATTGGTATTGGCCATGACAACCATTTGCTTTTTTTGCCCTTTTTCTGGTGTTGAAAAAGCAATTTTTTTATTCAGCGTTTCAGATAAAATGGTTTCTACGACGCCCATATTAGTAACTTTTACAGGAAGTAAAACTTTGCTGGGTAAAAAAGGAGTTTTTTTATAGTGGCTGAGTAAAAGGCTTTGCCAAAAGTCATCTCCTGTTGCAAGTACGTTGTCTATAAGTAACGTTTCCATACCCGAGAGCTTGCCTTCTCTATACATTAACTTTGTGATTACAACGCCTTCACTATGCGCATAAAACCCCAGGCAGTCGATAGGATCTATTGTAGTGGAAACTACTGCTTTATGTTTATCGCTATAAGCTTTAAGTCTATTTTTTGTTTCTAGATAGAGCTGCGCTCTTTCAAACTCTAAATTCTTGGAGGCTCTTTCGATCTGTTTGTCTAAAAACAGACATGCTTGCTTACTGTCTCCTTTTAAAAAACGGATCGCTTTTTTTACCTCTAAAGCATACTCATCCTCGCTGCATTTATTCACGCAGGGAGCAAGGCACTGCTTCATATCAAAAAGAATACAGGGTCTTTGGCGCCTTTGCATCTCTTGATTTGAACATTGCCTTAACCTATAAATTTTATGGAGCAAAGAGACCATTTCTTTTGCTACCAAAGCACTTGTAAAGGGGCCAAAATAGGTATCTTTTTTTGGCGCTATTCCTTTCATTCTCTTTATGAGTACGCTGGGATAGGTATGCGAGGTGGTGAGGGCTATTGATACGTAGTGTTTGTCATCTTTTAATAAACTGTTGTAGCGGGGCTGGTGCTTTTTTATTAAAATGTTTTCAAGAATAAGCGCTTCTTTCTCATTTGGGGTAATGATCGTATCTACATGCGTAATTTTCTCAAGCGCTTTGAGTACCTTTGCTCTCTTTTCTCCTTTTTTGGTAAAGTATTGCGCTACTCTCTTTTTTAAAGAACTCGCTTTACCTATATAAAGAGGCGTTAAAGAGGCGTCTTTCATTAAATAGACCCCTGGCTTGTCAGGCAGTGTGTCTAAAAAGGCTTTGTCTATACACCCATGTTTCATTAGAATTAATCATTACTTATATCGTGATAAATCGGAGTATAGCAAAAGCTCTATTTTCACTCTTAAACTTTTTTTGTAGTCGTGTTTTTAATACGTTTTAATTGGTTTTAAAATAAAACTATTAATTTAGTTTAATGTTTTTATTATGTTATAATTTACATTGAATCTGAAAAATAGAGGGTTGTATGGTATCAGTTTTAAGTTGTGATGGATCTGCGGTTAGAAATGTTTCTGTAGCAGTATGTGTGCAGGTTAATGACGGTGAGTCAAGGGTCCAAAGTATATGTAGCCGTGTACAATCAGGGTGGGATGCCTTTTCTACAGAATGTGGAAAAGTTCGAGATAGCTTGGTTGAAAATGCTCCTGAGATACTATATGGTTTAGGCAGAGCTACTCTGTTGGTTTTGGAAATTCTTGCTAATAGACGAGAATATAGTCCTAAAATTGCTTTAGAAATGGATTTAAGGCGTTATTTTAATGAAGATAACCCACGTATTCACCGTTATGGCCCTATAGGCTCTTGGAATCTTGCGCGCTGCGAAAGAAGGCTCACGCGTGATATTAGAGCTATTAATGATAAATTGTTTTTCCCTTCCTGCTGTTTGTCAGAAAGAAAAAACAATATAAGGTCTCAACGGGCTGAAGCTCAGATTCTTGTGAATCGAATAAGAGGGTGTAGAGGTCTTCGGTCACCCTACTACTACTATTAAAGAACATTTTTCGTTTTTCCACCTAACTGTCTTTTTATAAGAGACTTATCTGTTGAGTCTTAATTTTTGCTTTTTTATTAAAAAATAATAAAAAAAATGTTATAATTGTATTAATAATTAATTGATTAAAATTAAATATTATAAAAAATTAGGGGTAATAATGAGTATAGTATCACAGCATAGCAAAACCAATATTTTAATGGTTCTACAAGATTTAAATACACAATATAAGCAAAGCGTTCAGAGTAATCAAAGGCTAGTTGAGAGTAAAGAGTGTGAAAGTGACGACCCTCTTCTAAATGAGATACCTTCTCACAGCCGTGTAGTAATGAGCTTTAAACAAGCTATGAGAGAGGCTAATAGTGCATTCCAGCAAGATGGAGTCGCTTTTGAGCTAAAAGGGGAGAGTGTCACGGTTGTAAAACTAAATCTAAGAAATGCCATTCCAAGCAAAAACATTTCTTTAAATAAGGGGAAGAAAGGCATTGCAGAGGCTAATGAGGTGGCTCTAAGGCAATTTCGTATAGATCAAACAAAAGCTTTTGCTGCCTTTGAAGCTAAAAACACATAGTAAATAGAGCTTTCTTTAAAGTATGAGTAGAGTGAAGTTTCAAAAAGCCGGTCCTTAGGGGGCTGGTTTTTTTTTGTGCATAAAAGTTCGTGTGCATATAGAATGACAAGTCTTTATTTGAATTTCTGGGTGAAATAAAGGAGAAAATAGTTAAAAACATAAGTTCTTTTTTAAACTGTATATTATATTTTTGAATATATAATAGATTATTAGTTTAATTGCAGCTTATTGAAAAATAATACAAAATAGTGTATAATTTAGTTAAATAAGTTAAACAAAAGCTTATTGTTAAACGAAACAAAAGACAATAAACGATAAAAAAAAAGAGGGAAAAATTATGAGTTCAAATATGAGTATGCTAGGAAGCATTACAGCTGGTGTAAAAACATTTTTTACAGAAACTGTTGGTAAATCTGTAACTAAAGAAGCAGCTACTAACGTAATGAAAGCAGTTGCTGGAAGTTCAGCATTTAAGCCTGTTGTTGCAGCTCTTGTAGCTGGTTCTGCAGTTATTGCTGGAAGAACTTACCAAGTAAGAAGCCAAGCAAGAGCAGAAGCAAAAGAAGAAGCAAGGGTTAATCAGGGGAAACAAGATAATCTTAGCTATAAAACGCAAGTAGCAGAAATAAACGCAGCAGCAGCAGCAGCAACGGAAGCAAACACCCCTACTCCGGTAGTTAAAGAGACAGGATTGAGAAGTGATAGAGAAGAAAGAATGACTCTAACTCATCTAAACAATCTTCTTTCAGATGCTATCAAAGCAGGTGGAGAAAGTACAGAACTGACTACTTATTGTAATCAACTGAGCACATATAATAAGCAGATAGAAGGCTCAGGCTTTAAATTTGTTGAAGAGAGTGGCACAGTGGTTAGAAAGGAAAATGTAACACATGGCGCTCATATCAAGACTGCTCCTATTGCAGGTGGTAATACTGCTGCTGCTCGTAGAGCAGATTCGAAAACACAAGCAGAGACTAGAATAGCGGCTATCGACGTAGCAATGAATGATCTTCGTATCCAGAAACTGGATTCAACTACTACGAAAAGCATGTTCTCTCTACAAGGATCACCAGATTTTAATGCACAGTTAGATGCACTTGGTAAAGAGAAAAAAATGTTAGAAACAACATTTGTTAACTAGTATCTTTCAACATTTTGATGTGGATAAAAAGCCGGTCTTTAGGGACTGGCTTTTTTTTTTGCTCTAATTTTAAATGTTTTTAATTAAAATTATGTTTACATATAAAACAAACTAAAAATAGTGTATAATAGTGACTATAATAAGTAGTCAAATATATCTTGGGGGATACGATGGCATCATGGATTACATCTATTAGACATGTACCAGGAGTGCAGTATGCAGCTTTAGCGCTTGTTGCATCGAGTGGTGCTTGCATAGCCTACAGTATATTTAAAAAAGCAGTTCCACCTAAGAGCATAGGGATAGGCAGCGCGGCTTATGTGTCCCTGTTTATTACTAAGTTAAAAAATGCACGACTAACCCATATTCTCGATCCGAAACCGGCACCAAGAGAGCAAAAAAAGTTTGCAGAGCGGTGTAGAGCTGCTAAAGGACTTGGGAATTTAAAGGAAATGGCTCAATCGCTTTATTCAGTTATAGTGGAAGAGAGAGGTAAAGACTCTCCTGATGCCAATCTTCTTCAAGAATATCAAACAGATCTACAAGCTATATTAGACAACTGTAACGACAACGTATTACTTGCTGTTAGAGTGGAACTCTACATCACCGATACAGGTATACAAAAGCGCTTTATTGGAACATAAGCATAGCTTTTTCTAATTTATTAAAATTATTTTTATGTACTATTTTTGTTATAAAGAACAAGAATTAAAATATTGTCATATTGAGTAAAGCGAAACATCTCATCTAGAGATTCTTCATTACATTCAGAATGACATAAATTATAAATATGGAAGAAAAGAA
>NVUK01000002.1 GCA_002401865.1 Candidatus Aerophobota bacterium | reverse complement strand
TCGGGCCTTATTGAAGCCTTAGATATTTATTTAACTGCTTTAGGTGTAACCTTCCTTATTCCTCTTTTAGCTTTTTTACTCGTGATTGGCGCTTTGGCAGAAATTAACTCTTGGATTATTGGCCCTGTAAAAGCTCTACATACAACATCAGCACACGGTAACCTGCCCCCTTTCTTTCAAAAGCTCAATAAACATGGTACTCCCACCAATCTACTTTTTGCTCAAGCCTCTATTGTAACACTTGCTTCGTGCGTTATTTTACTCATGCCTACATTGAGCGCTTCTTATTGGATCTTATCCGCTATTTCTGCCCAAATGTATCTTATCATGTACGTATTCATGTTCATCGCAGCTATTCGTTTACGCTATACTCACCCCCATGTTACTAGATCTTACAAAATACCCCATCCCCATAAAGGGATGTGGATTGTAGCTTCAGTCGGTATGGTATCGTCTATTTTTGTTATTGGCATCAGCTTTATTCCTCCTACTCAGTTACATATCACCAACATCTTTGCCTACGAACTTTTCTTATGGGGCGGGTTAATTACCATGTCTATTATTCCTCTTCTTATTTACCGCTTTAAAAAAGAGTCGTGGAAAGGTTTGCAAAAAGAAGAGTAAAATACAGGACGTAAATTACCACTAGTGTGTAGTATTCGCTCTTAACGATTAAATTTTCTTCACGTAACAAGGCAAGTTATTTATGCAAGATGAAACCTTTGAACAAGCGATGACTCCTCAAAAACTCGGCGAGTTAATAGGGCGCAACCATTTAATCAACGACAATGGGCTACTCGCCCTCTCTTCTAGTAAGAATTACCCTCTATCCATCGTGTTTCATGGGCCGCCTGGATCAGGGAAAACAACACTTGCAATGCTTTATGCCGCTTCTTTTAAAACAAATCTTCATCTATTTTCAGCAGCTAAAGACACTCTCAGCGAAATAAAAGCGCAGATAAAAAAAATAGAGGATTATCCTCTGCTTCAATCTACCCCTATTTTCTTTGTCGATGAATTCCATAGGCTGAGTAAAGTAGGGCAAGATTTTTTCCTCTCTTTTATTGAAAAACGCTCCATTATTCTCCTAGCAGCCACCACAGAAAACCCCTCGTTTGTAGTGAATCCCGCTATTTTATCCCGTATGCAAACCGTGCATCTACCCACATTTAGTCAAGACGAGTTACAGATAGTTATTGACCGTTTTTTATCAAAATTTACAAGTTTTCACTTCGATGCCCAATCGATAGAAAGACTTAAAGAACAATCCAAAGGGGATATTCGGCAACTACTATGGCAACTACAAACCCTTTATCATTTGAAAATTGAAAATCTTACCGCTAAAAACTTAGCAGAGCTCAATTTTGAAGCTAAATCGCATTATGATAAACAAGGCCCTCACCATTTTCAGCACCTCTCTGCCCTGCAAAAGTCTATTCGCACATCCGACCCTGACGCTTCTCTTTACTATCTTGCACGGATGGTAGAAGGGGGTGAGGATCCCAAAGTTGTTTTTAGAAGGCTTACGCGTATCTGTATTGAAGATATTGGTCTAGCTGAGCCTCAAGCCTTAGATGTAGTATTAAGATCAAGTGAGGCGTTTGAAAAGCTTGGAGCAGCTGAAGGAGAACTGTCTATGGCTTACGCTGTCATCTTTTTGGCTCTTTGCCCAAAAAGTAATGCAACACTCACAGCTTGGGATAAAGCGAAAAAATTAGCCAGCACTACATCTCACTTCTCTGCCCCCGATTTTCTATTAAACCATAAAGGTAGCAATAAATACATTTACGACCACGCAACACCCGAAGGATGCTCTGGACAAAATGCTTTCCCCCAAGAGGTTACACCGACGCGTTTCTATACTCCCAAACCAAGAGGATTTGAACGCTCTTTGGCTCAGAGGCTAGAATACTTTTCAAAAATTAGAAGCGATTATAAAGACAAAAAAAAACCTTCAATGCTTAAAGGCTAACCTCTTTTGCATTGAAGGTAAAAAATAGAGATCTTTACTTTTCCACTAGCTGTAAAAATAGAGAAGCTTCACCCCGATAACTCTCTCTATTGCCTCTGTAAGATAGCCTGATAAACTATGGAGGTATTAATTTTGTAAAACAAAAATACACCTAAAGTCTCTTTTCTTTTTCTCCCCCGAAAAAACGCCCTAGAGAACGCAAATAACAAACAATCAAATAGTAATGAACACGCGTATAGCGATAAACATGCACTCCCTTCTTCTAAACTTAGACTAGCATGAAATAGATTTTTTTATTGCTATTTGTAAAATTATATATAAAAAAAAAGGCAACTCCCCTAACATTAGTATGTTGTTTTTTTTCGAAAACATAGGAAGAGCATGCTGACGCATAAGTCTACTCTTTTTCCAAGCACTGCCATTGAAGCAGGAAAAGCTTTTTCACCCTATGTGATTAAGACTTATAGAGCTCTGCATACAATTCCCGAACTGGGTATGCACGAGAAAAAAACTTGGGACTTTATTATCCATAGTCTCAAAGAGATACGCGCTACTAGTTTACTCCCCTTTTCTATCATAGAAAAGCGTGGTGGAATTGTTGTAGATCTACAATCAGGCAATGAAAATCAGCCATTTACTCTTTTCAGAGCTGATATGGACGCACTTCCTATTGAGGAGAAAACACAACTGCCTTTTGCTTCAAAACATCCAGGTTTTATGCACGCTTGTGGCCATGACGCGCATGTTGCCATGCTGCTAGGATACCTCAAACTAGCCACGTCGTATCCCCACCACTTTCCAAAACACCCCATTCGCCTAGTATGGCAACGCTCAGAGGAGCGAGGCCCTGTTTATTCAGGAGCTCTTGCTCTTTTAGAGGAAAATATTTTAGATAATGTGGGCTCTGTTTATGCTCTACACATAGATTCTATGGCTAAAAGTGGCCTCTTTCACTCCACTCCCGGCTCTATTTTAAGTTCAACGGGTGAGTTGTTTATTGAAATTGGAGCGCAGGGAGGGCACGTGATGAGAGAAGAAATTTCTCCCTCAGCTCTAGAAATTGGCACACATGTTTTATCTTCTCTAATCTATGCGATAAAAAAAATATCTCTTCAATATCCAAACTGCCGCATTGTTCCCACCCTGTTTCACACAGGATCAGCGGTGAACATTCGCCCAAGTAAAGCACATATAGCCATAGCTATCAGACACTACTACAACGACGCTACAAGTGTGAAATCAATTCTAAATCTTATAAAAGAGTCCGTAGACAAGGTTATTGAAAAAAGCCCCACAGCACACTTAACAAGATTTGAATATGAGAAGGGACACCAAGTAACGTATAATACTCCTAAAGTATTTGAAACAATCCACGCAGCTATCCTAGACAGCGGCCATACCAGTCAAATTTCTCCCCCCGCTTATGCAGGTGAAGATTTTGGCTATTTTTTAAACCAGAGACAAGGGTGCTACTACCGCCTTGGAGCCCAGGTGGGTAAAGGTGTGGATCACCATAGCCCCTATTTTGTGATTGATGAATCTATTTTATGGAAGGGCGTGGGGTTTTGGTTTTTGCTCTCCCGCTTGTAACGGTTTCAATATAAGCGGTTGTTTTTCCCCAAGGAAAGTTTACCTCTATTTGTCTAAAGGGAGAAAGATGACCACTTTTATCATAATCACTTAAAGGAAAACTAATCGAAATGACTTTTTTAAGACTTTTAGAGCGTATTATTTGCGTAACTAATGCTTTAAGCTGAGACGCTGAAAAATTAGGACCATAAAGGTAAGCTATGGACCCTTCTTCTCCTAATCCTTGCTCTAATGTTTGATTTTTCATCTCTAGTGGTAGCTTATTTTTAGAAAAGATAGAATTTGCTCGCGCGCAAAAAAGAGGGATTTGTTCATAGCCAATAACTTTGCAGCCATAAAAGCTGTGCCAAAAAAGCAAGCTTCTTCCTCGCCCAGCACCTAAATCTAATACGCAGTCGCTACTTGTGATGTGCGCTGCTTGGGCCAGCTTATCTAAAGTATGTAGCGGCGTTTCGCCGTAAAGGTGAATATCCAAAAATCCCTTTTTTCTTAAAAAAGCACTCGAGATTCTAAACGGGCTTTTAAATTTGTAGGCTCTATTTAGCAAAATATCTACTTGAGCAAAAGGAGCATTAGCGTAATAAGCGCGCCTTTCAACTTGTGCAAGATAAACATCTTTAATACGGCTAATTAGATAAGCAATCATGTTCACGTAGTTGTGTTAGAGTTACAGGATAATTTCCTTTCATAGCGTTAATGTATATACCATAAACGCCTTGCTCATTTACCAACAGGTGAATAGCGCGTGATTTAAGTGTTGTTACTATTTTAACTTTTTCATGAAAACTTAAAGTGCTCATCCTACACCTTTCTTGAGGTCTACAACGTTTGAAAAAGTCCCGTGCACTATAACGATCAACTGTAATATTGCGCTCATCAAATTGATAACTCTTCTTATCATTACTCACTGTCGCCAAGACAATATCCATATCATCCCAAGACAGCTGCAGCTTATAATTATTAACTTCTACGACAGACATTTGCAACCTCTCCCACTTACTCTCAAACAGGACAGTATAGCACTCTTAATCACTAATATTAAAGAGTTAAAATCATAGAAAATTTATATATATATTTTTATTCGTATTACCAATTAATGGCTTGGCCCACGTCTAAACACCTAAATTGAAGCGGTGAAATCTTTTTTGAGTTAAGACAACAAAACAAATCATAAGGAGGCTGCATCTGCTTTTCATCGGATAAACGAAAAGTTTTCCAGTGCATACCTACGCTTAGTTTAGAATTCACCTCACAATGAATTTCTACCGCTTTATTAGGACAAGTATGGATAGGATCCATAAATTTATGAGGAATATACGTTCCTATAGGAATCATCGCTAAATCCATTTCGCCAAAAAATTGGCCTATTGCTTTAAAATCCTTAGGATTATATCCCGTATCACCCACAAAATAGAACTGTTTTGGGGTTTTCCCTTCCTTCTTACATTGAACAACAAAACCAGACCATAAGGTCTGGTCTGTATCAAAAATTCCCCGGCCTGAAAAGTGTTGTGCAGGAGTCGCAGTAATAGTCAATTCTACGCCTTGATGCCCAGGAAGCGACACCTCTGATTTCTCCCACCAGCAAAGCTCGATTACTTGCTGAATCCCTAATTTGTTAAACCAAGACCTCATACCTTTAGGTATGACCCATAAAATATCAGGATGCTTCTGATGCAAAAGTTTAACTACTTTTTTATCTAAATGATCATAGTGATTGTGGCTGATAAGCACTATATCCATTGTTGGAATATCAGAGAGTTGGACACAAGGCTCATGAAGACGCTTAGGACCAATTGACTGAAAAGGCGAGCACCTTTCACCCCATATAGGATCTGTTAAAATCCTTATCCCCTCAATCTCTACTAAAAATGTACAATGATTAATCCAAGAAACTTTTGGCTCTGACGCGCTAACCTCTACAGCTGGATTGGGATAAGCAAATCCTTTAGGCATGCTTAAAGGCTCATTATTTTTATCATTTAAATAACCACATTGCCATAAAACAAACTCCCATAACCCCGCTCTTTTTACATCCAGGTGAGGATTTATAAATTTTTTCCCTTTTTTTACATAGGGAACGCGCTGATATGACGACTCTTCCATGGTACATTTATCTTTGTTTTCTTACCCCTCTAATTAATTAATCTTGAAATTAAAATCATTAACTATTTTACTAAACTAAAATAAAAATCGTAAGTTTATTAAACAAAATAACATAAAATTTATTTTTTATTTTTTAACGCCCAACTGAACGATAAGAGGAATAGAATCGGTTATAAACTCAGGGCCTTCAAACTGAATTGGGCCAATGCTTTGATCATCATCGATCTCTTCCCAAGCGGCAGCATTTTTCCTAAAATGGTTAAACGCAGAGCTTTGAAGATCTACAAGAGCTTTTGTAATAACAGGTTTCATTTTACCCTTACGTTTTTCAAAAGCCATTAAGCGTGTAATAGGAATACCTACAGGTTCCCATTTTGAGGGTTTTAGATGTAAATTTTGAAGAGCGCACATACGTCCCGTGGCGCCAGCTTGAATCAATAGCCAAGCGACAAATCCCAAGCTATAGCAATAATTAGCATCAAAATTACTAGGGAAGGTGGAGCGCCCTTCATAGCCAAAAAAATGGTAAACAGGAGAAAAGGATGTTTTACCAAGTCCTTGCTTCTCTCTCTTTTTTAATTCTTTAGCGATAGCAAAAGAGAACAATTTTTCTGTTTGAATATGTGAGACTTGCACATTGCCATGAGGATCACGGTCTAAAAGCAGCTGAGCTTTAAGATCAGGGGGGAGTAAATGCCAAGCTTCCAATGTTTTTTCTGAGAGCTGTTGCTGAATTAAATGGACCAGGTCATCCTGTTCTTGTTCCTGATTTTCTCTTGTAGAGCACCATTGATTAATCTCATCAATGAGCGCGCGCATTTGAGGTATAAATTCTATAATACCCTCAGGTAAAAGAAAAACGGCATACGGTTTATCCTTTTTTTGCCTCGCTTGTAATATATCGCACATTTTATGAATAATTGAGCTGAGCGTCTGTTTTTTATCTGCCACATCTTCGCTAATAAGAGTAAACGTAGGATGAGTTTGCAAAGCGCATTCTAGAGCAACATGGGAAGCTGAGCGTCCCATAAGCTTAATAAAATGGGTATATTTACAGCTTGATTTAGCATCTTTTTGAATATTACTAATTAAATTAGAGTAAACCTTGGTAGCCGTATCGAAACCAAAAGAGATTTGCACATAAGCATTTTGAAGATCGCCATCAATGGTTTTAGGAACACCGACCACAGCTGTTTTAACCCCTTTAGCAAGAAAGTATTCAGCTAAAAGTGCTGCGTTGGTATTGGAATCATCACCACCTATAATAACAAGCCCATCCAGAGCATTGGCCTCGCAAGCGATTTTTGCCTTTTCTAAATCTTGCTCTGTTTCAATTTTATCACGGCCTGATCCAATCATATCAAAACCGCCCTGATTGCGATACATCTGCACTATTTTTTCATCTAAATCTTGATAGCTATTGGTCAAAATCCCCTTAGGCCCCTTCAAAAAGCCCAAAAGTTTTGAATCAGGATGACATTTTTTCAAAGCATCAAAAATCCCAGCAACTACATTGTGTCCACCAGAAGCTTGACCTCCAGAGAAAACAACACCGATGACAACTTTTTTCTTCTTATCGCGGGCAGAGGTAGTCCCTGCAACAAATAGAGGAAGATTTTTACTATGCACAAAGCTGGCATCGATGCCCTTTGCCAAGCTAAAACCGCCAGATTCTTTAGATGCTACCATGGTACAAGTTTCTATCTGCTCAAAACAAGCTGGTATTTTCGGCTGATATTTTCGGCGAATCTGCGCAAAAGAAGGGTTGGAGGCCATATGACAATATCCTTAAAGTAGCTACTTAATTAGAAACCCACTTTAACACACCGGCTAAAAAAGTGCTACACACGTTAAAATTAAGATTTACTCAATTAAATCTCCATAAAAGGCTTGGACCTCTATTAAATAACGTGCGACAATTAGCGCGCACAGAAACAATAGGTAGACATATGGGCAAAAGACTTTTAGGTATCGATTATGGAACAAAGCGTATTGGTCTTGCTATCTCTGATCCTAGACAAATCATAGCCTCCCCTTTAGCGCGTGTTGCAACTAAAAAAAATCATAAAGAAACAGCTCAAGCTATTAAAGCTGTTTTAGAAGAAAAAAACTTTGTCATTGAAAAAGTGGTACTTGGCGATCCTAAACTGCTCAGTGGAGAGCCGAGTCCACTGAGTAAAATCATTGCTCTATTTGCCAAAGATCTTGAACAAGTACTCGAATGCCCTATTGCATTTTTCGATGAAAGACTCACCTCTAAACAGGGAGAAAAATTGCTCATAGAGGCCAAGGTTCGACGCAAAAAGCGAGCGAAAGTGATCGATACAATGAGCGCTACTTTAATACTTCAATCCTATCTAGCCATACCTAAAATGCCTTAACTAGGACACCTTGTCTCTAGCCCTATTAATAGTTCTTTCAACTCTGGTGGAATGTTCACTTTTTCCTGTGTAGCTCTATTTACGCACACATGCGTAATAGAGGCCTTACCTACAAATATATCTTTAGAAATATAAAACTCTACCACGTAAGTAAAAGAGCTAGTTCCTATTTTCCCCAGCCTTAAATAGCATTGTAAGCAGTCACCCAGGTGCACACTTTTCTTATAATCGGCCTCTGCATGCACAATAGGAAAAAGTGTGGCTCCTTTAAAAAAAAAGGATTTACTTTCAGGGTCTATAGTATATATTTTAGTCATAAAAGATTCTAAAGCAATATCTTGAAGTTTTGTAAAATAGAGATTTCCACTAAAATCTGTATCTGCCACAAACAGGGTTCTTGAATAGGAGTGCAAAATAACCTCTTTAATTTTTTATAAAGATTTTTGTGCCTTAAGTCACTTAAAAATAGATAAGGAAGGGGCAGTTTGGATCATAGACAATGATTATTTTAAACGGAATCCCAATTGTGAAAAAACGGACTCTTTCCTATAATCGGTAAACACACGTGAGCACTAAAACAGGTTTTTAAAATTTTATGACAAAAGCAAAGGTTTTCTCTTTAGACGCACAACAAGAATTAGGTCTCCCTTCTCGTGCAAACCCTATGCACGATCTCTCAGAAATCGACTCCACTCTCTTGCCCTCTTCTCCTTCTGAAAGCTTTTACAACAAAGGAGCTAGAGCCCTTTTACAAGGGGATAAAGTTGGTCTCAGGTATTTTGACTTAGCTCTAAGGCTAGCCCCCTATGACGCTTCACTCTATTTTGAACAAGGCCTGTGCCTTTTAGAATATGGTAGCGAGCACTTGGATAAATCGATGCTTCTTTTAGCTCTAAGAAGATTAAAACACTCCCTTGTTCTAACACCTAATAACGTAAACGCTTCCATGGCGCAGATAGACACTCTCTACCAGCTAGGGATTCTCTTATCAGACCAAAGTTTTTTCCACCAAGCAGAACAAATATGCAAAACTATAACGCCCTCCATGCTTTCTGAAGACCTGAAACCAGAGTTTTACAACCAACTAGGTCTTTGCCTTTTAGAGCTGGCTAAAAAAAGTGGTGAACCCGCTGACTATTTTCAAGCAGCCACCTCTTTTGAAAGTGCTGTAGAAGAGGCAGATCCTGTTGAGATCAATATTTGGGAAAATTTAATCCAGTGCTACTTTAAACTCTTCACTCTCAGCTCTGATGCTACCCTTTTAGCAAAAACAATTCAGTTTTGCCAAACAACACTCATTGCCTACCCTTCTTCAGACAGAGCGTACTATTTTTTAGCTATGAGTATCGGAAAACAGTACCAAATCTCACATAACGAAGACCACATAGAGCACGCTAGCCGCTTTTTTCTAAAAAGCCTTCACATCAATCCTTTATCTCCAGAAGTATACGTTGAGGCTATAAGCCTGCAACTTGCAGCTTACTCTATAGATAAAAACGCCTCTCACCTTACCCAAGTTTTCACACTCTATGAAAAAGCTCTACACCATTTAGATAACGACCACCCCTCTTTAATGGCTATGTTTGCTCAAGCTCAAGCTCTTATGGGACTTGAAAAAGAGGACCTTTTAATGATAAAAAAGGCTCAAATCTGCGTACATGAGGGTATTGAAAATGGTAGTCCTGACAGCTTTATTCATAGCGCCAAAGCTTTAGGTGTTTGTTGCTTTGCTCAAGGGCACTACTTTCAAGACCCCGATTTCTTCTATCAAGCAATCGAACATTTTCAAACAGCATTAAGCATCAATAGGTCAAGGCAAGACTTATGGCATCTCATGGCCCAAAGTTATTCTGCAGCGTTTGAATTAACATTCGACGAGATTGATTTTAATAACGGCGTTAAATTTTATAAAAAGTCTTTATATTTTTCTACCTCCTCTTCCTTACTTTTTGAATATGGATACCTCCTTCTCAATTGCTTTGAAGCTTTTCAAGAAGAAGCCCTACTAGGTGAGGCTTGCATCTGTTTCTCTAACGCTCTACATAGACAAAACAATGCTAAATATGTCCATCCTAACTGGCTTTTTCAATATGCTAAAGCACTCGACCTTACCTCTGATTTTGACGAGAGCGAAGAAAATCTTGTTCTTAGTATCAAGCTGTTAAAAGACGTTTATGCCCTAGACTCTAACTTCCCCAAACTGTTTCACCAGCTTGCCCTCTCTATTCACCACCTAGGAACCATTATTCTTGACCAAAAGCTGATACAAAGCTCTCTACACTACTTCAAGCTGGGGCACCTAAAAGATAAAGAAAATGACCAGCTGCTACTGGATTGGGGTAGTGCATTGATGAGCTATGTTGAAATCTCAAGTGACTTTAATGATCACACCCCATATATCGATCAAGCATATGAAAACATTACCAGGGCAGCCGAGCTGGGCAATACGCAAAGCTACTACCTGCTAGCCTGCCTTTACGCTTATAAAATGAATTTAGAGGGCTCTCTCTTTTATTTAAAAAAAGCACACCAATTTGAAGTCCTCCCCTCTATCGAAGATCTTGAAGAGGAAGCCTTTTTAGAGCCGCTGCTTAAAACCGAAGCCTTCCATTATTTTTTAGATCAAATCAGCTGGAAAAATGCAGAATAATTAGCTTTCCCTTTATACGAAATCTTTTTTCTGTTACTCTAACCGATTCCAAATCCGCTTATTTCAGAGGAAGAAAAAGGTAGTTTTATGAACTTGCGTTTTATAATTTTTGTAGTAATAACATCTCTTTCACTATTTTTTGTTAACCAGTACTTTGTACCCGACCCCAAAGAGACGAGCTCTAATGAACAAGCTAGTGCTGCGGTGGTAGACAAATTACCCAGTATTGGTATAGGAACACTGCCACTTTTCCCTTTGTATTCTACAGATTCAAGCTCTGATGCTATTTCCTACGGATTAGAAGTGGGTAAAGGTACCTACATGCTCCCGACAGGAGCTCTACCTGAAGAAAAAGAGACCCTGTTTGTAAAAAACAATAAAGGTCTTATTAAAAAGGTAAACCTTATCAATAAAGACCTGAGCAAAGAAAAGTGTCTGATTTACTCTGAACAAGCCAAACCTTTAATCAAAACGCTTTCCCTTCCTGCAGGCAAATCCTTTCTAACTCTACTTCAAATTGAAGAGACCGCACCTTTTGCTTATCCTGCAATGATTAATAATGGAAAATTAACCCTGGGTAAAGAAAAGCCCAGTAGCAACTGTTTAGTCATCTACGACGATTTAGGAGAATTTTTTGTGCTTGGGATCTATGATGCTTCTTATGAGCAAATCATCCCCTTCTCCTCTATTGGATCACTCGACAGCCTTATTGACTATGTCCCCATGCAGGTACAAAAAAATGTCGTGCATAACGAACAGCTTTATGTTTTAGAAAACGAAACCATGCAACTTGTATTTTCCAATCTTGGAGGATCGATTTGTGAGGTCAATTTACCTATAAAAAGTAGCCAACATCCCCACAGTGTTATTCTCAGTGTGGATGAGGATGCTTTAATCGCGAAACAAGCACCTCTTTCTAACCTATTTCCTCTTAGCGTATACAAAGAATCTGTCGATGGAAAGATTACACAGTTTGAGCCTAAAGAGGGTGGATATTACCCCCTTCTAAGACGTGGTATTGCTAAAAAAGATCGCCGCGCTATCACCCGGGTCTTACCAAAATTTTATGCAGCAAGTGTCACCGAAGGCAACAACGATGAACTCGCTTCAATCCCCTATAAGCTAAAATCTATCAGTAGCAAAAGAATCGTATTCTCTGCGCAACATGCAGGCCGCCGTATTACTAAAACTTTTGAATTGCCAAAAAATGGTAAAGACGCTCCCTACGTACTTTTAGCCAATGTAGAAGTGGAGGGTAACAACACAGACCTTTACTTCAATTCAGGTGTTCCCGAAGTAGAATTTGTATCCGGACGCCCTAGCCCCGCTATTACCTATATTTCCTATAATGGATCAGACTTATCTACTGGCCAAATAAAATTGCCTAAAACAGTCTCTACCCTTGAGCATATAACACCTGACTGGGTAGCTAACTCAAACGGTTATTTTGCTACCATTATTGATCCTTTAGACAAAGTGGGTGCCGGAGTTGTATCTACCTATGTTCCTGGTGAAGTAGACCCTTCTAGAATCACTTTAATCGATGTACTGTCCGACCGCTATCCCGCTTCCAAATATCCTGGTTACCAAATAGCTATCCCTCTAAGCACAAAATCAAATAGTACAGATTTCCGCCTTTACTTAGGTCCTTTGGACGCTGCTGTTTTGAAAAAAGTAGACGCCTTTTATACCAATCAAGTGACCGGGTACTCCCCTGAGTACAACAAAGCGATCACTTACCAAGGATTTTTCTCCACTATTATAGAACCCTTTGCTAGGCTTTTATCAATACTTATCGGTTTTTGTTACAAGTTTTCTCACTCTTGGGGACTCTCTATTATCCTACTCACTCTTTTACTACGCTTAATTCTCTATCCTCTTAACGCCTGGTCTATCAAATCTACCATCGGTATGAAACTGGCAGAGCCTGAGCTGAAAAAAATGCAAGCAAAGTATAAAAATGATCCTTTAAAGACCCGTACAGAAACCATGAGGATTTACAAAGAGTATAATGTTAACCCTCTTGGTTGTATTGTTCCTCTATTTCTTCAAGCACCTTTCCTTTTTGGAATCTTTAGTGTTTTAAAAACCAACTTTGCTATTAGGGGCGCGAGCTTTATTCCTGGATGGATTAATAACCTCTCCTCTCCAGACTCTTTATTCTCCTGGAGCACCTCTATTCCTTTTATTGGAACCTCTTTCCACCTGCTACCGTTAATTGCTGCATTACTGATGTTTCTACAAACCAAGCAGTCATCGAAAGGTAATGATACTAGCAATATGAGTGACATGCAAAAACAGCAGCAAAAGATGAACTTTATCATGCCTGTACTGATGCTTGTTATTTTTTATAAAATGCCCTCAGGATTAAATATTTACTTTATTTCTTCGTCTGTTTTGCAAATGGTACAACACTCTATAACGCTTAAATCTATTCAAAAAAGAGCTCTTAAGAAAAATCCAAAAGAGGTCTTGGTAAAAACTAAGCGGAAGTAGTATTCATATAGTTATTGTTTAATCTAAACCCCTAGAAGACCATGAATCAATGGCTTAAATTTCTAAAATATTTAGAAACACGTTTTGATGTAAATACGATAAAACAGTGGGTCACTCCTTTAAAAGTGGTGAACTTTGATGCTAGAAATATTTATCTAAAAGCTGAAAACCAATTTCAAATAGCATGGTTTAATGAACACATCAAGCAACTGTGCAGTGAAATCCTCCTCTCTAGCGCAGGCCTGCCCATTAAAGTGCATATTATTTGTGATAAAGGTCTTGAAAACAAGCCCACTGTGGCCCACAAAATCAATGAGAATAATTTTTCCCCTGACTTTTGCGACCCTCTTTTCACTTTTGACAACTTTTTGGCTGCAAATAAAACATTGTTATCATGCCAAATTTTAAAAGATTTAATCCTGAATGAGAAAAATCAAAACAAGGATGATAATAACCCCATTTTTATCTATGGCCCCCCAAGCTCTGGGAAAACACACCTTCTTACTGCCATAGCCCTCACATTAAAAGCTCAAGGAAATAAAGTTTGCTTTGTACACGCACTAACTTTTTCTAAACATGTTATCCATGCTTTTAGAGGGAGCTTATTGCAGGAGTTTAGACAAACTTATAGAAATATGGATGTACTGATTATTGATGACATCCACCTTTTAAAAAGAAAAACAAGTTCTCAAGAAGAGCTCTTTCATACCTTTAATTCTCTACATACTAGAAAAAAACGGATCATCGTTTCCTCTAATGTTATTCCTAGCCACTTAGAAGAGATAGAAGAGCGCCTAACCTCCCGTTTTGAATGGGGTATCAGCCTCGCTATAGAAAAGCCCCCTAGCGAGATTTTGAAGCAAATACTTGGCATCAAAGCTCATCAGCTCAACCTTCCCCTATCCCATGAGCTAAGAGCTTGGCTCTTATCCCAATTTTTAACCCCAGCCTCTTTAGCCAGTGCCCTTTCAACGCTATGTCTATACCACCACAGTAACTCACCTTTAGAAAAAACACGTGCCGAATTTTACCTCAAAGATTTAATTCTTTTGGAAAAATCAAAAACATTAACACTCGATAGTGTTGTTAGAAAAGTTTGCTCTTATTACGGTATAAAAAATGAAGATGTACTTGGAAGATCTCAAACTAAAGAAACCTCTCTTCCCAGACAAATTTCCATGTATCTCTGCAGAGAAAAGATCAAAACTCCCTACATACAACTGGGCGATTTTTTTAATCGTGATCACTCTACTGTGATGACTAGTGTTAAATCGATTAAATTACGCTTAAAACGCAAAGAACCTGAAGTCTTAACCGCTATAGATAAGATCTCTCAGGCTCTTTTATAAAAAGTATATTTTCTAAAGCTTAAAGCCAGGCCAACCTCCACAAAGGTTTTTCTCTACCCTAAACTTTCATGAAGCCGGCGCCATCATGACCGCCGCCACCTTTCTTAGGTGCTCCTGGTCTTGGCATTCCTTGTTGATCATCATCATCTTCAGGAACTTCTCCACCAGAACAGATAATATCCGCTTTCTTTCTCCACTTTTCTACCGCTTCAACAAACAACGGAGCAAAACGACGCAAAGCCTGGGCATCCGTTCCCATTCCCATTTCAAGCACACAGTGCATTAAAATAAGCTCTTCATTCACTGCAACTCCAACGCCGCCTCCAGCCATCTTTCCACCTAAGATAGAACCTTCAAGAAGTAGTTCATATAGTTTTAGCTTTATGTTATCATCTTTAGGTAAACCGTCTAAAACGGGAGAATAAAGATAAAGCCTATCTGAATTATCCTCATAAGTAAGGTGTAGGGAAAAGGTATTATCTATCCCTAAAATACAAGTATGGTTTTCATCAAAGTTTAGGTTCTCTAGTTTTAGCTCTTTCCCAAACTCATCAAGGTTAGCTTTAGCATTTTCAAGTGACATCGAGGAGTCCTCCTTAATCGTATATCTATTTGCTTTCGTTAAAGTCCGATATTTTCAGGCTTGGTGAAAAATAGCAACAAAAAACTCTTTTTTTTTCTTAATCTCTACTTTTACAATTAGACTTTTAAACAAACTTTATTTTCGCTAGTTTAAAAAAAAATAGATGAGATTTAAATGTTACAGTTAGATTGTTCTTTTTATTTAGGAGTCCAAAAAAAAGGGCAGCGCCATCAATTTACTTTTTTTGCAAACAACACTCAAGCCATCACTCTTAGCTTGTTTCAGCCCCATAAAAAAAGCCCTTTTCTGCAAACCAACATGGAACAAATAGGCATAGGTCTGTGGTCCGCCACTCTTGAAAATCTCCCCACCACATTTCACTACCTTTATAATCTAAAAAAAAATGGTCAAGATCAACCGGTATCTATTTTGGACCCTTATGCTGTATCCATCACCTCGCCAGACACTTTTTTATCTCATAGCAAAAAACCTCTACGTAGTATTTATACCGATCAAGAACCTTTTGACTGGGAGCTGGACGCCAAACCATGGCACCCGCACGAAAAAACTATTATATACGAAACACATGTGCGCGCTCTCACCCAGGATCCTTCAGCAAAAAAAAGCTCTAATAGTTCTTTTTTAGCTCTGATTGAAAAAATACCCCATCTCAAAAAATTGGGCATAACAACCGTTGAACTGCTTCCTGTTTTTGAATTTGATGAAGTAGAACACCCTACTTCTGATAAAACATTATGCAATTTTTGGGGCTATTCTACCCGCTCTTTTTTCTCTCTAATGCACCGGTATGGCAGTAGCCAAAAAACAGCTCTAACCGAATTTAAGACCATGATAAAGGCTCTACACCAGGCGGGTATAGAACTGATTTTAGATGTTGTTTTTAACCATACAGACGAAGGGAGCCGCGCGCGAGGTTTTCACTCTTTTGCAAACATAGACAAGGATGCATATTTTATCACTTCTCAAGAGCATCACACCAATTATTCTGGCTGCGGCAATACCTTTTCTTGCAATAGCATTGCAGGAATGCATTTGATTTTAAACTCTTTGCGCTACTGGGTAAAAGAGTGCCATGTGGATGGTTTCCGTTTTGATCTAGCAGCCTGCTTTTACAGGGGCGAAAATGGTGAAGTGATAAAAAACCCACCTATTTTGGAAAAGATTAGCACTGACCCTATTCTCTCCTCATCCAAGTTCTTTGTTGAACCTTGGGATGCGGCAGGTCTTTACCGTTTAGGCTCTTTTTTTAACTACCGTTTTTCAGAATGGAACGATAAATTTCGAGATGACACCAGAGATTTTCTTCGAGGCGCAGGAGACAAAACCTCTTTCATCAACCGCCTTCTAGGATCTCCTGATATATGGGGAAAAGATTCTCCTTTAAAAAGTGTGAATTACATAACTGTACACGACGGTTTCTCTCTCATGGATCTTTGCTCTTTTTCTAAAAAAAATAACGCTTTAAATGGTGAACAAGGACGCGACGGTAGCGATAACAACAAAAGCTGGAATTGTGGAGAAGAGGGTCTAGATGTAGATGCAAAAATCAAAAAATTAAGATTGCGGCAAATAAAAAATTTCTACTTAGCTCTTTTTTGCTCTCTTGGGATTCCTTTATTTTTGATGGGAGACGAATATGGTCATAGTAAAGGAGGCAATAATAATACCTACTGCCACGACTCTGCCCTAAACTACTTTTTATGGGACCAGCTTGAAAAAAACTGTGAACTTTTTGATTTTGTATCCGGATTGATCGCCTTTCGCAAAAAAACGCCTTATTTTGAAAAAAGCACCTTTGTCGAAAACAGCTGCATAGAAGAGCTTTTTCCAGATGACTCTAAAAGAGTTTTTCTCGTGTGTGAGAACGCTTTGGCTTTTCTTTTTAACCCCTCCAAAGAAGCCATACATTTTCAATTGCCGCCGCAATGGGAAACGGGGTATCTCGTAGCCAACACTTATGCAGATGATCAAAGCTTTACCAACGTACAATTAGAAAAAAACACAAGTTACACTCTACACGCTTGGAGCTCTATAATGCTCATGAGAGAAAAAAAGAAATAGTATTCTGGCAATCAAAACGGCTTTTTTGCTATGTTCAATTTACGCACTACCATTATGGGCATCCAAGGAGTTTTTTCTTATGAAATTACGTTTAGCTTCTCTAACTTTAATAAGCTTTTTTTCGGTTTTCTTTTTTAGTTGTACAAAAGGTATTCACGACAACACTAGCGCTTTTTATGACGATGGCAGAAAAAAGCCACTGGTTGCTTTTGTCCCTGTTGTAGATAACTCAAATGCAAAAGTGGGTTGGGACCTTTCTGATGAATTCACTGGCCACTTAATGCAAAAACTGGGCAACAATAGCCAATTCCGTTTATCTACACTCGATGAAATGTCTTCTTTAATTACAGGATTATCTGAAAAACAAGATCCTTTCTCTCCAAATTTTCAATGGGTAAAACAAACTTTTTCCAAGTATGAATTTGTTGTCTTCTCAGAATTAGTTGAGCACGATGTCCAATCTAAACCTCTGCGAGGCAATTTTCTCGATTATATCACACCCTCTTCTGAAATAGTATTAACACTACGATTACGTATTTTTGATCTAAGAGGAGCCATCCCTAAAGTTATTCTTCAAGAACTTGTTCACAATAAACACACCATTTCTAATCCTGGAGATTTAGAAGCTAAGGGAAAAGATTATTGGAAAAAAGTAACTTTTCAAATCACACCTTTAGGTATTGCACACTCACAGTTAATAAAAACAGCTGTTACGCGCATTGAAGATTATATTAAAATATCTCAAAGCCACTAGCTAGGGAGCTTTTATCGAACCCTCCCCTCTTCTCCATGCAGCCTTTATTTTTGCAGCTCTCACTTTTTTAGCTTGTTTTATTGCATATAGATGGGACTTTTTCTGGATAAGTAAGGAGCGCTTTGCTCCCCCTATCGCTCAAGGCCTTTTATTTTTCTTTTCTTATTTACTACTTTTTTTCTTTTTCACTCCCCTACTTTCTTGGGGATTAAATCAATTTTTCCCTTCCACCTCGTTATTTTTAGGTGACCATCCCACATTAAGCCTCACCTTCTTTCACCTCTGTACACTTGTTGTCTCTATTAGCTTCCTGACCTTTTTCTTTCTCTACCAAGGCAAACAAACATCCCTCGCTTTATGGAAAAGTAGACGGAAAGAAAACCACTCTTCTATCTTAGGCGATTTAAAGCTCAGTTTTTTCTCTTATTTTTTAGCCTTTCCTTTAGTAACTTTTGTCTCTAGCCTATTTCAATGGCTTATTATCAAAGTTTTTTCCGTACAGCCTACAGAGCAAATAGCTGTAAAGCTTGTAAAAATGTTAAAAGATACACCCCCCTCCACTCTTGCTATCTTTTTTGTCTCCATTGCTCTGATCTCTCCCATTATTGAAGAAGTTGCTTTTCGAGGAATGTTACAAAATGCTCTAAAAAAACGGATCTCAACAACTTTTTCTATTCTTATTACTTCTTGCTTATTCTCTTTTCTTCATCTATCGATACACGCAGGCATCTCCAACCTTCCTCTTTTCTTTTCACTCTTCACCTTTTCTTGTCTTCTTGGTTTTTTGTATGAAAGACAACGCTCCCTTTTTGCTCCAATTGGTCTACATATAATGTTTAATTCAATTAACCTAGTGAGTATACTTTTCTTTAAATAGTGAATCTAAAAAAATGAGTTTTTTATGAGATTTTCAAGATTCCAGCTCTCCTGTTATGGCCTCTCAGACATTGGTACTTTTAGGCACAATAATGAAGATGCTTGCATGATCAACCAGGAACAAGGCCTCTTTATACTAGCCGATGGTATGGGTGGACATAATGCTGGAGAAGTTGCTGCGAAAGAAACTGTGCATTTTGTCACCAAATCATTTGAAACCTTTCTTGCAGAAAATGGAGAATACGAAGATATTTTTTCTATCGGTGATTTTACTAAATTAACACTTGAAAATGCCAATAGCTGGGTACACCACCTAGGGCAAAAAAAGAAAGAATATGCAGGGATGGGCACAACCATCTGTACCCTACTATTTTTTGAAAAATCTATTATCTACTCTCATGTTGGAGATTCACGCATTTACCGTATACGGCAAGGCACCATCAAACAGCTCACCTCCGACCACTCTTTAAAAAATCACCTCGTAGCCGGCGGATCCCTTAAAGTGGCCAAAAACTCCCTCTCTAAAGCATATGAACCCTATAAAAATATTTTAACAAAAGCTATTGGAACCTGTTCAGAAATAGATATTCAGGTTCAGGTTGATCCTGTAATGGACAATGATATATACTTGCTCTGTAGCGACGGCCTATCGGATTGTTTATCTCCAGATGAAATCATGCGGGTTGTCTATGAACATGAACACTCTAAAAAAAGCGGTGTAGAAAAGCTGATAGAGTTAGCCATACAAAAGGGAGGGAAGGACAACATTACAGCAGTGCTTGTCCAAGCCAAATACCATGACCCAGTCGATTTATTTAGATAATAGTGCATCCACACAAATAGCTCCCGAAGTCAAACAAGCAATGCTTGAAGCAATTGATGCCCCAGCTGCTAACCCTTCCAGCATTCACCGCTGTGGACAAAATGCTAAAACGCGTATTGAGAAAAGCCACCAACTCATCGCTAGTTTTCTAAACATGCAACCGCTAGAAATTATATTTACCTCTGGAGGCACTGAAAGCATGAATATGCTTATTTTGGGCCTGGCAAATTCTCTTTTACACAAAGATAAAAATCTGACCTGTATCTACTCTAACTTAGATCACCCTTGCGTGTTAAAACCGTTAAAGCATTTAAATACATATTCCTCTATGCGCTTAGTCGCTTTAGAAAGTAGTAAGCAGGGCGCTGTTTGCCCAGAACATTTAGAAAAAGCTATTATAGAGCAAGCAGGTAAACCCACCTTTATAACGCTCAGCGCTGTTAACTCAGAAACGGGCGCCATGCTCGATCTTGAAGCGGTAGCCAGTATAGCTGAAAAACACAGTACTCCGCTCCTTATCGACGGAGTAGCTCTTCTTGGAAAAGCGTGTTTTTCTATTCCTAAAGGCGTGTCAGGTATGGGGTTTTCTTCCCATAAAATTCATGGCCCTCCAGGTGTTGGCTTTATTTATAAACAAAAATCTATGCCCTTAATGCCTCTTCTTTTAGGGGGCAATCAAATGCAAATGCTAAGAGCTGGAAGTGAAAATAGTGTGGGTATTGCAGGTCTTAGCAAAGCTGTCGACATTCTTAAAAGCCAAGGCCCTTCTATCTATAACCATTTAGAAAAGTATTCCCTTTTTTTCAAACAAGAATTAACTCGCCGCGGTATCCCTTTTAGAGAAAATGGAGAGGGGAAAAAAGCTCCAGGTATTCTAAACCTCTATTTCCCCTTTGTGGACGCTGAAACACTCCTAATATACCTCGATCAACACCATATCGCTATTAGCGCAGGTACTGCCTGCTCCTCAGGCGCTTTAGAGCCCTCTTATGTGCTCAAATCTATGGGCTACTCTCTTAACCGTTCTACCCATTCTGTACGCTTTTCCCTCAGCCGTTTTACCACTGAGCACGAACTTCAACAAACAGCTTCTACAATAGCTCAACTTTTGACTCTATCCTGCTCTACTTAAGACACTTAATAAAACTCTTCTTTTTTAAAAAATTACTATTAATGATATAAAAAATATTAAAAACATGGTAAAATTAATTATAAGGGAAAATAAGGGGTTTTATTATGTCAGTAGACACAACAAGAGCGCAAGCAGCTAATAATCAAGCATATGCAAGTGAGGAAAAAGGGGGGAGATTAAGCCCTACAGAAGCAAAAGTAAGTGAAGTGGCTCAGCAAAAAGATGTTATGGCCATAATGCGTGCTAATAAACTATCTACGGATTCTACTTACACCTACCCTGACGCTATTGAGGATATTGGTGATGAAATGGCAGCTTTTTCACGAGAATTAAAAAATAATCCTCTAGAAGAGCAGCTTAAAGGAGCCTCATCTTTCACTCCTGCAAAAAAAGCTGAGAGGTTAGTTAAATTAGAAACTCAAATAGAGCAGCTAAATACTCTTTTAGAGCAATTTCCTGAAAGCTCAAGCGGAAGAGAAGCTTTAAATGAGCATATCGCTATCTTTAAACAAGAATTCGAGGCTCTCAATACACAACCAACTCAGACCCAAATCATAGAAGATTGTCAAGATCTGAAAAGCCAATTAACCCAAAGAAAACAGGAATTACAAAATGTTCTTCAAGATTGGTTATCTACACCAGACAAGCATACCACAGAAGACAAAGTAAATCGCTGCCTACAAATCAACCAAAGCCTTCTTCATAGTAAGTAAAAACTATATATATTTGTTTTAATCGATATTAAACATTTCTTTAATGTTTAAAACTCTATACTAAACGTGTTATAATGAAGTCATTATAAACACTAAACCAAGAGTTTTATTATGACTTCCACCATCTCAGCTGCCTCAGCAGCTGCTACTCAGCCTTTGCCCGGAGCAGGCTCTATCCCTCCCACAACTACTGCTTTAGCAGTAGATGCGCCCGTTCAAGCAGTAGCAGCAGCAAGCCTAAACCAAGACGGTGGCGGAGTACCCGCTCAAGCACAGGCTCCTGTATTGCGTATGCAACCAGCCCATTTTACTCAGATCAGCGAATCTCATATGGAACAAAAGTGGGCATTGATTGCTAAAGAGCGTTATGCACTTTATATTGCAGCAAAAAACCCAGCACCTGCCGAGAGTGGTGGATCAAAAGAATCCGGATGGAGTTTTTCTGCAGTTGCTTCTTGGGCAAAAGCTAAACTTACAGGATCAGCTCAACCAGAATCTAAAGGCGAACCAGTTAGCGAGCCTGTAATGCCAGTTGTAAATTTAGAAAAACTAGCAATGGATTATCTTGAAGCGGCTTTTATCAGACTTTATTACACCGACTCTTTAGAGGGTTTATTTAGAACTGCTGCGAATAACATAGAGATAGGAAATCCTGAAGTGGATGCAACTCCTTCTTTAGAATCTGTACGGATTAAACAAGTCACTAAAGACAACCCTGATATTTTCCTAGACCCTGTTAAAGAGAACTATGATCAATTAAAAGCCTTTTTTGGCTTCTCTCTACCCCTACTACATAGAATGATGAGCAATGACGAGGTAGGTACACTTAATCAAGGCCGTTTAGCTCAGGATGAAGCGCGTTATGGAACAGATCACTGTATTAAATTTTTTAAAAATCTCTCCGCTGCTTGCGCTGGAAACCTATACGCTATAGAAAAAATGCATTTTCCCAATGCAAAACCACCTTCTCACCTTCTTACAGCACTAGGATTTACATATGATGATACAAGTAATGAGCTTGTTATCAATACAGAGAAGATACCCTTAATGCAAGCAGCTATAGCCCGCTATGATGAAAATAGAGAGCAATTAAGCGAGCTATTCACGGTAATGCATCACACCTATGCTGAGAGTACTGCTCAACAACAAGCTTTAGAAACGGCCACCTTTACACTTGATCAGCGAACTGCGCATATCCATCTCATGCAAGAGACCATACGTATCAGCTTAGAAACTAAAACAGCTTTTCTAACAATCTTATTCTCATAGGCATTAAATAAAAATTGGGTTATAACGTGCAGACATTCATCTTTTTGTGTAAAAGTTATGTCCGCACGTGTTTCATCAGCCTCCGCTACTAACAACATAGCTCTAGCCGCAGCAGCCGCTGCCGTATCTGCACCTGAAGTTCAACCAGCAACGCTCTTAATGGCAACAGTTGCTAAATTAAATAAATTAACAGATCCTCGACTAACACTAAGCGTTGGTAGTGATGGTGAACTTGTATTCCAATTTGCCCCCACGCCGGAACAGAGGTTACAACAAGACCCTGACTATACCCACCGGATGACTATCCGCGATATCATAGGCGAAATTGATGTGCTTGAACAAGGCAGTAGCAAGAGCCTTCTACAAGAGCAACACAAAACAGCATCTCCTTACTCAGACGCAGAGAAACAAAAGCGCTTACGTGAGATAAAAAAAGAAGTAGCAAACCTATGCTACAAGATACACATCACTAACCTCTCTATTCTAGACTCACGTGCAGAGGGATTAGCTTACAAATTTATAAACAACAAACGCAAATATAACGAGCGATTAAACATGGCAGAAGAAGAATGTGCTATGGTTTATTCAACCCCTACACAGTCGCAAGTCGACTCAGATTTCAAAAGCAACAAGATGCAGATATGGCACAAAAAACGACAATTACGCCGTGTTTTAAACGCATGGTTAAAGCTCATAGAACAACATCTCCATTGCAAACAGCAACTCGAGCGACTAGAGGGAGAAAAGACAGCCTTAAGTAGCGAAACACTCACAAAAAGCAAATCTCTGCAACGCATACATAGTGCAATAGTAGAGCTCCATTTACAACTTAGGCAGTGTTATGGTGCGGGCGATAGTGAGCGAGTTAAACATAGAGGAATCAACCATATCACCTCTTTAAAGCAGAGAAAATATCTTATACTAGCGCATCTATTGCCAAAGGACCTACAAGAATATAGGGAGCGTATTGATTTTATCCTAGAGAACCAAAATCTAATACAAGAAACTAAACCTGAACCTGCATCTGAAGCTACATCGACTCAACCAAAATAGTTTTTCCAAGAGCTTTTATTCTAATAGGCATTAAATAAAAATTGGTTTATAACGTGCAAACATTTGTTTTGTATTAAGAGTTTATGTCTGCACATCCTCTATCTTCCTCTAAAAGAGCTTGCCAAAATGCACCAGCGTCGTCTGCTCCAATAACTCAAGTAGATCCACACTTCCAAGCCGCAGTAGACAAACTAAATGCAGTAGTCGGTCCTAGTCTAAAAATAATAGCTCAAGATAATAAACAACTTACATTTCATTTTGCCCCCACGCCGGAACAGAGGTTACAACAAGGCCCAGGTTATACCCACCGGATGGCTATTAGCGATATAATTAAAGAGATCGACATCCTTAAACAAGACCGCAGCACAGACTTGCAAGAGCAACTCAAAAAAGCATCCTCTTACTCACCCCAAACAAAACTATACCACTTATTTAAGGTAGCCAAAGAAAAAGCTAAATTATACCACACGATAAACATCACTAACCTCTCTATTCTAGAGTCACGTACAAATGCATTAACTGATAGATTTATAGACAACAAACGCAGATATAATGAGCGATTAAACATGGCTAAAGAGGAGTATGCAACGCGTGAATCCACACCCACAACAGCTTCAGTGAGAGCAAAAAACAACTTCAAAAACCTACAAATATGGTGGAAACAATTAGAATTAGAACGTGTCCTTAATCTGTGGCTCTCCCCTATGGAAACATTTCTAAATTTGCTACAGCGACAACAAAATCTACTCAAATCAAGACAAGCTTTGCATGGAGAGTCACGAGCAGATACCCCCCAGCTACAACAAATAGAGACTAACTTGGTAGAAACACAGGTGAAAATTGCACAGTTTTATGGAAGATTTTGCACTCCACTCGCAGCTCAACAAACATTTAATAACGTAGATAGTTTAAAAATTAAACTCCCCGGTTTAGAGCATTCTTTAACTAAAAGAAATAGAACACGTTGGCTAGAGCGCATACAAGATGTCTTGGTTTTAAAAAAAAACCTCCAAAAAGCAACTGACTTTACACCGACTCAATTAAAATAGTTTTTCCAAGAAGCGTAGTATCTTGTACAGCGCTAAATTTAAACCTGCCAATTACCACAATGTCATGGATTTCTATCGGATGTTTCAAATGGCTCTGCACCAGTTCTTCAAGGCTCCAGTTTTTGTTTTTACAAGGAAGTTTAACGCCTACCTCTTTTTCTATTGCAAAAACTTTTGCCTCAAATAAAAACCTGCGATGAACAAATACATTATTCGCCGTGCCATAGCTTGAAAGCGCATGCCATGCATCTTTGATATCAAAAAGTGCGTCAATAATAGCATCAAAAGTAACCATGCCCACAGGTCTTCCCTTTCTATCGACCACAATGGCCAAACTTTGCTTATTCGTTTTAAAGCTACTAATAAGTGAAAGAAGAGGTGTATCCGCAGTAATAAACCAAGGCGAGCGGCTCATCTCAGATAAACGATCATTACCGTCCAGATTCACTAAATCTCTAGTATAGACTACGCCAGTAATGTGTGTTTTCTTTCCGCTATAAAGACATACAAACGGTACAGACTCCAATCCTATAATCGACTTTAAATCTTTCACTGCTAAATGTTGAGCGGCAAAAATAAAGCGTGAAAAAGGCTCTATAACTTGCTTGGCTCTCATGTTTTTCAAACTAAACAGTCTACTCATAACAGGGTCCTCGCCCTCTTTAAAGCCCGATATATTAATCGGCTGAGAAATTGCCTGTTCTATATCATCTCTAGATAAATAACGCTCCGAACTGGACCCTTCAATTCTTAAGCAAAAGTTAATCAAACGACTCATACCATCTAAAACAGCAATAATAGGCCTACAAATAAATACACACACTCTTAAAAGAGGCATGCCTAGCATCACTACATGCTCACTACAGCGCCTAGCAGCAATCATCGGACAAAGCTCTGCAAAAAGTAGTACTAACAGAACCTGGGTAATTGGAGCATAGTCAGCAGGGAGCGACCAGGATACATAAAGGCGCCTAGCGCACTCTGAACCAAACTGCATAGCAGCATTTACTCCAATGAGTGTGGTGCCAAAAAGACGGGTAGGCTCTGAGAGTAAATGGTTAAGCCAGCGCGCGCTCTTATTATTTTTTGAAAGTAAAAAAGCGAGTCTCACAGGATTAAAAGAGACACACGCCATCTCCATCATAGAAAAAAATCCTTGGATAACCAAAAGAGAAGCAATAGCTAAAAGAAAAAACAGAGCAGAGTTATCCATTTCTAAAAAACCTCAACCGCCGTTTTTTCTTATTAACCGTCTTAACCCTTTTGATATACACACGCCTTATACGGTTACTGTCTGCAGCCAAAACATGGAATAAAAAACCTTGCTTTTGTAGCTTAAAGCCTGCCTGAGGAATATCCCCTGCTTGCTCAATTAAAAACCCTCCAATAGTTGCCATATTTCCAAGACTTTCTAAGTGAACGTCAAACACGCGTTCAAACTCTACAAGCTCAAATTTTCCGCTGGTAATAATAATGTCTTGTGATGCGCGCGTATAGTGATTCACCGTATCACGAGCATCACTCACCTCTCCTATCACAGACTCAACAATATCCTCGAGTGTAATCAGTCCCGTGATCACGCCATACTCATCTACTACCAACACCAGCGATTCATTGCATGCATAAAACTGTGCAAGAAGCGCCTTACAGCGCATAGACTCTGAAACAAAACGTACTTTCTCAAGAAAAGGGATAATGTCGACCAAGTTTTTAATCTTGTCTTGATGAAGAAAATAGCGATGCGCTGAAATAATACCTAAAACATGCTCAAGTCCCCCCTGACAAACTACCACCTTAGTGCACCCTTTTTGAACAAAAAGATCAGCAAGTTCAGATTCACTTTTTGCAAGATCAAAAAAGATAATATCCTCTTTAGCGCACATAAGCTCTTTAACCCTGTCTTCTTCTAAATTCAAATACCCCCGCACGATTTTAGCCTCTTCTCTTTCCATAACGCCCCCCTCTTTATAAGCATGGAGAGCTTCTTTAAGTTCGCCAATGGTTAAAGGGGAAGGTTTTTTCAAATAGAAAAAAAGTGCTTTGGAAAGGTTTCTTGTAAAAAAGAGAAAAATAGTCGCAATCGGTTTTAACAGCACTGCAATATAGAAAATAAAAAAAGAGAGAAATTTTGCTGCTTTTTCCTTATTTTTAAAAGCGATAGATTTTGGAATCATCTCCCCAAAAAGTAGAGTCAACAACAACGGCACGCCAGCGGATACAAAAAAATTGGGTTGGTAGTT
>NVUK01000063.1 GCA_002401865.1 Candidatus Aerophobota bacterium | reverse complement strand
ATTTTTTAAAAAACTAGTAAAAAATCTTATAAAACACTTAGGTTGGAAAGAAAAAAGGCCACTTTTTTATGCCCTCTCAAGACCACCCTTTTGAAGATATTTGCCGCTCAGAGCGCTCACTTGACCCTTGTATCCTTGTCATCTTTGGAGCTTCTGGAGATTTGACTGCGCGCAAACTCATGCCCGCTATTTACAATTTGAAAAAAGATGGAAGCTTGCCTCCCCACTTTGTTTGCGTTGGCTTTGCAAGAAGAAAAAAAACGCATGAAGAATTTAGAAATGAGATGAGAGAAGCTATCTCTAAACATTCTCGCTCTCAACCTTTAGATAAAGAGTTATACGACAACTTTGAGAAAGAGATTTATTACCATGCCAGCGAATTTGATGATGATGAAGGGTATGCAAGTTTAAAAAAGCAACTCGCAGAGTTTGATCAAAAACATGGCACCAAAGGAAACCGTCTTTTCTATCTTTCTACTCAACCCACTTTTTTTCCTAAAATTTGTGAAAAACTAAAAGCATCCGGTCTTCTTTACGATGAGAACAAAGAAAAAGATAAGTGGTCACGTGTGATTATTGAAAAGCCTTTTGGTCATGACCTGGACTCGGCGATTGCTTTACAAAAAGATTTAATGAACCATATGACAGAGACACAGCTCTGGCGTATTGACCACTACTTAGGAAAAGAGACTGTTCAAAATATTCTTGTTTTCCGTTTTGCTAATTCTATTTTTGAAAATTTGTGGAATCACCGCTATATTGAAAACATTCAAATCACTGTAGCTGAAAGTATCGGTATTGGCACGCGTGGAAAATTTTATGAGCAGCAAGGGCTGGTGCGCGATATTATGCAAAACCATATGATGCAGCTTTTATGCCTGATTACAATGGAGCCTCCCAGTTCCCTTTCTCCTAAAGCAATCCATGATGAAAAGGTTAAAGTTTTAGAAGCAATACGCCCTTTTAAAGGGGACGACTTTAAAAAATTTGCCATCAGAGGTCAATATAGCGAAGGCTTTGTCGATGGCGAAGATAGCAAAGCATACAGAGGCGAGGATAATGTAGATGCACAATCTAACGTGGAAACCTTTGCAGCCGTACGTCTTTTTATTGATAACTGGAGATGGCACAACACTCCTATTTATTTAAGGGGCGCTAAAAGAATGCCCAAACGCTCGACAGAGATTGCCATCACCTTTAAAAAACCACCCGGCATCCTTTTTCAAAGTAGTGGAAGCACTAATCACTCCAACGTTTTAGCTATACGCATTCAACCCGATGAGGGCATCTCTTTAAAAACTAACTGTAAAGTACCAGGGCCCAGTAGTCCTATCCAGCCAGTAAAAATGGATTTTAGATATGCTTCTTTCTTTGGTATGGCACCACCAGAGGCGTATGAAAGACTTATTTGCGACTGTATCTTTGGAGACAATACCCTCTTTACTCGCCAAGATGAAGTGTTTCTTTCATGGCGCTTCTTCACGCCTATCCTTGAACACTGGGCCAAAGAAAATTTGGGTGCTAATGCTCAATATAAAGGAGGCAGTTGGGGTCCAAAAATAGCTGATGATATGATCAAACAAGATGGGTATTCATGGAGACTAATTTAAGTTGAAAAAGATCCTATACATCCTATACAGTCAAAGAAAAGAGATTAAGATTTCATGCCTTCCAAACATGCTTTAGTTGCTGATATAGAAAAGACTCTCGAAGAGATTTGGCAGTCATTTCAAGGCACAAATAAGATGCGCGCCAGCTTATTCAATCTTGTTATTTTTACAGAAAAAAACAAGCGCTCCCTCTATCTCGATAAAATTGCGCATAAGGTGATTGAAAAATTCCCCTCACGTATTATTTTTATACAAATTGATGACGAAAACAAAGAGAATAAAATTCAAACCACCGTCTCTCTTATCAATGCAGGTAAAGATAATAGCGATATTGTCTGCGATCTCATCGATATTTTAGCTCCTAAAAAGCTGGCTGAAAAAGTGCCCTTTATTGTTCTTTCTCACCTACTTCCCGATCTTCCTATCTACTTTTTATACGGCAGTAACATCGATACTAAAGAAACAATTTTTTCTCAAATAGAACCTCTTTCTGAAAAAGTAATTGTAGATTCAGAAGCGGCTTTAAAAATTACCAGCTTTGCCAAAATCACTTTAGACTACCACAAAAAACAAAAAGCTAAAATTGCGGATTTAAATTGGGAACGTATCCACTCCTTTAGAACTCTTTTTGCCACTATTTTTAAATCTCAAGAAGACTTGGCTCATCTAAAAACTACCGAGGAAATCCACCTTAAGTATAACAATGCAAAAAACACCTATTTTGAGCATCACCATATACAAGCATCCTATTTCCAAGCATGGATTAGCGTTTGTCTTGGTTGGACCATTACCTCTATAAAAGGAAAAAATGGAATCTTTACCTTTGATTATAAAAGCTCTAAAGGCTCCCCACGTATAACTCTTTCTCCTTGTAAAATGGAAAATGTTCTTCCAGGAAGGATTTGTTCTGTTCACCTTAAAACAGCCAAAGCTGATTTTAAAATCGATAGAAATCCTAAATCTCCTCACTGCCTAATTATTGAAAAATCACTTAAAACTGAATGCTTTCTCCCCTCTCTCTATATGATTGACAAAGAAACCTCAGGACAAAGCCTTATCAATGAGCTAGCGCATGCAGGAGTTAATGAGCACTATATTAAAACGCTCAAACAGATTATCACATTTCTACCCTGGGAAAATGTCTTATGACACATACACTACCCCACTTTTTTACCTCTAAAAATGGTCAAGACGTCGCTGTTATTGGAGATTATGAGAAAACAATTGAATACGCTACCGAACACTTTATTCAAACAGCAAAAGCTGCAATCACCAACCAAGGCTCTTTTTTTGTAGCTCTCTCTGGCGGCTCTACTCCCAATGCTATTTATAAAAATCTCTCCTCTTCAAAAAGTAGTGAAATCGATTGGTCTAAAGTCTTTTTTTTCTGGTCGGATGAGCGCGCTGTTTCCCCTACGAATAGTGAGAGTAATTTTTTCAATTCTATGAATGCAGGAATAAAAAAATTACCGCTGGTAAAAAAGCAGGTTTTTAGAATGCACGCCGAGGCCGATATTGAAGCAAATGCTGCTTTATATGAAAAAATAATTAAAGAGCATTTAGGGCTGCGCCCCTTTGATCTTATCATGCTGGGTATGGGCGATGATGGCCATACTGCCTCACTTTTTCCTCAAACAAAAGCTTTAGAAGAGAGCAGCAAATGGGTTGTTGCCAATGAAGTAGCACAAAAAAAAGTATGGCGAATGACTATGACATACCCTTGTATCAACAGGGCAAAAAATATAGTTGTTTATATTCTTGGTAGCGCTAAAAAAACAGTGATTAATAAAGTATTATTTAAAAAAAACAGCCCTCCTTTCCCTATAGAAAAAATTGGAACAGATAATAATAAAGCTTTATTTATACTCGATATTGAAGCAAGCGCTGTTTTTAGAAAAAATCTAAGCGATTAATCGCCTTTCTTGCTACAATTTTCCTATGAGAATTTTAGGTATAGAGACAACATGTGATGAGACAGCAATAGCTATTGTTGAGGATGGTCATACCATTTTAACAAACCTTATCGCATCACAAATCGATATCCACCAAGCATTTGGTGGTGTTTTCCCAGAAATTGCTTCTAGAGAGCATGTCTCTCAGCTTTTACCCTTAATTGATCAAGCTTTAAAAAACACCAGTCTCACTAAAGACTCTATTGATGCCATTGCCGTAGCAAGTAGTCCTGGCCTTATGGGCTCTATTATTACAGGTTTAACCGTGGCTAAAACGCTCTGCTTAGCTTGGAATAAACCTTTATACCTTATTAACCACATCCACGCGCATTTAATCTCTCCGATGATGGGGCTTAGCCCTGAAAAATTCAAAAACCTTTTCCCCGCTTTGGGTATCGTTGTTTCTGGAGGACATACTTTTTTTGCCCAAGTAGACTCTCCTGCTAGCTATACACCTATTTGCCATAGCGTAGATGATGCGATTGGAGAGGCCTTTGACAAAGTTGGCACCATGCTAGGGCAAAAGTATCCTGGAGGCCCTAAGGTGGAAAAATTAGCAGAAATGGGCGATGATACCCGGTTCCGTTTTAAAGCAGGGCATGTAAAAAAATTACCTCTCCATTTTTCTTTTAGCGGACTGAAAACCAATGTTTTTTATACGGTTGAAGCGCTTAAAAAAGAGAAAGAGTTAACAGCACAGGATATTTGCGATCTTGCTGCATGCTTTCAAAAAACTGCTTTTTTTGACCTGATCCATAAAGCTAAAAAATTAACCTCTACGCAAAATTTTAAATCAATCTGTGTAGGTGGCGGCGTTTCTGCTAATGGCTACTTTTATAAACACCTGACTGCAGCTTTTAAAAGCCAAAGCCTCCCTGTCTATTTTCCTGAAAAAAGCTTAACGACAGATAATGGCGCGATGATTGCTGCCCTTGCCTTTTTTCAGAGTGAATTTTGTAAAAAAGCTTGAAAAAAATATAAATTCATACTTTAATCTCTCCCAAAAAGGATCTACATGTCAACCCCAACTGTTACTAGAGGGAATCTCCCCCCTATCACTCTACAAACCTCTCGCTCTATTCCTGGACTGGGCCTTACTGCTTTTTGCGGCTATAAACTAGCCGATGGCGTGGCACGCTATGTTATTAACAAACTAAGGGGTAAAAAGCCCAGTCTTCCTTGGGGAAGAGTATTGTTTTACACGCCGCTGGGCGCTGCGGGCTATGGTATTGACTGGATGAATACACATAGAATAGGTATGGTATGGGGCTGTCATAAGAGACAAGAAAATCCACCACCACAACCACCTGCACCTCAGCCCACATCATCTTCTTGGTATATGAGTACTACTAATGCGCGAGTTATACCGTCCACAACCCTTGAAACGCTCCACTGCGTGACCAAGTATGAAAATGGCGTTATGATGCACACCTTCCCTCCACAACACGCTAGTCATCGAGTGCATAATAATCCTCAAGCTGTTGTAATTTTCCCCCTGCCACGTATTCACGTACATAACTGGAAACAAACCATGACTTACCAGGAAAAAGTACTCGCATTTTATGAATCTGTGCCAAAAAATATACAACAACATTACCAAGTTGTTTTCTTTGATCCAGGGCTAAAAGTAGAATCAGATGATGATACAGGTGAGATTCAAACACGGATACAAGGACAAGACTACATAGAAAACACTTTAGCTCAAACCATAAGCAACATTATTACTCAAACCAACGAGTCACATAGAGGCGTTCCTATTAAAATAGCTCTTACTGGAACTTCTGCTCTATTTGACCCTGAAGCCTTAGCACAGGTGATTAATAATGCTCCTAATTCT
>NVUK01000062.1 GCA_002401865.1 Candidatus Aerophobota bacterium | reverse complement strand
TTGATCTGACAAAAAGTGCTCATGCTCGCGCTTATCAAAAAGAATTGTTTGAGAAAAGAAGACTTTCACAACCGTATAATGCCAAAAGTTTAGGCTGTTTTTTTAAAAATCCACCAGGGTTGAGTGCAGGGCAAATTATAGATGAGCTGGGACTGAAAGGTTTAGTTCAAGGCGGAGCGCAAATTTCTGAGCAGCATGGCAATTTTTTCATTAATAAAGGCGGAGCTACTGGTGCCGATTTTTTAAAGCTTGTAGAGATGGTACAGGCGCGCGTGCTCGGTGAAAGAGGGATAGAGTTGGAAATGGAGGTGAGCTTAGCGAAGCCTAAAATTTGGGACGCGAAGGAAGAGTTAAATGTTTAGAGCTGATTTACATATGCATTCCCATTTTTCTGATGGGCAGTATAGCCCGCACCAATTGATTGACTTTGCGCTTGCAAAGGGGTTGTCAGCTATTTCTATTACAGACCATGATATCTATGATGCCTATAGCCCCGATGTCTTGGATTACGGTAAAAGTAAAGGTATAACCCTTCTTCCAGGGATTGAGTTTTCATGCGATTTTAAAGGTAATCCCATCCATATCTTGGCTTATAATATGGATAAAACAGACCTTATTATGCGTTTTTGTGAAAAGCACACTTTACGTAGAAAAGAGCGTTTTGAATCGATTTCTAAGATATTGGAAAAAAAGGGCGTGAAAGTTAAGCGAGAAGAGTTTCAAGAAAAAAAACAGGGTAATTTAGGCCGCGTATTTATTGCGCAAAAATTGGTGGAGTGGGGGTATGCGGAGTCGGTTAAGCAAGCATTTAATCTCTATTTGGCAGACCGCTATCTAAAAAATATGCAATGCACAAAATTTTCTATAGGAGAGACTGTCGCTATTGTTAAACAGAGTGGGGGTAAAGCCTTTTTAGCACATCCTCATCTGATTAGAAAAAAAAGGCTTATTTATGAGATACTTGATTTGAAAGCTTTATCTGGCATAGAGTGTTTTTACGGTTTTTTTCCGCCCCATGTAGATAGGGAATGGGAAAAATTAGCACTAGATCGAGGACTATTAGTTTCAGGAGGATCAGATTTTCATGGCCCGGATGTTACAGCAGCTGTAATGGGGACTTCTTGGGTAGACAAAGCTACAGCTGAGACTATTTTCCCAGGGAAAATTCCAGATCATCACGCTTAATTTTTAGGAGCTTTTGAAAAGAAGGGTTATGGATTACGCCAAAGCGATTAATAAACTTTTTTCTCTAACAGTTAGAAAAAACAAAACACACTCCTTAGCGCAAGTAAAGCGTTTATTGGCTCTTTGCTCTAATCCAGAAATAAGCGTTGCTGCTGTACACGTGGCTGGTACTAATGGAAAGGGAAGTGTGTGTTATAAGCTAGCGCACTGTTTAGAAGAAGCGGGTTATAAAGTAGGGCTTTTCACCTCTCCCCATATCAACTCTGTACGTGAAAGAATACAGATTAATGGAAAAAATATAGATGAGGGTGAGGTAATGGCGCTTTTACCTCCTCTTTTTGCAATAAAAGAAAAACATAATCTCGATCTTTGTTTTTTTGACATACTCACAGCCTTGGCATTTCTCTATTTCAAAGAGAAGGGAGTAGATATTGCTGTTATTGAAACAGGGCTTGGAGGGCGCTATGATGCTACGAATGTTATTAATAACCCCTTAGTATGTGCTATCACTTCAATCGGGCTCGATCATACCCATATCTTAGGCAGCAGTTTATCAGAAATAGCATGGGCAAAAGCAGGTATTATTAAGCCCCACGTACCTGTTGTGTTAGGTTCTAGTGCAACATTACCTGCTATTTTAGAGTGCGCAGCTAAAAAAGGAGCTAAGGTTCACAGGGCAAGTTTTAATGAAGAGAGAGTGAAAGAGGGTGATCAAATTGTCCGTTTGATGCTTCAAGAGCTAACCCGGCAAGGGTTTTCTATTGGCGAAGAAGCAACCCGGCAAGGTTTGTTAAAGCCCGTTGCTTATCGCTTTGAAGAGGTGCAGGGCTGTTTTTTAGATGGAGCACATAACTTACCAGCTCTTGAGTATTTATTTAGTAGAATGCGCCGGTCCACGCATAAGCGCTCGTTGCATGTTATCCTAGCACTTAGCCAAGGTAAAGGGGAGGATCTAATCTCTTTTATTGCTAAAAATAGCGCTACTTGCCACATTTGGCCCCATACACATTATAAATTAATTGATCCTATAAACTTGAAAAAAAAATATGAGCAATTTAGCTCAAGTGTGTTTTCTTACGCTTGCCAAAAAGATTGTTTAGAAAGCGCTATTTCTGCAAGTGGCGCAGGGGCACTGGTAGCTACAGGCTCGTTTTATTTTCTAGGGGAAGTGAAACAGTTACTACTAGAGAGAAAGGCTTTAAGCTTGTAAGCTCTTTGCTTCATTAAAGAGTTGTCTGATTTCAAAGTTTGTATAGTAAAACCTATTTTCACACCGGTTAGTAATTTCCCAGGCTACAGCTAATAAAGAGCGAATAATATCCATTTTATGTGCTTTTAGAAACGCAGGGTTACTTAGCTGCAATATTTTATTTTTAGAAAAATGGGGATTGAGCTGCGCCAGGTGGTGGCAAAATACTTGCTTTTCATCACAAGAGAGATTTAAAAGTTTGCTTGCCGCTTTATCTATATTATTTTCAAAAAGCGCCTTGGATATATCAAATAGATAAAGGGTTTTGTCATAGGATGATTTAAAATCAAGATAGACTAATAGCGCTTTTAAAGCTGAGCGTGAGGAGGGGTCGCCACTCTTTTGTAAACTAGTAACACGAAAATAGAGCGAAGACATTTTTTTAATCGCAATATTGAGCAGAGAGCGGTTTTCAATGCTTAAATTTTCTGTGGAAAGGAGTTGGTGAATTTTGGGTATAATTATCTTGATAAGGTCTTTGTGACTTAAAAACATTTGTTTAGAATGGGCTGTGGAAAGATCTACAATTTGATCAATCGAGAGATTAAGATCTTTTTCTTCCATTAAAATAGCTAAGTTCACAAAAGTAGATTGCTGTTTAAACGAAGACTCAGAAGATGCAAATTGCTTGTACAATTTACTAAAACTTTCAGCTGTTAATGAGGGCGATAATAACGCCTCTTTGATCGTTTGTTGCAAAGCGTTTAAAAATAAAAATTGACCCGGAATCACCTTATTCTGTTTATGCATAAAAACTCCTTTTCTATTTATATATTTATATTATAACTATCTCATTATAAATACAATATAATGAATATTATAAAATATATATGAGCAATATATTAAATACTTTTTATTACGAAAAGCTTGGGAGAGTGTTCTGTATTCGATATGGAGGGGTGGGAGAGTTGAAACTTTTTAGGAGAAAGAGCTTTTAAAAAAGGAATTAGTATTTGATATTCCTCTTTTCCCTCACGGTGGCCTGGATAGAGGGTTAAGCTGATAAGTCCTCCTGGGGCTAAGGTGTTAAGGCTGTTTTTCACGCTTTCAAGCGTTGTATCCACCCTTGTTGTAACGGTTTTGTCTGATCCGGGCAAATAACCCAGGTTGTAAACAATGAGAGAGAGGGGGTGCCTCATAGGGGGAAGTGAGGCATGAGATCCATGTATATAGGTGATTTTTGAAAGAAGATTAGTGGGGAGAGAGGATAGGCGTGTTTTTGTGGCTAGGAGCGCTTTTTCTTGGATATCGATACAAATAAGCTCGGTGCACGCTTGGTGTAATAGGTGTTTGGCTATAAAGAGGGCGTCGTGGCCATTACCAGCAGTAGCATCAATGACGGTGGAGCCGGGCTTTAGATGAGGAAGCCAAAGTGCGTGTGCAGTAGTTAAATGGTTTTTATGGGGCATAATAGGGGTAAAATAGCATAAAAGTGAAAAAAGGGGTCAATAATTATTGTTTTGAAAGATAAAATCGCTTAACATTCTACAGTCTGGGGTATTAGCTCAGTTGGTTAGAGCGCCACGTTGACATCGTGGAGGTCAGCTGTTCGAGTCAGCTATATCTCAAATAGTAATTAATGTTAGAGTAAAAGAACTCTCGAACAAAAAAGCAACATTGCGTAGAATCTAGTTAGTTTTTACAGCAATTTTAGGAGCGATATTGAGGATAAACGAACAAATCCGAGCAAGACAAGTTAGGTTAATTGGAAAAGATGGTAGTCAAGTAGGCGTGGTTGATCTTAGCCGAGCTAAGATGATAGCGGATGCAGATGGGCTCGATTTAGTTGAGATCTCTCCTAATGCAGAACCTCCTGTTTGTAAAGTTATTGATTATGGAAAGTATCGCTATCAGCTTACTAAAAGAGAGAAAGAGAATAAGAAAAATCAGCATATCAGTAAACTAAAAGAAATCAAGGTCAAGCCCAATATTGACAGTCATGATTTAGGTTTCAAAGTGAAAAATGCTAGAGGGTTTCTTGAGAAGGGCAATAAAGTGAAAGTTTCTTGTTTCTTCAGAGGAAGAGAGATGATTCATACGGAAATTGGAAGAAAAGTGGTAGCAGAATTTGCAGAGCAGTTAAAAGATGTTGCGCAAGTTGAGATGCCGATGAAAATGATGGGAAGAAATTTGCACATGGTTCTCGCACCATGCAGCAAAGATCACAGCAAAGGAGATAAATAAAGTGCCAAAAGTAAAGACGAGAAAATCTATCAAAAAACGTTTGAAAATAACGGGTAGCGGAAAAGTTATGAGGACAAAGCAGGGGCGACGTCACATATTGACAAAGAAGACAGCGAAGAGAAAGAGACATCTTAAAAAACAAACGGTAATGAGTCAAGCTTTTGCAAAAAAGTATAAGCAAATGGCGCAAGTTTAATAAGTGAATTAATTAAAATCTTTGGAGATATGAGATGACAAGAGTTAAAAAAGCAGTAGCTTCTAGAAAAAGAAGAAAACGTATATTAAAAAGAGCGAAAGGTTTTGTAGGTGACAGAAAAAACCACGTTCGTTTATCACAAGATGCAGTGATGAAGGCGATGGCCTTTGCCACAGAGCACAGAAGAAAGAAAAAAACATTCTTTAGAAGAATTTGGATTCAGAGAATTAGTGTTGCAGCGAAGAGTCATGGTATCTCTTACAGCAGACTAATTGATGGTTTGGTTAAGGCTGGATCATTGGTGAACAGGAAAATGCTCTCAGAGCTAGCTATTCACCAGCCAACTACTTTTGCAGAGTGTGTAGATCAAGCAAAAAAAGCACTTGCTGCGGCTTGAAGCTGATCTTTTAAACAACATAGTGGCCGCCTGAGATTTAAAAATATGGGATTTGTAGTGAAGCAAGAACTAAGCGAAGTACGTACTATTTTTATACAAGAGCTTGGGGCGGCTATTTCTTCTAGACAAGTAGAAGACGTTAGGGTGAAAACCCTGGGAAGAAAAGGGCCTGTTCAGGCTCTGATGCAACATTTAAAAAAATTAGATTTAGAAGGAAAAAAAGCT
>NVUK01000061.1 GCA_002401865.1 Candidatus Aerophobota bacterium | reverse complement strand
TAGCTGCTGCTTCTTCTGTAGCTGCTTCTTCTGTAGCTGCTTCTTCTGTAGCTGCTTCATCTTGCGTTGCTTCTTCTACATTTTCTTCTGTAGCTGCTGCTTCATCGTGTGTAGCTGCTACTTCTTGTGTAGCTACTGCTGCTTCGTCTTCTCTCATTGCTTCGTCTTCTCTCATTATTTCTTCGTCTCTCATTAGTTCTTCTTCTTCTCTCATTAGTTCTTCTTCTTCCCTCATTATTTCTTCTTCTTCCCTCATTATTTCTTCTTCTTCCCTTATTATTTCTTCTTCTCTTAAGATCTCTGCTCGTATAGCTTCTTCTTCTTCTCTTATTGCTGCTTCTTCTTCTCTCAAAATCTCTGCTTTTATAGCTTCTTCTTTTCTTATAGCTTCCGCTTTTATAGCTTCTTCTTCTAAAATTACTGCCAACTTATCTCCTGAAAGAAGATCTTCTTGATAAATAGTGTCTAAAACAGCATTGACGAACGCTCCACCCTCTTTAGAACCAAATTTTTTAACAATACGGATCGCCTCACTTATAGCTATCTTGCCATCGATATTTGTATCGAATAACATCTCGTATGTTGCGAGTCTTAGTGTGTTAAGTTCTACTTTAGAAATAAATTGACTGTTATAAGACACCATGAACTTATTGATAATAAGATCAATCTTGCCATAGAATTCCCGTATCTCAAAAGTACGCTCTACAACTTCGCGCGCTATCGTTTTGGAAACTTTACCAAAATTCATCACGAAGTCAACAATAGGCTCCTTAGAGGTTTGCTCAAAAAAGTCCATCGCAAAAAGCGTTTGATAAATAAATTCTCTAAGTTTTCTTTTGGGTATCACAAGTAAATGCCTCTGAACAGATGAGACCTATATTACCATAAAACTACTATTTAATTCACGAAATATTAATCTAAAAACCAAAAACCATTTTATCTTTTTTATTTTTTTAAATAGATGAAACTCAACCTAAATGCGCCCTTATTTGCCACGCTACTTTTTCAGAAACCATCAATCTTTTGTTGATAAAATCACTACTAGCTCCGTCAGAAACTTCTTCCACCCCTTTAAGGTGTGATCTGAGAAAAACAATCAATTTTTGATGATCTTCTATCATGTGTAAAAGAAATTCTTTGTCACTTTTTCTTGCTTTTTCTTCATCTTTCAAAAGGCTTTTTGCTAAAAAGGACTTAAATGAACCTAAAGGGTAGCCCCCAAGCGCCCTGATCCTTTCCGCTGTCTCATCCACAGCTTCGGCTAATTCTTCGTAAATCGACTGAAACAAAAGGTGGTAAGATTGAAAGTGGCTAGAAACCACATTCCAATGCGCATTTTGTACTTTTAAATAAAGATGATAACTCGTAGCAAGAGCTACCTCAAAAACATCCACAACTTTTGCTCTATCCTTACCACTTATACCTATATCCATCTTGTCTAATTCCATTATCTAATTCTCCTTTGCAGCTAGCCTTATCTTCGTTTAAAAATTCAAAAAATAATAATCAATATTTTTTTAACAATACTTTTATAAAATTAACCTTATCTGCTAAAATCCTTTTCTTTTAAAGGGAGAGTTCTATGTTAGGGATTTTTTTAGACATTGAAGCCAATGGTTTGGATATGGATATCCATAAACCCCTGAGTATTGCTATTAAAATAGTCAATCTCACAACCGGCTCCCACCTCGCCTTCCTGGAGAGCATGATTAATATTAGTAGCGCAGATTGGGAGCGTAGTAGCCCTGAAAGCTTAAATATTAATGGCATAAAGAAAGACATGTTGCAGGAAGCTCCCACAATTGAAAATGTCAAAGCTAACATTGTCCAACTTTTCACTAAACTCTCCATCGATAGAAAAACAGCAGTTTTTATTTGCCAGAACCCCTCATTTGACCGTGCCTTTTTTCATAAAATTATCTCTGCAACAGAGCAAGAAGCGGCTCAGTGGCCCTACCATTGGCTAGATTTAGCCTCTATGTTTTGGAGTAAGCAAATGGCAAAAGCGCCACCTTTTCCTTGGGATTTTGGTATTTCTAAAAACAGTATCGCTGCAACGTATCATCTATCCAAAGAAACTCTTCCTCACACCGCCATGGGCGGAGTCGACCATTTAATCAAGTGTTATCAAGCTGTAGTTGGTTTCCCTTCTTTAAAAAATTAAACCCACTGCCTATAGGGAACTAGCGTTTTTAAAGGTAGATGAAGCTTTAGCTCTTCTTTTACCCCGTGGTAAGCTTTTAATGCTTTACTGAGATCTATAACTAACCCTTGACGCTGTAATTGCTCTAATTCTTCTCTATGAGACTGAAAAAATAGCAACGCTCCACTCTGCACCTCTAATAAGTAAAGGTCTTTAAAAAAAGCATACACCCCCTGAAGGTACGCCTCATAGCTCACCTTATTGTCCGCTACTTCTTTTTCTATCTTTTTACAAAGATCTACAGCTAAAAGTATATGTCCTAAATAAAGCGCTTTTCCCAGCTCAAAGCTATACATATCTACATGCAAATCAGCGTTTAAAAGATATGCTTTAGCGCGCCCTATACACCCCATACTTCTCTTAGCAATAGTCTGTGCCTCTTCTTTACTTGAAATAGATTCTTTCTCAAGTAAATACGCTTGCACATCTTGCCAGCTTAAAGGAGAAAATAAAAGCACCATCGACCGAGATATTAACGTGGGAATCAACGCTTTTTGAAACTGCGTAATAAAAATAAACACAACATTGGCTGCAGGCTCTTCAACCGTTTTTAAAAGCGCATTAGCATGTACCTGGCTAAGTCCCTCAGCTCTTTGTATCAAACAAACCTTTATCTTAGCCGAGTATGCCTCTGTTTGAACAAACTTTCTTATCTGATCAATTTGATCTTTTTGATACTCTCCAGCTTTGCTTTCTGGAAAAATTTTAAAAAAATCAACGCAGTTTTCAAGTTTTGTTTCACTGCCAAAAATTTCTTGCACAAAGGCCCTAGCTACGCTTTTTTTTCCTACACCATCAGGACCGCAAAAAATTAGTGATCTAGGTAATCTTTCAGCTTTTAATAGCTGCATTAAAACTTTTTTAGGATAGCTGTGACCTTGAATAGATGAAAATGGCATAACTTTAGACAAACCCTTTCTTACTTAAAACATGCATAGCACCTGCTACAACCTCTTCAGGTGTTTTACTCGCGTCTAAAACCACATATCTATCAGGGTCCTGTTTTGCCTGCTTTAAAAACGCCTTCCGTACCAACTGGTGGTAACTCATATCTTTCTTCTCAATCGTATCTAGTTTTCCTCCACTCCTAGCAAGAATCCGCTTTTTCCCCTCCACAGGGTCTATATCTAACACAAAGGTAAGATCAGCAGTTAAATCCTTAGTAGCAAAACGGCACGCAGCATTAAATAAATCTATCTCCTCTTCAAACTTACTGCCTTGATAAGCAATAGCTGAATCGATAAAACGGTCACAAATAACAAAATCATTTTTTTCTAATGCAGGCAAAAGCATTTGGCTAATATGTTGGCTTTTGTCACTTAAAAATAGTAATAGCTCTGCTCTATCGCAAAGCTTAATATCAGATTGGTCTAGAAGCAGTTCACGCAATTTTTTGCCCAAAGCTGTAGCTCCTGGCTGATAAGTAAGCAAGCAGCTATACCCCTCACGCTCAAGACTATAGCCCAGCGCTCTAATCAGCGTACTTTTACCTACGCCTTCACCCCCTTCTAAGGTAATAAAACGTCCTCTTTTTTTCACAAAAATTTGGCCTTACTGTTTTTTGGGCTCTTCTTCACAACTCTCTTCAATATGCTCAACTTTTTGCACAGCTAAAACATAATCATCTGCTTTAAGATTAACAATTTTCACCCCTTGTGTGGAGCGTCCCATGACTCTTAAGTCAGACATACCCAGGCGCAAAGCTTGCCCCTTACTCGACATCAGAACAAGACTATCTTTGTCTCTAACAGATATAGCACCCACCACTAAACCATTACGCTTACTAGTGATAATAGAACGTACTCCTACGCCGCCACGGTTTGTTTGTCTAAACGACTCCACCACCGATCTCTTACCATAACCATTTTCACAAACAACTAAAATTGTCTCATCGCCTTTTACAACTTCGCAAGAAACTACCACGTCGCTATCACTTTTTAATTTAGCTCCACGGACACCTCTAGCAACTCTTCCCATCGCCCTAACTTGGCTTTGATCAAAGCGCACAGCCATTCCCTCTTTGGTAAATAGCATCACTTGGTCTTCTTCTCTCGCTATATGCGCATCGATTACTACGTCACCCTCATCAATATTAATCGCATAAACACCTTTTTTCCTTGGTGAAGAGAACGCCTCGAGTTTAGTCTTTTTCACAACACCTTTCTTCGTAGCATGCAAGATATAAGCACCTTCCTGGGCGAAATCACGTACTCTTAATACTGCTGCAATACTCTCTCCAGAGCTAAGACCGTCTAAAAGATTCACTAAAGCTTTCCCTTTAGATCTTCTTCCAGAATCTGGAATTTGCCATACTTTTAACCAGTAACATCTACCAAAATTCGTAAAGACGAGTAAATGGTCATGTGTAGAGGCCACATAAAGATTTTTTAGACCCTCTTTTTCTTTCTTCTGATCAAAGCCAATCACGCCTTGACCACCTCGACGCTGCTCTTTGAATACACTAATAGGCATTCTCTTAATATAATCGTCGCTAGAAATCGTGATAATCACCGTCTCATCCGCAATCAAATCTTCCATTTGGAAATCTTCTTGCGCAGGAATGATACGTGTTTGCCTATCTGAAACACCTGCAGATGCCACTTCGTCCAGCTCATCTTTGATAATACTGTTTACACGGTGCTCGTCTCCTAAAATTGCTTTTAGATCGGCAATTTTTACTTGCAAAGCGTTAAATTCTGCTTGAATTTTTTCACTTTCAAGCGATGTAAGTTGATAAAGGCGAAGGTCTAAAACAGCTATCGCTTGTCTCTCTGCTAAATCAAAGTTTGCCATCAAACCTTTTTTAGCTTCTTCTTTACTGTTTGATTTCCTGATAAGTTTTACAACGTCATCTAAATGGCTTAACGCTTTAAGGTAACCCTCTAAAATATGCGCACGCCCCTCAGCTTTATTTAGCTCAAAACGTGTACGCGCACGTACCACTTCCATGCGATGCACTACCCATGAAGAGATCAATTGCTTGATGTTCATCACGCGAGGCAGTCCATTATCGAGCGCTAACATGTTACAACCAAAAGTCACCTGCAAGTCTGTAAACTTATACAACTGATTAATCGTAACATCAGGAATTTCTCCCCGCTTTAAATCGATAACAACACTCATACCACGCTTATCACTCTCATCACGAATATCAGAAATACCCGTCATCACTTTGTCATTGACAAGTTCTGCTATTCTTTGAATAAGACGCGATTTGTTAACATTGTAAGGGATTTCTGAAATAACCAGCTTTTCCCTATCTCCTGTTTTTTGCTGCTCTATACTGATAGTACCTCTAACAGTAAGCTTACCTCTACCTGTATGATGACAACAATGCGCTCATCAAATCTACCAGCAAGGCGTGCAGCGCCTT
>NVUK01000060.1 GCA_002401865.1 Candidatus Aerophobota bacterium | reverse complement strand
GAAGCACATTAGAATTAAGGGCAAAATCTTTCCCCATACCACTCGTCGCTTGAAAAGAGACCATCATAGCACTTTTCAAACCAAATTTCTGATGCAAAGGAAATAGCGGCAATAAAAATGAAGCTAAAGTACAGTTGGGTTTGGTAATAATACCTCCCTTCCCTTTCAGTCCATAATGCTTTCTTTGAAGCGTTAATAAATTTAAATGACTTAAATTAATTTCAGGAATAATTAAAGGAACTAGAGGATCCTCCCTCCAACACGCACTGTTAGAAATCACCAAACTCCCCGCTCTGGCTATATTCATCTCTACATCAGTTGCAATTTTTGTGTCTTTAAGCGCAGAAAAAACAATAGGCGCATAACTAGCGATTAATTCAGCAAACCCCTCTTTTTCTAAATCAGCTGTTGGCGGCGCATAAACCAGATCAAAATAGGGATGGCTTTCCAGTAAACGTGTGTACATTTGGCCTACCAAACCAGAAGCTCCAATAAGCGCAACAGGAACTTTTTGCTCAAGCATATTGCCCCTCACCCATTTCTTCTAAAATCAATGTTTTGGTACTCTCTTGCGCAAACAACGTTTTAATCACATTTTTTGTTTCTTCTTTAAGAGTTAACAAAGGTCTTCTTGCTAAAGGATCAAACCCCATGCATATAGCAAGCATTTGCTTTATCACTGAAGGATTAGGCTCGCAGGCTATAGTATTAAAAAAAGGCAGAAGAGTTTTATGTATTGCTTGAGCTTTAAACAGTTGCCCTGCATCTAATGCTTTAACAAGCGTTTGCATAGTTTTAGGAAATATATTACTCATCACAGAAATCACACCTCTTCCTCCCACAGACATCACTGGAAGTGTTAAAGCATCATCACCTGCATAAATATTCCATGTTGGAATGCTTTCCACTAGCTTTTGGCATGTTTGAATATCTGTAAATGGCTCTTTAATTCCTACAATCGACTCTATCTCGCTCAACGCTTTGATTTGACAAAAATCTAACTTTATTCCGGTTCTTGGTGGATGGTGATAAACAATAATGGGCAAAGAGGTTGCTTTAGCCACATTTTTAAAATGCTCAAACATCCCCTCTCTAGTTGTTTTAACATAAAACGGTGGCAACATTAAAAGAGAGTTAGCTCCCTCTTTTTCTGCTCTATGGGCCATTTTAATAGCTCCATCTGTTGTGTTAGAGCTAACATTGACACAAAGATCTATATTCGATTGATTTGTAAAATTTGCAATTATTGCAAGTAAATGCTGTTTTTCTTCTAAACTTAGCGCATACGATTCTGCTGTTGTTCCCAAAGCTAGTAATCCCGGAACCCCTGCTTTTTTTTGATGATTTAAAAGCGCATACAAAGCTGTCTCATCGATGCTTTGATCTTGCTTAAAAGGAGTGATTAAAGCGGTATAGAGTTGGGGAAGTTTTTTTATCATAAAAGTGTCTCCACATAGTGTTCAAAAGTAAAAACCCCCTGTTTATCTATTAACCAAAGACCTGCCAAAAGTGCTCCTTGTGCAAAGATCGATCGCTCTTTTGCTCGGTGACTCCACGCTAACACATTGCCCTCGTTTTCCATATAGATTTGATGAAACCCTTTTTCATCCCCCTCTCTTTGATAACTAAAGGCAGGCATGGGGTCTTGGCTATAAGCTTTTAAATCTTGGTGCCATGCATTAGCTGTACCTGAAGGAGCATCTACTTTCCCCTCGTGGTGACGCTCCAGTCCACGAATAGAAAACTCTTCACCCACTTTTTCAGCAGCTTGTAAAAATAGCTCCATGCTTTTTTTTAGCAAAATAACGCTAAGACTAAAATTAGCGCCATAAAGCATAGGAGAGCCTCCATCTTTAAAGGCTTTAAAGATAGATGCCTTTTGATCAAGGGGCCACTGCGTTGTACCAATAACCACCGGTTTTTTAATTTTGGCTAAAAATAGCGCCGTAGTAAGTAGAGCCGTAGGAGGTACTAGAACATAGATCAAGTCTGTTTTTTCAAGCGCCGCAACATCTTCCTCTTTTAAAGGTTTTGACACCTTGAGAGTTACTGAGTGCCCTTCCTTTACAATTTGTCTCTCTAAACTTGCACCAAGTCTTCCAAAGCCAATAATTGCTATGTTCATAGCTTTACAGACATACCCGTAATTTTCACTTCTTCTACAGGAGTATCTTGCATAGAAGTTTCCATTTCCTCTATTTTTTTCACCACATCATACCCTTTAATCACTTTTCCAAAAATGGTATGTTTGTGATCCAGCCAAGGAGTTTCTACCGTAGTGATAAAAAACTGACTACCATTTGTATTAGGGCCGCTATTTGCCATTGCTAGTACACCTTCTTTATCAAAAAGTAAATCAGATGAAAATTCATCTTTAAAAGGTTTACCCCAAATAGAGTTTTCTTCTCCGCCACTACTTTTACCTGTTCCACCTTGTATCATAAAAGATTTAATCACACGGTGAAATGGGGAGCCATTATAATATTTTTTTTCCGCCAGCCTAACCATATTTTCTACAGCCTTAGGAGCTTTATCTGCAAACAGTTCTAAAGTAATAGAACCTTTACTTGTATTCATTTCAATAATAGGATTTTTTTCAAATTTAGCCATCTATCCGTCCTCTTTTAATTTAAAAAGGCATTGTAACGGATTATGCAATAAAAAAATACCGCTTTAAATCCTCTTAAAGGAGAGAGTATTTTTTTTTGAGATATATCTACATTTTATTTTATTGCTGTGATAATTATGGAGTCACTTCTTTTTTAAGGCGGAGTAGTTATGCACCAGGTTTTAAGATTTTCTATTGTTTTACTTATGCTTGTTTCAAGCATGGCATTTAGCTCAAGCTCGCCTGCAAAAATAGAACACTTTCTCTATAGTAAAGAAGTAGAGGGAAAGCAGACGGTCGCAAAATGGTCGCTTAAAGATAAGGAAAAAACGTACGTACTTGATGGAGCTTCCCCTGTTGGAACAACCAACATATTAACTGACAAAAATTTCCAAACGCTCTCCTTTCAGCACAAATCCCATGATGGATATAGCTATACACTTACAAAAGATGGCAACAAAGTCCATGCCCACCGCCATGATGCAAACGGCTCTTTTGGCCGTACCTACGACATCTCTTCTTCTCCATGGGTACAAGAATTTGATTTTAGCTTTCGCCCGTTTATTCTTTCTAACTCTAAACGTTATACCTTTCAAATCATTCACCCCCAAAAGCTTTCTATCCATACGCTTGTTGCCACCAAAATACGCGATGAACAGCTAACTGTGCATGGACAAACATATGATGCTGTACGCCTTAAAATGACACTAACAGGGATTAAGAAAATGTTTTGGCATGCTGATCTTTGGTACAATCGAAAAACAGGTAATCTATTAAAGTATGTTGCCAATGAAGGCCCTGGTACTCCTGTTAGCACGATTGAGTTAAAATCTAAAAAGACTTAGAAAGCTCTTTGTAGCTTACCTTTTCCAGTATCATTGTTTTAAGCGATTCAATCCATAATGGCTCTTTATTAAGAGAGGGTACTAACGTTAGTTTTTCTCCTCCTGCTTGAATAAAACTCTCAGCATACTCTTTCTCAATCTCAATCCACGTCTCCAAACAATCGCTAACAAAAGAGGGAGAAAAAATAAGCACGCGCTTAATGCCGCCTACGCCAAGCTTTTCAATCACCTCTTCTGTATAAGGCTCTATCCAGGGATTTTTCCCCAAGCGTGATTGAAATGTGGTGGTTACTTTTAAAGAATCAAGACTTAATCCTTGGCTAATAAGTTCTGTTGTTTGCAAGCACTGCGCTCTATAGCACTGATTATTTTTTGATCCGAAGGGCTTACAGCAAGCCTTATTCCCTTGGCAATGTTTGCCAATAATATTGGCCTTTTTGAGCTGATGTAAAGGAAGGCCATGATAACTAAACACAATGTGGTCATACTGGGAAGGGTTACATCTTTGAGCTAAAGCAATTTGCGTTTTTATATAGGTGGGATGGGCATAAAAATCTCTTACTATATGCACGCGAGGAATGATGGACCAATTTTTGATCTGAGAGAAAAAAAGCTCCAGTACAGATCCTGTGGTAGCTGAGGCGTATTGAGGAAAGAGTGGAAGGATAATGATCTCTTCAAAGTTTTTCTCTTTCCATTTTTTAAGTAGGGATTTAAATGCAGGGTTTCCATAGCGCATAGCCAGCTCTACTTCAAAGTTTTCACCTAAAACTTTATTTAGTTCTTGGGCTACAAGATTACCAAAATAGCGCAAAGGAAGATCAGGAAGCTTTGGGAGCATAGCGTAAAGATTAGCCGCTATTTTTTTTCTTTTAGGAACAATCAAAGATCTTACAAGGAAATTTCTTTGAATAAAGGGTTTATCAATTACTCTTTTATCTAGTAAAAACTCAAGCAGATAACGTCTAACAGCCTTTACATCTACACTGTCCGGCGTGCCTAAATTAATCAGAGCTACCCCTATTTTTCCCATACAAACTCCTAGATAATTTCTAAATTATAAAAACGCTTTATGGAAATAAAAGCAATATTAAGAATCCACCTGCTTTTGGTAGATGTGGCGATGTACGCGGCTCCAATTGAAAAAAAGAGCTGCTGCTATTGCTATAATACCAAAAAGCGCAAAAGCTTGGGAGTACATCCCTTTATCAGCAAATATTCCTATCACTTTGGGAACAATTCCTGATCCAAAGATAAAGGCAAAAGGTGCCATCATAGAAATAATAGATGCGGAGCGGTGTGCTGGTACGATATTTGCTATGGCTAAATGAATTAAGCTCATTAAAGCTGTTGCCAGAGAGGACTGCAGTATAAATAAAAACAGAGAAACTCCTACACTAGAAATTCCCAGGAAAAAAGTAGTGAGGCCACAAATAAGGAGTAAAGAAAATAGAGCTTTACGCATGCCTATTTTATCTGCTAAAAACCCGCTTAAGATAGCTGTAAAAAAGCTGAAAATTCTAGCTACCATGATAAGCGTATTCACTGTGGACCTGTCAACATCGTATTGCGAATCATAATAATTGGGAGCCATATTATATACCCCATAGTTCATGCCGCTAATCAAACAAAGCAGTAGAAGCATAATCCAAAATGAGGGCATTGTGAGCACTCCTCTAAAAAATTCCATAGATACAGGAGGAGATTTATCTTGACCCTCTTTAAAAAAAATAGAAAACAAAACAGAAAAAATTAGAAAAAACACTCCTAAGGAGAGTAAAATAAATCGCCAAGAAAGATAGGGCGAAAAGATAGACACCATTGCTGGGCCAAAAATAAACGCGCAACTTTGCATCGCTTGCCGCATTCCAAAAGCTTTACCCAAATGATTATCAAATATTACTTTTCTAATAATAGCAATCGATGATGGAATAAATAACCCCGAAGCTAGACCTACAAAAAATAGAAAAGAGCACAGGGATGCATATCCCCCTATCCAAGGAGTCGATAAAAATAAAAAAGCATTACTGTATAAAGATATTGCAATGGTTTTCTTATGCGATATCCAACAATTAATATATTGCGATAAAAATAACGTAACCGCAAATCCTATCGATAACACTAAAAATAGATGGCCTGTCTCTCCATGGCATAGCCCCATTTCTTTGCAAATAAGGGGAGTTAAAGGAGCAAATACCATACGGGATAAAATACTGAGAAAAGTTAGAAAACAGATCACCATCAAAAAAGGGAGAAACGTAGCAAACTCTGGCTCATTAGAAACAGAGGCTGATGTAGGTGTCTTGTCCATTACAATATCTTTTATTTAATTTTACCTATAATACAATATTTGTAAAGAATTGTACATGTAAAAAAAGATATTATTTAATTGAAAAACAAATAGTATAATAAAAAAATTATTCTTAATCTAATTCTAAGAAGCCTGCTTGATACATTACTTTTATCATAGTTTGTATAAAGCTTGATTCAAGTAAAATGCCCTGTA
>NVUK01000059.1 GCA_002401865.1 Candidatus Aerophobota bacterium | reverse complement strand
ACTTGGTTGAAAAAGGTGATATTATTGACGTCGAACTTTTAGGCGTTGAAACAGGTGGCGTTGAGTTCAAAGAAGTTGTTATGTTTAACGATGGAGAAAAAGCTCAAGTTGGCGCACCTTATGTGAAAGATGTCGTGGTTAAAGGAGAAGTTCTTGGAGAGGTGAAAGCACCTAAATTGATCTCTTTTAAATATAAGCGAAGAAAAAACTATCACAGAAAAAAAGGTCATAGACAGAATCACTGTAGAGTGAAAATAACGGATTTAGTAAAAAGTTAAGGAGCGTTTTTAATGTCACATAAGAAAGGACAAGGCTCTAGTCGAAATGGAAGGGATTCTAACGCTCAAAGACTAGGTGTAAAGGCTACTGCTGGCCAATTTGTAACAGCAGGAAGTATTATTGTAAGACAAAGGGGCACAAAGTGGCATCCTGATCTTAATGTAAAAAGAGGGAAAGATGACACCCTTTTTGCATTGATTGATGGTAAAGTACACTTTAGGAAAAACAACAACACTCTTGTTTCTGTTTTACCTGTTTAACAGGCGTAAAACTTCCTCGTTCTTACTTAAATAAAAATCATGACTCCTTTGTATCGACTTAGGAGTCTTTTTTGCTTAGAGGATTATGTTTACAGATAAAGTAAAAATCAAATTTCAGGCGGGCCGAGGCGGTCATGGTATCGTATCTTGGCGAAGAGAAAAAGCGTTGCCCAAAGGTGGTCCTTATGGAGGCAATGGTGGTTGTGGAGGCTCTGTTACGCTAATCACCGATGAACAACTCGCTTCACTAGAACATTTAAGAAATCGTAGATTAATCGGAGCAAAAAATGGCGATGCTGGCAAAACAGCCAACAAAACAGGCAAAACAGCAAATGATATTATCATCCGTGTCCCTGTAGGTACCATTGTTCGAGACTCTCTAACAGGAGCAATTCTTTATAGACTCGAAACAACTGGGGAAACAGTGTGTCTATGTAAAGGTGGACGCGGAGGACTGGGTAATTCTTGTTTTAAAACACCCACAAACCAAGCTCCTAACAAATGCACACCAGGAAAACCTGGAGAGCTTGCAGACGTTGAGATAGAGCTAAAAATTATCGCAGACATTGGCCTTGTTGGATTTCCTAGTGCTGGTAAATCAACACTTATATCTCAAGTCACTAAAGTCCCTTTTAAAGCAGCAGCCTACCATTTTACCACTTTACAACCCAATGTTGCGGTATTAGAGTTTGATGATTATTCTAGAATTAGAATCGCAGATATTCCAGGTATTATCGATGGAGCGCATCAAAACAGAGGACTAGGGCACGCTTTTTTAAAACATATTGAGCGTTGTTCTACTTTGGTATATGTACTTGACATGTCTATGTTATGTAAAGACCCTCTCAATGATTTTGCCATTCTCAAAAAAGAATTACAGCACCATAATCCGGCTCTTTTAGAAAAACACTTTTTAGTCGCACTAAATAAAATTGACTGTCCAGAATCACAAGAATCTGTAGACGAGTTTTTTAAAGTACATAGCGACCTTAAAGCTAAAACATTTTCTATCTCCTCCTCTACAGGAGAAGGTGTTGGGGCCCTAGTTGACGCTATGCGCGCGCTTGCGCAAACCAATGGAAAATGTTTTGCCTAATTTTTTTTCTTTGTTGGACACCAGGTTGACTAAAAACTTTTTTTAATCGAAAATGGACTATAATTTCTTTTTGAGACAAGTCCAAAATGCTCTGTTTTATTTTACTCTTTCTTTCTCTCATGTCCGGCGCTTTTGCCAACCCTTCTGGAGCTTTTATCATTGAAGGCGATGTCTCTATACAAAAACCTACAAATGACCAGCTTGTTATCTCCAGTAACTCTGACTTAACCATAATACACTGGGACCAGTTCAATATAAAAGCTGGAGAATCTACCCACTTTAACCTCCCCTCACCAGAATCTGCAATTATTAACAGGGACATATCCGGCATCCCTTCCCATATACTCGGAGATTTGCATTGTAATGGCAGCTTAATTCTTATCAACCCTACAGGTATCACCATAGGAGATCATGGCACTATTTCAGCCAACCACCTACTAGCTACCACCTTGGATATAGAGGATGACTTACTGATAAACTCTATGAACAATGAAAAAAGCGGTTACTGCCAACTAGAGGGAGTGAATGGCTTATTAGAAAATGGAGGCTCTATTACCACCGAGAATGGAGATATCACTTTGCTAAGCAATAATATTATCAACAAAGGGACCATCAATGCTAAAGATGGCTCTGTTTACATAGGCGCAGCCCCTAAGCTTTTACTCTATAATAAAGGTAATCAACGCATTATCATCCGGCCCAATACAACCCAGGACAGCTCCTTTACAAATACAGGGAAAATTTTTTCAAACAGTTGTGAAATAGCTGCTTGCGCAAACCCTTTTTCTTCCGCTATTAATTTATCCGGAAGTATTACTACAGTAGGAGACAGCTCACAAGACATGGGAAGTATCCGCATTACTACAGAAGGAGATATCGCTTTTGATGGTTATACTTACGGTAGTCTAGATGCTGCAGCAGAAAACATTCTTGTTACTAAAGATGCTTCAATAGACGCTTCTCATAGTACGCATCCCGGTAACATTAATATTTTTGGCTCTTCCAAAGTATATGTCTCCGACGGAGCGCTTCTATCGACCCAAGCTAATGTAAAAGGGGATGGTGGCGATATCAATTTGATTGCCAATATCGCAGTGGTGCAGGGAGGTTATTGCAAAAGTTGTGGAGGCCCTGAAGGTGGTCACGGTGGAAACATTGAACTCTCTGGAAAAAAACATGTCGCATGGCCCGGCTCTTTTTCTAGGCAAGCACCTCACCCTGATTTTTCACCTGGAAAATTCATCATAGATCCCGAATCCGATATTACCCTGAGCTACAGAGAAGATTATAACTACAATATTCTAGATCAAAACTGGGTCCCCACTTTTGACTCGATGAATGTTAACGTTAACTCTCTTATTCAAGAATTGAATAATGGCCCTGTAATTATTAGCACTACCTTTCCTGTAGGGCCACAAGGAGAAGGTTCTATCCATGTAGAGCCTCAAGTACGCATGCTTTACAACACTCCCTACTCACTTACATTTAAATGTTTTGGTGACAAAGGTATCATTTTAGATGGACAAATAGCCAATAGCGGCTTGGGATCGATTCATTGTACTTGTCCCAATGGTCCTCTCTTCATCCACGGAGCTATCTCCACCCTTGGAGATATTTCTATAGGATCTAAAGTGAATCCTATAGGCGGCTCTATTTCTCTAACCCCTATAGATAAAAATGTCTCTTTAATGTGCCAAGACAATGGCTCTTTATCCTTGTGCTCAGAGAGCTCTGTTGAAATTATTTCAAACGCAGGGGGCGCTGCTCAGTTAACTAGCCAAGCAGGCAACATCTCTTTAATCAGTGGAAAACATACGACATTAAAAGGAGATGAAGGCCGCAATGTTTGCTTAAAAACAACAGGCGGATCTATTTTTTTTGAAGGAATTGAAGAGGGGGCTCGTCCCTCTGTTACTATGCAAGCAGAAACTGGACAGGTGCAATGTCTTGCTCTTGGCAAAGAGTCAAAAATTCATTTCAACCACCTTGAAGACATTTCTATAAAAGCCAATAAAAGTCCTGTTATATTGACCACTGCTAATAGCGATCTTGTTATCCACGATGTAACGGGCAATGTTTTTCTCGATGCAGGCCAAAGCAACGCCTCTCTTTCAATTGGTGGAAACATCCAGGCGCACATTGGATCTAATCTTTTTTTACAAGCCTCTGAGCAGGACGCCTCCATCTACGCTAAAGGGAGCCAAAACTGGTCTATCGATGGGGATGTGTTTTTTTATGGCGATAAGGGCAAAGCGCAAATAACCGGAGAGAGTCCTGCAACTATTAGCGTGCAAGACTCTTTTCTACTAGCAGCCGACAACGAGCGCGGCGCAGGCATAGATACAGAAACTTTGCTTCTTTTTGTCCATGGAGATTTATTGATGGATAGCGGCGCTTTTTTAGGACAAAACACGCAATCTTTATCTGTATCTGTAGATGGAAAACTCCGCCTGGGAGGAGAAAACAATCACCATGCTACTAGCTCAATTACTGCCGGATCCATTGAAATAGCAACCATAGGACCTATCGAGCTAAACGCAAGTAGTTCTATCACTTCTTTAACCTCCACCCTGAAATTATCTAGCGGTAGCATCATTGAATTACGCGATAACAGTGTCGTGGCAGCTACTAAGGGAGATGTAGATATTCGAAGTTTAACGACACATGTAACACTTACAGACCAAGCCTTATTAGAAAGCCGAGAGGGAAGTGTAAATATTATTGCTAAAGATTCTATTTTCCTCCTAGACAAGGCAAAAATTATCAGCCAGGGCCCTCTTGGTACAAATTTAGTGTGTGATTTTGGCAAGCAGCTGGGTAGTGGCCGTTTTGTTTTAGCAAGAAACGCTAAAGTCAACACCTCCAACGCTCCTTTAAATGTTTTTTCCTCCACGCAGGCGCTTAATCGCATTGATGGAACCCTTAACGATGTCAACTACAACCCCACACCTACTTATTTTACCAACAGAGAAGAAGTATGGGGTGTTAACTATATTGGTTATGACACGCCTCAACCTTTAAACATTGACCCCATTACACAAACATATCCTCTAATCAAATATTTAGAAATGCCGCAACAATCTCCTTATAACATGTTTTACCAAAGCCAATCTTTAATCAGCGTGGGTCAAGATTTTCTTTCTAACCAGGATGTTGTCTCTCTTGTCACCGCTTTTATTGGTCCTGCAAGACAAGAACTTTTCCGTGATTTAAATAATTATGACGCTTTCATCACTGGCAAAACGCAGTTCTATGTTAAATCCTCTTCAAGGCTTCCTTCCCGCCTCTATCCCATTGATTCTACCTATTTTTGTCCTAAATTCACTATCCATTATATCAACCCCGACTCCCCTTACCTTACGAACTTACCTAAAACGCGAGAAAAGATTGTGAATAATCTATAATATTTTATAGAATCTTATTCAAAATTCTTCCCTTTTTAGTATGAAAGTTTTCGCCTTTATTTTTCTCCTAGCTCCTTGTTTTATTTTTGCTAATCCCGCTGATTCTAATGCTTTCACCTCCTACGACAAAAAAAAATCATCTTATGTTGCACCATCCACACTCGGCCCCTCTTTTCATGGTCTTGTTCTTCAAGGAGGCAAAGGCCCGCTGCATGCTAGATTATCCAGCTATGAAGGTGTGTCTGTGTATGATTTGCAACTACCTGGCAAGATTATAGCGTTAAAAAAACAATTGCGCGTGTTTATCAACGCGCCTTTAGACAAAGATTTAATTATTGCTATACGCAATATTGTTCTGAAATTCTACATTGACCACGGCCATCCCTTTATAGAAATATTCATTCCTGAGCAAAATTTAAATGCAGGAATTTTACGCCTTATGATTAAAGAGTCTAATCTTGGAAAAATCACTCTTGAGGGAAATTGCAAAGACTCCCCCTTAGCTCTCGCTGCAAAAAAGAAAATCTCTCTCAAATCTGGCATACCGATTGATACGTTTAAATTAAATCGCGATCTTCTTTTTTTAAACCAAAACCCCTTTTTCCAAGTGGATGCGATTTATTATCCTGGAAGCCATCTCTTAACTACAGACATCGCTCTTCATGTTAAAAAATTGCGTAGTTGGCGCCTATTTACAGGGGTAGATAATACAGGTAACGATGTTACAGGCAATAACCGCCTTTACGCCGGCTTTACTATCGGTAATCTTTTTAACACAGCACAAAGCTTCTCCTACCAACTCATCAGTTCTCCCAATATTAGCGTTTTAACCTCCCACATTCTTGATTATACCGCCCCTCTTCCTTGGAGACACACATTGCGCCTATTTACTGGTTTCTCTTTTATCAACGCCGGCTTTGATGTTCCCAATATTGAGCAAACACGCTTTAAAACTAAAGGACACAACCTACAAGCCTCGCTGCGCTATATAGTGCCCATCCCCGGTATTTATCACTTGCTCCATGAAATACAAGCAGGGTTTGATTTTAAACGGACCAATAACAACGTCTTATTTAATGAAACAGCTATTTACTCCAGTTCAGAAGTAAACCTCGCGCAGCTCTCTACCATCTACTCTTTAGGCTACGACACAAATTCGCTCAAAATAGCTTATACGCTAGAGGGAGTTTTCTCCCCAGGAAGATGGCTCCCTAGCCAAACACACACTGATTATGCTACCCTTAGATTAGGCTCAACACCTCTATATGCCTACGCAAGAACTTCTTGCAAAATCTCTTGGATCACGCGGCAAGGCAATCTTTTATTTATCACTAGAGGACAAGCCTCCACCAGCAGACTTCTTCCTAGCGAGCAGTATGGCCTTGGCGGACTTAGAACTATACGCGGCTATAAAGAGCGTATTATCAACGGCGACAGCGCAGCTCTTTTCAATTTTGAATACCACACACCCCACATCAGTCTCATTGAGCTTTTATCTTCAAAACCCAAAGCTAACGATGCTTTCACACTGATCGGTTTTTACGATTACGGCATCGCATTTATCCACGCGCCTATGTCTAACGAAAAAAAATCCCAATACCTTAGCAGCATTGGAGTAGGAGCACACTACCAAATGGGCCCTTATATTAAAGTCGCTCTCGACTGGGGCTTTGAACTACACCACGTGCCAAACGATCCTAACGGACAGCGTTTGCACTTCTCTTGTACAGCCAGCTACTAATACTAATGCATAGTCTGATAAACACACATATCTCAGCTAGGGTAATACCCGAAAAACAAATGTATTCTATCTTTCTATAGTTATTTTTTATCCAGTCCACCTTGATTTAAAAAATATATTAACATAAATTGGAGGCCTTCAATTTATGTTTTTAGGAGAATATTATGAGTATGGCACTATACCACTCTGATGACTGTATCCGTCACCAAGTTGGAAGAGGAAAAATTCCAGGAATGTCTATCTTTTTTTGTAATGGCATTAACAATGGAAACGAGGATGCCTGCGCCACAGCTACCGCTATCTCTAGGAA
>NVUK01000058.1 GCA_002401865.1 Candidatus Aerophobota bacterium | reverse complement strand
GGCTCTGAAGTGATAAATGATTTTGTATCTCCTCAATTTTCCCTTGCAAATCTTCAGACTCTTTTACCACAGGACTAAAGAAATTTGTAAATTTACCTACTAGTGTTTTCGACGCTTCTAATCTACTCGCTCTATCTAATTGCATAACTTGTAGCTGCTCTCTATTTTCAGCGCTGGTATGTTGTGCTGGATTCCACTGTATTGTCATAGTTATTCCCCCGTGCCTACTAATTCTTCTCTTTGCTCTATTAATTGTCGCAGCCGAGCTCTTATTGGCAGAGTCACACCCTCAACTTGTTTTTGATTTTGCATCAATCTGAAAGATTGTTTTGTGCGCCATAGTAATTTCTGAAACATATTTGGAGTTTTAGTTTCCATCTCTGCCGGGATCTCTACATCTCCCACACCCAAATCGCTTGTATCCACACCTGTATGTCTCGCTCTAACAACTAACATCGCTATTTCGCTGTCAATACGTACCACTTGTGCTGTTACTTTCGAATCTGCTAATCCTATTGCTAACTGCTTAATCCTACTCATCCCCTCTTTCACAGCATTCTTTACTTCAACGGTTAATTGCTCTGCTAAAGGTTTAGTCTCAGGTAATTTTTCTGCTATTTTAGTTGCTCTCCACTGAGATAAATGGGCATTGGGATCCATTTTAGCCTCCACCTCATCTTGGAGTTTAGTCTCTTCGAATAAAGCTACCATGACTGTTACAAGTTTATTAGTCTGAATAGGATTTAATTCTCCAAATTCACCTGATAAAGCCTGCGTAACAATCTCTTCTAACCCCTGAAAAAAAGCTAGTGGTGAAATCCTTTGCTCTATTAACACATCTACCGCTTTACTCATAGCGTGTAACTGATCATCATTTTGTAGTGGAGCTTTAATAGCTTGCCATACATCACCTATTGCTTCTGCAAACTTGTCTACCGTATCCATTTCATCCGTAGTTTTAACAAAGGCATCATCAATCATGGCTTCAAACTGGGCAAATGTCATACGAGAATCACCACCACTTAAAACCTCGTCATATAAACGCTCCAACTCTCCAGATGGAATACACTTTTTAAAAGCATGAAAAGGGTTTTCTCCGCGTTTTAAAGCCGCTTGAGAATCAACTCCATATACTTGTTCTAACTCATCTAAAAACTCCACAATCGGATATTGAGCAGCAAAATAATCTGCTTTACTCGCTCCCGCAAGAGCTCCTTGAATAACATTTTGTTTAATCTTTTGCCAAGCACCGCGCAATTGAAGCCCAGCTGCCAACCCAATTTTTTTAGATTCAACACCTGATGCAGCTGATTCCGATCCAGCCGTTTTAGCTTCAATACTTGCTAAAGAGGTTTGTATGGTGCTTATTTTCCCTTTTAATGTGCTGATCGCTCCAGAAAGCTGTGCAGCCATCCCTTTATTTTTAGAAAATTTATCCTGTAATAGGTGCGTGAACTTATCTACTGTTCCTTGAAGTTTTGTCATCTCAGCCCTGAGTGCTGTAGGTGACAAGCTCGCTGCTGCGCTGGATGCTGCTCTATTTACTGCTGACATATTTCCCCCGAAATTCTTTTTATTTGTTCTCTTACAAACCAGTGAATGGTTGAAAAACCACTTCTGGTAGTAGTTGTTTTGCTTTTTGATTTACAGTGTCACGTATTGCCGTAAAGGCTTGTGATGTTTCAGCATCGACTCTCTTTTCCAAAACAACACTAAACACCGTATCCGCTGCCTTTTTAAAATCTTCAGCAAGAGGTCGGACCGCCTTGTCAACAATCGCGTTAAACGCCTCTTGAAAACTTTTTAAAGGAAGCTTTTGCTCTGCTAAATGCCTAATAGCTTTAACCCCTTCACTCTCATGAGCGCTCGGCGCTGGTAATCGACCCAAAATACTTTCTGAAAATAGATGTGCCTTGTTTTGCCCACTACTTTCCATATAACGTGTTATATTGCTTATTTCCCCTTCTAAAACAGCAATCTGCTTCCCTAGAGGATTTGCTATACTCCTAAAAAAAGAAACCACTGTATGAGGACTTGTATTACTGTTACGGATATTGCTTATTGCCGTTTGATACTCGCTGATTTTAAACCTGTTGTCTTGCACTGAATGCTGAGCTGGATCCCAGGCTACTGAGCCGCTGTTACTGTGTACTGCCATCTTCTTTTTCCCTAATTTTTTTTTATTATTTTAGCTTATGTTGCTTGTCTACTAGTTAACATGTCTTTTTGATCTTGTAGAATTTTTGTAAGATCTGATGCTACGCTTTTACTTTCAAAAGCCACCTGAAATATAACACTAGCGGCATGAGCTACTTCCTTATTCAAAGGCATCTCCTGGCGTAATATTTTTTTAAAGGAGGGATAAAAAACTTCTAAGGGAAGCTTTTGTGTAACTAAAGATCTAATAGCTTTCATTTGAGAGCTCTTATCCTCTCGCTCAGCTGGTAATCGACCTTCAATGGTGTTTGCTAATTTCTTATCTTTTTTTTCTACAGAAGCACTGTCTAAAGGGTCACTCCCTTTGGCTTCTTCACCGCCATCTTTTGCGTTGATGAAAGATCCTCTCTGACTTACAACCTTTGCAATCTTACCACTTCCAGAGGAAGGGTCAACAAGATGTAAAGCTCGTTTAAGAGCCTTAGCTGTTTCATGAAGATCTTGAACCTCTTCACCGGATAATGACGCGCTCTTATTTAAAGCCTCTGAAATTTGTTTCATACCGCTTAAATACACATCTTTAACACTTAAAGAATTCTCCATGTTTGCACTGAGAATATTACCAATAATAGTCTTACTTGGCCCCGTTATTTCATTAAAACCTTTCTCATTCCTTCGAAATGGTACGCATACCACAAAGATTTCTTGAAATTTATCCACTTTCAATATTTGAGAAGACAAATACTGACCTATCGTGTGCAATTTCATGCGCAAAGATTTAGTAGCTTGGTTCCCCGCTGTATCACTTCTCGTATTCTTGTCATAAAGAGTACATATTGCATGCCTAGTTTTGCCAAGCTCTGCTCTATTCTCTCTTACTGAGTGCTGAGTTGGATCCCATTTTACTGAGCCACTTTTCCCCTGTACTGTCATCTTCTTTTCCCCCGAAATCCTTTTTATTTTATAGTACGTCTTGCATTTGCTTATCTGTTGCTGCTTGTACGTCATTTAATTTTTCTAATACGTTCTCTATAGCAGTCTTTATACGGTCTCTCTCAAGACCTGTTATGCGATTATTCTCGCTTTCTAACTGCCTCACCGTCTCTCCCAAATGCTCTTTAGCAACATTCACTAAAGCCTGCACAGTCCCTTGTCCATTTTGAACATCCCGATAGAAGCTCTTAAGAACCCACTTTACGCTAGCAAGCATATCGGATCCCGCTGAGATCAAAGTATGTATATCGCCAAAAGCCATATCTATCGCTTGCTTTATTTCTTTCCTAAGTCCGGGAGGTAAACCCTTAGCTCTATCTACTTTTTCTTCCAGATCTAATAATTGTTGTCGAAAAGGTTTTACAAAGTCAGCTGTAGTTTGAGCCTCTCTTTTTGAGCTACTCCGCAAGTGATCCATAATGGAAGCTACGTCCGTGTCATCAAATAGATATGGCTCTATACTCTTAAGCCCCTGTTGAATCACTCTATCCAAATGCTCTTTTGCCCCTGCACTTAAATCAGTATTCGCGTCTGCGGGCCTTTGAACAAAGTTTAAAGATTCTAATTTACGTTTAAAACTGGATGCTGAAGCTCTTGTATCTGGTGCGTCTACCATGTCTCTATGAAACTCATTTATCATAATATTTACCTGGTCCGCTTCTTTACTACTAGTAGACAAGGTTCCGCCTGCTAAAGCCTCAATCATTTTAATACTTTGATTTACAGCACGTTCTGTTTTTTCATCTCCGGTATCTAAAAGATCTCTTAACGCGTTTTTTGTAAATTCTGCTAAAGAATCTACTTTTTCAGGAGATTTACCCGCAGATAGAGTTTGAAATGTTCCAACTATACCTTGCACTGTCTTAAAACCTTGATTTCTCGGAACGGCCGCAAATAGTTTAACCTCTGAAGCAAATTGTTTAGCCTCTGAAGCAAATTGTTTAGCCTCTGAAACTACCACTAATTGACCTGTCTGCCTTGATTCCCTCGCAACCCCAACAAGTCTCATAAATTCCGCTGTGTTTACTTTATATTGTGCTTCACGCTTTTCTAACACACCTAAACGCCTTCCTACCTGTACTTTTTGATTCACCAAGTTTTCAATACGCGCCTGAATAGGTAGCTCATCAGTAACGCCTTTTGCTCGATTACTTGCCCTAGACGCTTCTTTCATACGCCATCCCATTATCTGTAAAAAATTCGGCTGTTTAGCTGCGCCACCTGTGTTAGATTCCGTAACTTCTGGCAAATCCGCTGCGTCTATACCCAGATATCCTGCCCTTTCTACTAACATTACTATTCTGCTATTAAGTCTGCTCAGCTCGTGTCTACATTCTGTTGGTGTAGCCTGCATGCGATTAAATGTATTACCTACCGTTGACATATTTCCCCCGAAAATCTTTTTATTTTATAGTAAGTCGTCCATTTGCTCTGCTTCTATTCGATCTAACTCTTTTAGTCCGTTCATTATAGAATCCCCTATCGCTTTGCTCTCAACACCTGTTATGGTGTTATCCTCGCTCTCTAACCTGTCTATCATACCATTGTAACGCGCTCTAGCAGTTTTCACTAAATCCAACACATTCCCGTTTTTATCTTGAACATCCTTCGTGAATTGATGAAAAATAAGGTTTACTGCAGTAAGCATATCACCTGTTTTCTTCACATCTGCTGCGCTCAAAGTATTTATAGTTGCATGAGCTGCATTTATCGCTTGCTCTATTTCTTGCCTATCTCCGGGAGGTAAACTCTTAGCTGCGTCTACTGATTCTTGCAAATCTTTTAATTGTTGTTGAAAAGGCTTTACAAAGTCAGCTGTAGTTTGATCCTCTCTTTTTGAGCTACTCTCCAATTTACCCATAATTGTAGTTAATTTCTCTAAAGGTAGATATGGCTCTATACTATTAAGCCCCTGTTGAATCACTCTATCCAAATGCTCTTTTGCCCCTGCACTTAATTCAGTATTTATGTTTGCCATCATTTGAAAAGAGTCTAATCTAACTTTAGCCAATTTTGCTAAGCCTCTTTGATTATCTGATTCTACCAGGTCGCTATGAAACTCATTTAGCATAGTCTTCACCTGCTCCGCTTCTTTACTACTAGTAGATAAACTTCCGCCAGCAACAGCATCAAGCATCTTAATACTCTGATTTACAGCACGTTCTGTCTTTTCATCTCCGGTCGCTAAAAGAGATCTTAACTCGTTTTTTGTAAATTCTACTAAAGCAGCGACTTTTTCAGGGGATTTACCCGCAGATAGGGTAGTAAATGTTCCAACGATACCCTGCACTGTCTTAAAACCTTGATTTCTCGGAACAGCCGCAAATGGTTTAACCTCTGAAGCAAATTGTTTAACCTCTGAAACAGTAGTTATTACGTCCTGCATCATCTTTTTAACGCTCTCTTTATCTTTTGTAGAAAGCCCTCCGTTCTGTTCAACTTGCGCAAATGTCTTAAGAACTGCCTGTGTAAATCTGTCTAGATCATCACCTTTTAGATTTCCAGAAGATAGCGCTGTTGTAACCAATTTCTGTAAATCACTAGCACAACGAAGAGGAGCAGAAAGCCATTCTATCATATTATCAACCCCAACTTTAAAAGCTTTTAATACAGGGCTATTACCCGGCTTAAAACCTTTCCATATTTCATTTGTAGGGGCGATCCAGGCATGGTTTACTTTTGATGCTCCATCATCGGCTTCCGGCACAACTAATCCAGTTTTACCACCTGTCTCTAGTCGCCGATTCTTTGCTTGAGCAAGTCTATTATGATAGTCCGCTTGATTCGCTTTATTTTGTGTTTCACGATCTTGCATCACACCTGCACGGTTTCCTACCCAGTTTCTTTGCTCAAGCAAGTTTTCAATACGCTGCCCTATAGGTAGCTCATCAGTAACGCCTTTTTCTTGATTCTTTGCCCTAGACGCTTCTTTCATGCGCCATCCCATTATCTGGAAAACATTCGGCTGTTTAGCTGCGCCACCTGTGTTAGATTCCGTAACTTCTGGCAAATCTGCTGCGTCTATACCCAGATATCCTGCCCTTTCTACTAACATTGCTATTCTACTTTCAAGTCTGCTCAGCTCGTGTCTACACTCTTGCGATGTAGCCTGCATTCGATTAAATGTAGTATTATTTACCCCTGACATATTTCCCCCGAAATTCTTTTAATTAATTAATTGTTACTATACTTATAGTAAACAATATTATAATATTAAGTCAATAAAATACAAATAGATACAAACAATTATTTTAATTTAACAAAACAGCACTTATTTCATAAATAGCTAACTGTTAGACATATAGACGTTTTTCGCCCTATACACATGCTGACACACCTCAACAAGGCCCTAAAAAAGCTCTTTAATACCCTAAAGAGGGCTTTTGTTCTAAAGTCTGCGAATATTGCTAGTCTTAGCCAAATATCTTTTGCTGTGCATGGTGTAGAGTCAATAGTAGGGACCCTTTCTCAAAAGCTGTTAAACTAGCACTTTCATGCACCCTCCCGGTCATAGCGGCCAAAGCACGGCTAGCACTACTGTTTATCCTGTATCGATCATGGGAATCTTCTGCAAATGCCATACGATCAAAACGATCCATAAGAATAGTCCCTACTTCCTCAGTCAGTTCTAGCAATACCCCTCGGCTCTCTACGATCAAATTATCTATGTTTTCAACACCCGCACTTATAGTCTCTTGCATCTCGTCTCTACTTGCATCTGTTAGACCTCCCTTAGAAGATACTGATTTTTGAAGAACTGCTAATTCATCTTGAAAAGGTTGTGCCGTGGTTCTGGTGCTTAAATCACCCGAGTCTCTTAACTGACTCTTACATCTATTCAAGATCTGACTTACTTCCCTTTCAACTGGTTTATTCAACACATTTATCAAATCACCTGAACTACGTGGACTTTCTAAACTACGTGGACTTTCTAAACTACGTGGACTTTCTAAACTACGTGGACTTTCTAAACCACTTGAACTACGTGGGCTTTCTAAACCACTTGAACTACGTGGGCTTTCTAAACCACCTGGCAATTTGCCCTTTAGGTCTAACCTCATCGACTTAACGCTCGCTTGATCTTTTCTAGAAAGCCTCCCGCTACCTAACATCTCCGTGAATGTGTTAAGAACTGCCGGTCCAGACTTATGCAAATCTTCATCCTTTAGCCCTGTAACCAGTGTGTAAAGCCCTTCAGCAAAACTTAACGGACTACTAGCCTCTTCTCTTAGCTCATTAACTTCACTTTTAAAGTCGCTTAATCCTAAACTCCTACCCGTTCTAAAGCTGTCCCAGATATCTGCTGTACCACCTTTCCAGTCACTACCTACTTTTGATTCGCTATCATCTTGACTGTCATCCTCAGCCGCTTGAGCGCCCTCTGACATTGACTCTGATTGCCTTAATTGATTTACATGTACTGTTATCTGTAATTTACGATCCACTAACTCTTCAATACGCTGCGGTATAGGCTTCACATCACTAATACCCTTCACATAATTAATTCTCCGAGACTCTTCCTTCATGCGCCATCCCATTATCTGTAAAAAATTCGGCCGTTTACCAGCGCCACCTGTGTTAGATTCCGTAACCTCTGCCAAATCCGCCGTGTTAATACCCAGATGCCCTGCTCTTTTTACAAGCTGTGTTATTTTACGATCAATCTCGTTTAATTCTGATTTACATGTTGCAGGCGTTTCATTTTTTAGACTAGATATACTAAACGGTCTCCTTTGAACTGACATATTTCCCCCGAAATTCTTTTTATTTATTAATTATTTACTATACTTATTATAAACAATGATTTAACGGTAAGTCAATAAAATTGAAATAGATATAAATAAATATTTTTATTGATATAAATATATTTTTGTTTAATAAAAAAGAAAA
>NVUK01000057.1 GCA_002401865.1 Candidatus Aerophobota bacterium | reverse complement strand
CTTGGTGGCCGCAGAGAAATCGCCCAGGCGTCTGTTTAACAAAAACACAGCACTATGCAAACACGTTAAGTGGAAGTATATGGTGTGATGCCTGCCCAATGCCAAAAGGTCAAGAGGAGATGTTAGCACATCGGTGCGAAGCATTGAATTTAAGCCCTGGTGAATGGCGGCCGTAACTATAACGGTCCTAAGGTAGCGAAATTCCTTGTCGGGTAAGTTCCGACCTGCACGAATGGCGTAACGATCTGGGCGCTGTCTCAACCAGAGACTCGGTGAAATTGTAGTAGCGGTGAAGATGCCGTTTACCTGCAGCTAGACGGAAAGACCCCGTGAACCTTTACTGTAGTCTGATATTGGCTTTTGACTTGGCATGTGTAGGATAACCGGGAGATATCGAAAGAGGTTCGTCAGGATCTCTGGAATCATCCTTGAAATACCGGTTTTGTCAAGTCGAAAATCTAACGAAATCCCGTGAATCCGGGATTCGGACATTGTCAGATGGGCAGTTTGACTGGGGCGGTTTCCTCCTAAAGAGTAACGGAGGAGTCCAAAGCTTGTCTCATCGTGGTTGGTAATCACGAGTAGAGCGTAAAGGTATAAGACAAGTTAACTGCGAGACCAACGAGTCGAGCAGATACGAAAGTAGGGCTTAGTGATCCGGCGGTAGAATGTGGAATTGCCGTCGCTTAACGGATAAAAGGTACTCCGGGGATAACAGGCTTATCGCTACTAAGAGTTCATATCGACGTAGCGGTTTGGCACCTCGATGTCGGCTCATCGCATCCTGGGGCTGTAGAAGGTCCCAAGGGTTTGGCTGTTCGCCAATTAAAGCGGTACGCGAGCTGGGTTCAGAACGTCGTGAGACAGTTCGGTCCCTATCTGCTGTAGGCGTAGGATACTTGAGAAGAGCTGCTTCTAGTACGAGAGGACCGAAGTGGACAAACCAATGGTGTTCCGGTTGTTCTGCCAAGAGCATTGCCGGGTAGCTACGTTTGGAAAGGATAAGCGTTGAAAGCATCTAAACGCTAAGCCTCCTTCAAGATAAGGTATCCCTATGAGACTCCCGGAAGACTACCGGGTTGATAGGCTGGGTGTGTAAGCACAGCAATGTGTTGAGCTAACCAGTACTAATTAGTCCAACGGCTTGATCTTTTTTTTTCATTCTTGAGATTTTATATTTTCAAGCACTTTCTAAAGTTAGTTAGTTTGTTGCAATTAGTTACAATCAGTTAATTATTTATTTTTTTGGCGGTTATCGAGCAGGGGAAACACCTGATCCCATCCCGAACTCAGTAGTTAAGACTTGCCTCGCCGATGGTACTGTACACAAGAGTATGGAAGAGTAGGTCGCCGCCAATTTTTTTTTTATAAAATTTCTTTATCTAAAAAAAAGACCTAATTTATGGATCTTTTAATTTATCATAATAAACAGTTTTACGACTCTGATACACCACTTATATCTCCTTTGGATTTATCAGTGATAAGAGGTCACTCTGTTTGCGATACTTTTCGCACCTTTAATAAACTCCCTTTTTGTCTAGACTCTCACATTGATCGCTTCTTAGCATGCATCAAAGAGATATCCCTTACCCTTACCTATACCAGGGCAGAAATAAAGCACTTAGTGCTTACCATGCTAGATAAAGCTTCTATCCACCAAGGTGAACTTGTTGGAAAGCTTTTACTCACTCCAGGAACAGCTCCAGGGACCTATTTTTCACCCTCTTTTGCTAAATCATTATCGCCAAAGTTTTTTATAGTGCTTATGCCCCTAGAACCTTTTCCTTCCTCTTACTACTCACAAGGAGTTATACTTAAAACTATTCCCTATACACGTGAATTTCCCAACATTAAAACAACCAACTACTCTACAGCCCTATGTTCTCTTTCAACTAATAACTCAGACAATGCCTCCAACATTCATGATGTTCTCTACACCAACGCTCAAGGACAAATACTAGAAGCAGGTACGGCAAACTTTTTTGCTATCAATGCTCAAGGCGTACTATGCACTGCACCGTCTCAAAACGTTCTCAATGGTATCACCCGGGACCTTGTTCTTAAACTAGCTAAACAACACCGTTTACCCATAAACCTCTCCTCTCCCAACCTCTCTGATCTTTCTTCCTATAAAGCAGCCTTTATCACCAGCTGTAACCGTTCCATCATGCCCGTCTGCCAAATAGACTCTACCCTCCTCCCTCCTCCCTCTTCTTGTGAGGAGTTAAAAAATCTTTCTAATCTCATGCAAGAATTTATTATAAAAAATAATTTTTATAATGCTGTTGATATATAAAAATATATTTACTATTACTTAAATAACTCAACAAAAAATTAAAAAGGACAGAGGTTATTGTGGTTTTAAAGACAACAACAAAAAACATGGAAAAGCTTTTACAAGTAATCATGGTAGATTTAGCAAAATCAGACCGTAATAAAGCAGCAGCACAAAGAGTAAGAACGAACACCGTGAAACTTCAAAAGACTGCTAAAACATACAGAAAAGAGTCAATGGATGCGATCAAACCATCTGTGAAGAAAAGCAAAGCGGCAAAGAAAAGTAAATCAGCAAAGAAAAGACCAGTAGCGAGAAAAAACGTAGCATCATCTTCTTCTAAGCGCGCAGTTAGTAAGAAAAAAAGAGCTAGAGCATAATTAACTTTTTTCTAAAATAGTTTATAAAGGGAAGGGGGCATTTCTATACATGTTAGGGACGTTAAGTTGACCCTTAGATCGCTTCTGTGTTAAACTCCAAGGCCTATTTCTTATTTAGATAACGAGTTAACCATTGGATCAAGAGAGTCAAAAAGCACCCGAAGAGGCGCAGTTATTAGCTGAAAACAAATCCGCCGCTGAAAACAAATCCGCCTTAGCTCCGAAGCTAGATATATTAAAAGCCAATATCACTACATTTTCTAAGAAAGGTCATGGTCAATCAGAGCTTAAAGTACGCGGTCATTTAAGAAAGATAGAATTTTTAAATACGCTTGTTGGGGATGAAGTGCTTTTTGCAGTTCCTAAAGGACGTATGAGGCGCAAAGTAAGCGTTGAGCCGCTAGAAGTGGTGAAACCCTCCACTAACCGAGTAAAGCCTAGGTGCGCGCATGTAGACACGTGTGGTGGCTGTCAGTGGCAGATCATGGAATATAAAGCCCAGCTGAAAGAAAAAGAGAAACTCATTACTCAGCTATTTGAACCCTTAATTCATGATGGAACATTTTATCCCATTGAGCCTGCTAAAGAAATTTTTTACTACCGTAATAAGATGGAGTTTTCTTTTTCACAAGATAAGAAAGGCAATCAATTTTTAGGGCTTAATCAGCCTGGGAAAAATCAAAAAATTATCGCTGTTCAAATGTGTCACCTGGTAAATCCATGGATGAGCGAGGTATTAGCAGCTACGCGTCTTTGGTGGTCTAAGCACACTTCCATTAAATCTTACCATTTTTTCTCTGGTACGGGGTGTTTACAAACACTTATTTTAAGAGAGGGGAAAAACACAGGGGAAAAGATGGTGGTACTCACTGTATCCCAATCAGTAGAAGATATGCTCTCTGGAGAGTCTCTTAATAGTTTTAAAGAGCATATCTGTAAGCTTTTTGCTCAAAGTGGGGAAAGTGTTTCCATTTTTCTTAGAATTCACTCAGTAAAAAAGGAGAGGGGATCTGAATTTTATGAAATGCATTTAAATGGAGCGCCGACAATAAAAGAAACAATAGAGATAAAAGGGCGTCAATTTTCTTTTTCTATTAGCCCTAGTGCTTTTTTTCAACCCAATACAGCAATGGCGCAGCTAATTTATGAAAAGGCAATAGAGATGGCAGAGGTGACAAAAAATGCTATTGTTCTCGATCTTTATGCAGGAGCTGCAACTCTGGGTATTGTTTTCTCTCCTTTTGTGAAAAAAGTTTTTTCTATCGAATCTAATCCTTATGCGGTATGTGATGCCCAAACCAATATAGAACAAAATCAAGCAGACAATGTCTCCATATTAAAAGGGGATGTAGGTGCTCTTTTAGAAAATTTTTACAATTGTCCGGACCTTATTATTGTGGATCCTCCCCGTGTAGGCTTAAGTAAAGAGGCTATTTTTCATCTTGCGCGGTTGCGTGCGAAAAAAATTTTATACATTGCCTGCAATATTCATACCCAAGCTGAAAATGTGGAGAGGTTATTAGAGGAGGGCTATGTTGTAAAAGCAATACAGCCTATCGATCAATTTCCTCATACTCCCCATGTGGAAAATATCGTTTTACTGCAACAAAGCCTTTAGTTATTCCACTTTATCTTTTATAATAGTATTCATTATTAACTCTAATGGAGTGGGTGTATTTATGAAAAAACGAATGATGCAGCTGGCAGCTGCCTTTTCTTTGGTAGCAAGTGTTGTTTCAGCAGATGAATCAGCGACGCAAAGCAGTGGAACGAGTTATCAAGCTATTATGATGATGGTTGTGATGGGTGTGTTTTTCTACTTTATTTTGCTAAGACCTGAGCAAAAAAGAAGAAAAAAAATGAAAGAGATGCGCGCACATCTTAGCGTGGGTGACGATGTGGTTGCTATGGGTATTTTAGGTACAGTAGATCAAATAGACGATGCTACTGTGATTTTAAAAATGGTTGATGGTGCTAAAATTAAAGTTTTAAAAGAAGCAGTGACTTCTAGCGCTCTACACACAGCGAATAAAAAATAATTTAAAAAAAAAGAATTTTTTTTTGTTTATTTGTTTAAAAAAAACGCCCTGGACAAATTACTTTGTACAGGGCGTTTTGCTATTTAGAGAGTATTTAATAACTCTTGTTTACGCTTTACTCGCTATTTCCGATAGCTGGGATAACATTTGGTTAGAACGCTTTAAAAAACTAGAAAAAGCTTTGGGGCTTAGCTCCCGTTGTGAGAGAAGAGATAGTTCATACATTTGAGCTGTAAGCTCTTTTGCCAATGTCTGCTCTGTATCCTTTAGGCGCATAATAGAGTTCACTAAAGGGCTGTTGGTATTGACCACCAGGGTATGTTTGTCCATCATTCCATCCAGGCCGCTTTGTCCTGTGATAGAGAAATAATCACGCATACGTCTTGTTTTCTCTTCCATAACTACAAAACCGGGAACCTCATCAGAAGTAAGACTTTTAGCCTCTACTTTGACATCCTTATTATCTAAAAGAGCCTCAATAGCTTGAGCTATTTTTGCGCTCTGTGATTTTCCATCACTGTCGAGCACATTTTTTTCTCGGCTTTTATCCAAGATACACTCATCCGCAGCGCCATCTAGACGTTGGAAAGAGAGGCCAGGTTTTTTACTCTCTAAAAAATTGATTAGAGGAATATCTAAATGGGAAGGAGCAAAAAGAATTTCTATCCCTTTGTTTTTATACATCTCATAAAAATCAGACAAATGTTTGTCATCATGATAGTAATAGATTTTTTTATCGTCTTCACTTTTTCTTTCCAAATGTTCTTCTACGGTGGTCCAAGTATCATTAGATGTTTTCCACAGAAGACATGTTTTTACTTTCTCATAAAATTTTTCATCTTGTAAAACGCCAAGCTTGATCACAATTTCTAAGTTGGGCCATTTTTCAATATAAGTCTCTTTTGACGTTGTATGCATCGATACAAGCTTGTCGGCTACTTTTTTTGCAATATGTGAGCCTAACTGCTTGACTGTTTTGTCCATTTGCAAATTACTTCTAGATACATTGAGAGGGATCTCTGGAGAGTCAATTACGCCTCGAAGTGCTGTTAAATAGTCTGGGATGACGTTTTTACAGCTGTCTGCAACAAACACTCTGTTACAATAGAGGTGACATGAGGGTTTGTTTGAATCAAATTTTTCGCCTATAACTGGAAAATAGAGAATACCTTTTAGCTTGAAAGGGTAGTCTACATTGAGGTGTACCCAAAACATAGGCTCTTGTTCAAACGGATAGAGTACTTTATAAAAGTCTAAATAGTCTTGGTCACTACACTCACTGGGCTTTTTTATCCAAAGAGGTTCATGTTCATTAATCACTTCTTCGCCAAGATGAATCTTATAGGGTAAAAAGCTACAATATTTTTTTAAAATGGCCTTAAGATTCGCTTGTTCTAAAAAGTTTTTGTTCTCCTCATTGATATGGAGAATTACGCTGGTACCCACACTTGTTTTACTTCCTTTACTGATTGTATAAGAAGGGGAGCCATCACATGACCAAAAAACAGGAGTCGCACCCTCAAGGTAGGATAGAGTTTCAATCTCTACTTTACTACTAGGCATAAAAGCAGAGTAAAATCCTAGACCAAAATGGCCAATAATAGATTCTTTGTGAGAATCTTCTTCTGCTTGTTTAATAAAATCTTCTGCGCCAGAAAAAGCTAGTTGAGCAATATATTTTTTCACCTCGTCCTCACTCATGCCAAGACCTGTATCGGTGATAGTTAAAGTGCTTTTTTCTTTATCTATGGTAAGTGTGATACGGTGGTCACCATCTTCTCCGCCCACAAGCGATTTTAATTTGGAAATTGCATCACAGCTATTGGATACAAGTTCTCTTAAAAAAACATCTTTATCGGTATAAAGCCATTTTTTGATGATGGGTAAAATGTTTTTACTGTTAATTTTAAGTGTGCCTTTAGCCATACAGTTCCTTCCTTAGTCATTAAAGATGCAAATTCCATTTTATCACTTTAGGACAATTTTTTGCACCTATACTTTATTTTTGAAAGCCGTTTTTTATCTAATTTTTAAAGAAAAAAAATAGAAGTATCGCTTATAGATAAGAATAAAAAAAAGAGTGTCTAGTTAATGACAAAAATTTGTGTAGCTCAGATAAATTTTACAGTAGGGGACATCAATGGTAATACGAAGAAAATTTTAGATTCTATTGCTAAGGCTCAAGTACAGGGAATAGATCTTATTTTGTTTTCTGAACTGAGTTTATGTGGTTATCCCCCTGAGGACTTAGTTTTTCATCGCAGCTTTATAGCTTCGATGCAATTGCATTTAGAGAGAATTATAAAAGCTTCTAAGGGCATTATTGTTCTTGTAGGTATTGTAAGAGAGCGCGATTTTGAAGGAGAGAAAGCTTTTCTCAATAGCGCGGCTATTATTTACGATGAAAAATTAATAGGCTTTCAAGATAAAGCTCTACTTCCTACCTACGATGTATTTAATGAGAGGCGCTATTTTGAGCCTGGTATAGAGAATAAGCCGTGGGAAGTGGCAGGACATAAATTTGGTGTGGTTATCTGTGAAGATATTTGGCAGCATGCTGGCTTTATTGAATATACCCAATACTTTAGAGATCCTATCCAAGAGCTTGCTGAGCATAAACTCGATTTTTTACTCAACCTTACAGCCTCTCCTTACCAGTGTCAAAAACCTGATGTGCGTGTAGAGGTGTGCTCTATTGCTGCTAAAACGCTTAAATGTCCTGTGGTGATGTGTTGCCAGGTAGGTGCTAATGATCAGATTATTTTCGATGGTTACAGTATTCATGTGGATGCACAAGGAACGTTGGTGAATTTAGCCAAAGGTTTTACTGATGATGAGATGTGTATAGATTTAAATAGTGGATTGAAACAAACATCTTTTCAATACCACCCTAAAGACAATTTACTCAGTGCTTTAACTTTAGGAGTAAAAGATTATTTTGCAAAGTGCAATTTTACAAAAGCATGCTTTGGTCTTCCTGGAGGCATTGATTCAGCCCTTGTTGCCTACATTGCAGCTGAGGCACTGGGCAAAGAGAATGTTTTATCTATTTTTATGCCTTCTAAATATACCTCTGAGCAAAGTAAGCATGATGCTCAAGCTTTGTCAAAAAATTTAGGCATGGAGTTGATTGAAATTCCTATTGAGCCGTTAATGGATCAATTTCTAAATACGATGCACCCCTTTTTTAAGGGAAAAAAAGAAGATGTTACAGAAGAGAATATGCAGGCGAGAATCCGCGGTAATATTTTAATGGCTATGAGTAACAAGCATGGTCATATTGTACTGAGTACGGGTAATAAAAGTGAAAGCGCTCTTGGTTTTAGTACGCTTTACGGCGATATGTGCGGGGGACTCGCAGTAATTGGCGATGTGAATAAAACGCAGGTATACGATCTTTGTCGCCATATCAACAGTAAGAATGGAAAAGATATTATTCCCCACTCTGTTATTACAAAACCGCCCTCTGCAGAGCTGCGTCCTAATCAAATTGATTTAGATCGCCTTCCTGAATATGGTATTATTGATAATATATTAGAAAGATATGTGGAAAATTATTT
>NVUK01000056.1 GCA_002401865.1 Candidatus Aerophobota bacterium | reverse complement strand
AGCAGCAATCACTTTTCCCTGCATAGTCTGGGGCATATGAAAACTTTTTCTCACCACCAATACAGGTCCTGTCTGAAAGAAACATGAAGAGAAAAACAGTTTGTTAGCGTAAAAATCTCGAGGAATAAGCGTTGTTATCATCGCATCATACTGACCCCTCTCCAACCCTTCTAACAGGTTGTCCCAAGACCTAGAAACAAATTCTACCTGCACATCTTTAAAACGTGCTCCATCTTTGATCACACCTTTAATAAACGCTTCTAAATTTTTATCTTTGCCCCTTAATTTCAATGGATACCATGTAGGGTCAATACCTATAAGGTAGCTCTTTTTTTTCTCAATGGTTGACGTAAGTGTACAGCTAAAAAAAGTTACCATACATAACGTCAGAGACAAAAAGGACGCTATAACACGCTTACTAATAAACTTTCTTTGCTCCAATCTTAAAAACTCTTTTTGAAAAACTCCCCTCAATATAACGCACTCTTATCAAGAGTGCAATCTCTAAGAAAACACGCCATTTGAAAATCCACTTTTTTTTTTTGCCCCCCATCCCTTATGATAAACCTTGAAGAAACAGCCCCTTACCTCCATGAAAAAATTCATTTACCTCTTTTTTACAACTCTCTTGTCTCTGTTTTTTCGTACATTTAAAAAAACAAAAACTCCTTCTTTCCTTATTGTTTCTACCACCGGTATTGGAGACACTCTATGGGCAACGCCTTCCTTAAAAGCTTTACGCAATCACTTCCCTAAAGCCCCGATCACTCTACTTGTAACACCCACGTCAAAAATACTTTTACAGCCACTTAACCTGCACAACACCCTTTTCACACTCTCCAGCCGCTCATTTTTCTCTTTTGTAAAACTCTTTTGGCCCATGCGTAAAATGCGCTTTTCCCATGCTATTATCTTCCACAGCTCCCAGCGCCCTATGCTCCCTTTTTTACACCTACTGGGTTGCCACTCGATCATTGGAACCTGGGGCATCAACAAAGGGTTTGACCGCTATTTAACACAAAGCATTCCCCTATCCTATGCGCATGAAATTCAACGCCGTATCAATCTGTGCCGTTTAATAGGTGTAGAAACAACCGACACTAGCCTAAGCTTAGTTATAAAAAAATCAGATACAGCTGCTTTAAAGCAAAAACTAATAAGAGTCCTTCCCTCCTCGCACGAGCGCCCTTGGATCCTTTTTCATCCAGGAGCTAAAGATAGCTATAAAAGGTGGCCCCTATCCCACTTTATCAGTGTAGCTCAAGCCCTTTCGACAGATTCCTACACACTAATAGTCACAGGTTCGAAAGAAGAACTACCCCTAGCCAACTCTTTTGTAAATCAAGTGAAGGGCAGTATTAACTTATGTGGAGAGCTTAGTCTTGGGCTTCTTGGGGCTTTGATTCAAGGTAGCTCTTTGCTCATTACTAATGACACAGGACCTATGCACATGGGCTTTGCTCTACAAACTCCCACCTTAGCTCTTTTTTCTCCCACCAATCCACTACTGTGCGGTCCTTTTAATCTCGACCCTGCTAAATATAGCTTATGTTATAAAGCTGCTACCTGCTCGCCGTGCCTAAAAAGAAAGTGCGCCTCGCCTCTATGCCACATGCAAACAGGTCCAGATCAAGTAATAAAAAAAGTACACCAGTTGTTAATAAAGAACAGTAAGAGTAAAGTTCTCGTGAGCAAATTCAGTTAGGATCCATACGTTTATGCAAAAAAACCAATCCATTTACGTCGTTATTCTCAACTGGAATGGCCTTGCCATGACTCGCGAATGTCTACACAGTTTTTCTTTTGTGACACGCAGACATAAAATCATTGTTGTAGACAATGGATCAACAGATGGCTCTGCTTTGAAGTTAAAGGGTGAGTTCCCTGAGCATTTGGTCATTGAAAACAGCCATAACCTTGGCTATGCTGCTGGCAATAATGTAGGTATTAAACAGGCTTTAAAAGAAAATGCTGACTACATCTTAGTCTTGAATAACGACACAGCAGTCTGCCCTGATTGTTTAGATGCTCTAGTTGAACAAGACAAAGCACTTAAACATGAAAGCATTATAGGCAGCGCTATTATCAATTATTATAGTAGAGACGAGCTAGACCATTTAGGCGGTATTTGGAACGACAAAAAAAACAATTTTGATCTAATTGGAGCTAAAGCTCCTCTTTCCCATTTACCTCGCTTGGCAAAAACTCCCCTTGACTACATCATGGGCTGCGCTTTATTTGCCAAAGGATCTACTTTTTCCAAAATTGGCCTTTTTAACCCTCAATACTTTCTTTTTTGGGAAGAAGTTGACTGGTGTTATAGAGCAAAAAAACTAAACATAGGCTTAACCATTTGCGCTCAATCGCTTATCTATCACAAAGGTTCCGCTTCTTTTCAAGGAAATAGCCCACATAAAGAATACTTTTGGTGGAGATCTCGCCTATTATGGATGGATAAAAACATACCCTCTTCAACATATGCTATTAGACCAGAAATTGTTAAAACTGCGCGCCATTTTCTCCTTCTTCATATGCAAAGAGTTGGTTATGCCCTCCTGCTTAATACAAAAGGAGCGCGCCATAAAACAGCACAAATCAAAAGAAAAAAAGCTGCTTTAAGAGGCATGGTAGACTATTGTTTAAGTCGCTTTGGACCCCCTCCTAAAAACGTTTTGTCTAAGTAAAATCAATCTCCTTTCTACCTATTTTTATTTTTCCGGCTTTCAGCAAAGTCTTTACCGTGTTATAAGAGGAAGTAAAGATGACTTCGCAAGAGACTCCTATGGGAAAACAATTACACACTTCGTGGCTAAAAGCCTTAACTCTACCTCTTTTTATTATTTGCGCCCTACTATTTACTAGTTGCGCTACTAACAAAGAAATTATCAGTGGAATCAGTGAAAAGGAAGCCAACATTATCCTGGTTCTTCTTGAAAGCAAAGGAATTCCTGCTTCTAAAGAAGCTGCTGTAAGCGGTGGAATGGCATCAGACAGTGCTCCCAAATATGGTATTGCTGTTCCAGAAAAAAATACTATTCTTGCCATTTCTTACCTCAATCAAAATGGCTTTCCCAAAGAAAAAGGGATCAGCTTATTAGAACTTTTCTCTAAGCAAAGTTTGATGACTTCCGAAAGAGAAGAAACTATCCGCTACCAAGCGGGCCTAGCCCAGCAACTCAACAACACGATTATGATGATTGATGGTGTGATTGATTCCAGCGTCCAACTCTCTTTTCCTCCCACTGATGACAATACTCTTGGAGAAAAAAAGGAGGGGAAAATTACAGCTGCTGTTTATGTGAAACACCAAGCAGCTATCGACGATCCTAATGCACATTTAGAAAATAAAATTAAACGCTTAATCTCTGGTAGCATCACAGGACTAGACCTTAATGATGTTACAGTAGTTTCTGACAGATCACGCTTTACCGACCTCTCTCCCAGTGATAGCTTATTGGGCTCTATAGAACACCCTTCTGAATATGTAAGTATATGGTCTATTGTGATGAGCAAAGAGTCTGCTGCTAAATTTAGATTTTTGTTTTTCTTTCTTATGAGCACCGTGCTTGTTTTAGCGGCATCGCTTGGGTGGTTAATATGGAAATGTTACCCTCACCTAAAACGCTCAGGCGGATTAAAAGATTTATTTAGCCCTATACCTTGGCTAAAGAAAAACAGTTCTAATATGACGGGTGGTGATCAGCCTAATGAAAAATAAAGAAGACATCGCTCTTTCTTCTATTTTAAAAACGCTTGAACCTAAAAAATCCGAGCACCTTAAAAAATTTTTAAGCGATGACGAGCAACAGCGCCTTAAAGAAGTCGCGGCCATGCCGGTGAGCTTTTTTGATATGGGAGAAACTCCTAAAGAACGCGTTGATGCTATTCACTACTCTTGGTTCATCCCTTTTGTAGAGCCTTTTTGCGACTCAGATAAAGCTCTTATTCTTGCCAGCTTTGAAAACGAGGATCGAGAAAAACTACATACCCACTTTCAAATTAAAGAGCATGATATCTCTCTTTCAAAACAAGCCAAACAATTTTTGCACCTCACCCTTTTTACATGGATTACCGAGAACCAACGCCTTTACATACCTAAAGCTTCACTTGTAGACTCCCCTCTTTTAAACCTTCTCTCCCTTTCCAAAAAGCAGATCATTTATCTAGTAGACCTCTTATCCATGCATGACCTGTCAATCGAAATCAAACACATTGTCTCTTCCTCTCTACTAAGCAATATAACACTCCATCTACTAAGCCACCAAAAAGATTATCTCAAGCAAATTTTAAAAACAAAAGAACCCATCAATTTCCCCAAGCTACAACTAGATCAGTGGGATGGCAATAAAGAAAGTTTGAGAACTATTTTATACCACCGAGGGTTTAACCGTCTGAGTAAAGCTCTGTATGGTGAGCAAAAAGCTCTGTTTTGGCATGTCACACACAAAATAGATACAGGAAGAGCTAAAGTAATGGAAAAATTCTATTCCGATGTCCATAACGCTCAAATCCACCAACATTTGTTAAACCAAGTGGTTTCAATAGCCAAAAAGATAGCAGGATAACTTTATGAGTAAAAAATTATTTTCTTTAATTTATTCCGGACAAATACATACCGCAGGAAAGGGCAGTATTATCCCTAAAGAGGAATATAGCGTACTGCTTAATGCTAAAGAAGTTTTAGACAAAGCCAAAGAAGACATGTGTGTCTATCTAGAAAAAAATAAGCAAACTTGTAACGCTTTAAAAGAAAAAGCGAAAGAAGAAGGCTTTAATGAAGGTCTAGCCCGTTTTAACAAACACCTAGTATGGCTAGAGAAAAAAATGCAAACAGTAGATCTTGAGATGCAAAAACAAGTGCTCTCTATCGCTCTTCAAGCGTCGAAAAAAATTGTATCCAAGCAGCTTGATTTAAACCCTGAAACGATTGTTGACATTGTCAAAAACACCATTAAACCCGTTTTAGAAAGCAAAGAAGTGATTATTTTTGTATCGAAGGAAGATCATCCCACGGTGCATCAGAAAAAAGAAGCTTTGAAAACGATGTTTGGCTCTATTAAAACTTTTTCTATTGAAGAAAAAGAAGATCTAGAATCTGGGGGTTGTATTATACAGACCGAAACTGGTATCATTAATGCAAGTTTAGAAAATCAATGGCGTGTTTTGGAATCCGCCTTTGAAGAGTTTATGAAAAAGTAGATACTTTATATGACAGTTTTTTCCCGTATTTTTTCTAAAAGAGCCGGCCGCATTCTTTCCCTGCTACTCTGCCTAGGTCTTTTTTGCTCCCCTCTTTCTCTTGTTTCAGCACAAGAAGAATCCTCAAATGCTGTGGGTTCGATACAAGAAAATCAATCCTCTCAAAAGTCTGGTGAACCTCCAGGTTCCGAGTTTTTTAAAACGTTTGATAAAAGCGATGGAGGTGCTCCCAATGTTTTGACAATGATGTCAGTAATAGCCATGGTAGCCCTTTTACCTTTTGCCGTTATCTTGCTTACCTCTTTTGTCAAAATTGTCATTGTACTATCGCTACTGCGTAATGCCCTTGGCGTACAGCAAGCCCCTCCTAACCAAGCACTCAACGGTATAGCTCTACTAATGACTATTTATGTCATGTTCCCCACAGGAATAGCGATGTACCATGGAGCAAAAGACTATATTGATAACAACGCCCCAAAAACGCTTTTTTCAGCCGATGCAGCGGGTTATATTATAACTGTAGTAGATAAAACAAAAGAGCCTTTAAAGAAGTTTTTAATCCGCAATTTAATCTCTTCTCACCAAAGAAGTTTTTACCAATTAGCATATAAAAGTATTCCTAAAGAGTATCGAAGCTTTCTCAATAAAGACGATTTTATCGTGGTAGTCCCTGCCTATATCACCTCCCAAATAAAAGGAGCTTTTGAAGTAGGGGTTTTGATTTACCTACCCTTTTTTGTGATTGATCTTGTAACATCGAATATTTTGCTTGCTATGGGTATGATGATGTTATCACCTCTTACGATAGCTCTACCGTTAAAGCTTTTGCTTATTGTGATGACCGATGGATGGACATTGATTATTCAAGGTCTTGTTCAAACGTACAAACTGTAAAAAAACAAAGGAGCCACGGCTATGTTTCAGTCCGAAGTTTATCAGCTCTCATACCAAGCCCTTTTGTTGATTTTAATTCTTTCTGGCCCCCCTATCCTTATCAGCATGTTCTTTGGACTCTCTGTTGCGATCTTTCAAGCCGCCACACAAATCCAAGAACAAACACTCTCCTTCACAGTAAAACTTGTTGCCGTAATTTTAACATTAATGCTCCTAGGCGGATTTTTATCAGGACAAATTACACAGTTTGCAGAATCTATTTTTAAAAACTTCCATAAATGGAAATAGTAAAATAACACTATGAGCTATCTCGATATTTTATCAAAAATTGATCACTCTTGGTGGGGCCTTTTAGCTATTTTTGTACTAAGTTTAATGCGACTTGCTCCCATTATGGCCATTGTCCCTTTCCTGGGCAAAGGGGTAGCGCCTATCATGGGTAGAGTTGCATTAATGCTTTCACTAGCTGTTACTTTTCTCCCTTTTATAGCATCCCATATCACAACTCCTGTAGCGTTCGATATAGCCTTTGTACAATACAGCCTCAAAGAGCTTGTTGTGGGGTTTGTCATAGGCTTTTTTATGACTATCCCTTTCCTCATGGCTCAAACAGGGGGTACGATTATTGATTACTTAAGGGGAGCTTCTATTATGCGCTCACAAGACCCTACGATGAAAAGTCAAAGCTCTCCAATTGGAACATTTTACAACTTTATGTTGATCCTTGTCTTTTTTCAAATGAATGGCCCCTTCATCTTTTTTGACGCGCTTATCAAATCGTATCAACTTATCCCTCTCACGAGCTTTTTTAATCCAGAATTACTGCACATGAAAAATGCTTTTTGGTCTCAATGTTTTGAGATTGTCACTCAAGTCGTGACCATTGGACTGCAATTATCGGCTCCTTGTTTAGTAGCTATATTAATGGCTGAACTATTTTTAGGAATTGCAAACAGACTCGCTCCCCAAGTACAAGTTTCTATGCTAGGTATGCCCTTAAAGTCTTTTTTAGGCATTGGTGTTATGTGGGCAGGATGGTTTTTTATTTTAAAACAGTTTTCAAGACATTCCTATAGCTGGCTACACACAGTAGAGCATATTATATACCAAATGAAAACGATGCTCTTTTAAAGCGATATAAAATATACGTTCCCTTCATCGCACATTTCTTTCCCACAAAAAAGAGGTTTTCCTTTAAAGTTTATACAAAGTTAAATTTTTTTTTAGTTGCAATGATACTTGAGTTTCAGTTAAAAAAGGAAAAAAAACCGGACAAATTAAAATCATTACCTAAAATGGAGAAATGTAGCATATGAAACTACAAAAGAGAAAAACACTTGTGCCCCTCGCTGGCATGCTATGTGTTGGGTTGTTGACCACTGCCTTAAGCGCGGATCAATCTCAGCGCAGCCATACTCACAAAGAACAAAAAGATAGTTCTTATTATGGGACAACTAAAACAAAAGGGTACCAAAGAGACTCTCACAAAATGATCACTCCTAATGCTGGGCCTAAAGTGTCTGGTGGAATGGACATTTTTGTTTCAGCTAACTATATCTACTGGAGAGCTAATCTAGTAAACTCTACCACTTTAAGAAGTGGAATCAGACCACCCGCTTCAGCCCCAGCAAACGCGTCTATGAACGAAGCTGCCCCACAAGGCGAAGTGTGGACCCCTTTTTCTAATTGGTCTTCAGGTTTTAAAGTAGCTGCTGGAATGGACACATCGCATGATGGTTTCGATATAAGAGCTGACTACACTTGGAACAGATTCACCAAAGAGGCTGACTTCAATTTATCCTATTTAAATGGAAGTACAGTTTTAAATGCACTGGGAACCCATGCGCAACTTTTCAACAACTCTAACTGGAAACTAGACTACAACAAAGTAGATTTAGAACTAGGTAGAAACTATAAACTTAGCCCTAACCTAGAGCTAAGATCTCATGCTGGTCTAACAGGAACATGGCAAATAGATCGTGAAGAGATTAGACAACATAGCGACGCTAATAATCTTGATGGATTTGCTTTTCCAGGTAACGTAAGAGTTAAAAACCATGTAAGCACATGGGGAATAGGACCAAGAGTTGGCTCTAACTTCTTCTGGGCGGCGTTTAAAGAGTTTGGTATTTACTCTAACGTTGCTGCGAGTGCTTTATGGAGAACTAACTATGAAAACACTTCTACAGTATCTGTTTATAACGGCACAACAGAAGTAACAACGCTTATAGACAATGTTAAAAACCCTGATAATTACGGTGTGAACTGGGTAACAGAGTTTGAACTTGGAG
>NVUK01000055.1 GCA_002401865.1 Candidatus Aerophobota bacterium | reverse complement strand
AGCCGAACCCATAAAAAGCCGTTGTGGCATGCTATCACACTAGATGCAGCCTCTGTATCTTCAAACAGTATTGTAACTATAGAGAATAAATCTCGACCTACCTTAGTCAAATCAGGCAAATATAGAATTAAGTATGAACGTAAAGGTGGTAATTTCACCGAAGAACGTATAACTATCACTTTGACAAGTGTAAATGGTCCACGTGAATATACGTTCCGAGTAGAAGGAAAAGCTGGTGCCTCGCATTTTGAAAAAAAGAAGGCGTTTGTAGAACACAAAGGAATCGGTGCTGGAAAAGATCAAATAACATTTGCCCAATTAGATTCTATTTTAGTCATAAGGGAAGAGACACGGCCCAATACCATTACTAGTGGAAATATTGAACAAACTATAAAAATTAAAGATGGAGAAGATAAGTCTTTAGTTAAATTGCAACGCTTTAAGGAAGTGAAACAAAAAGTAGATGCTATTAGAGCAAAATTATCTACTGAAAAACTTGAACTTCTAGACAAACTCCTAATAAGTCTTGTTTCTAACAAACTAAAATCTATTGACTTAAGCGTGATTCGTGACAGACCTTTAAAGGGCGAACTAGAAGCATTAGTAGCTGAGTACTCACACGATTTAGGCATAGAAATTTCTCTTCAAGAGCTTCTTAAAAAAATAACCTTAGAAGCAAATTATCAAAGGGTAATTGCCGAAAACAAATATCTTGAAGTAGCCAACACAATGAATCTACTGCGTGATGCTATGAAACATTTAAAAACAATTGAAGGGAAACCTGCCTCTTTTTTCATTGGCAATACTGGAGCGGGGAAAAGTACTGCTGTAGGATTTTTGCTGGGAGCAAATATAGAGGTATTCACCAATGCTGTAGGTGATAAAGTACTGCGCTACAAATCAAAAGAGGGTCAAGATGAATCCAAACTCCCTAAAATAGGTCAATCTTTGGGTGAGTCCGAAACTCTATATACAACAGGTTATGTAGGACCAAAAGGCGAAGGCATTGCAGATTGTCCAGGCTTTAATGATACCCGCGGCTCTGATTTTGAGCTATGCACAAACTTAAGTATCGACCAGGCTATTGCCCGTGTTGGTTCTATTAAATCTGTTGTCGCAGTAGCACCTGCCGCCTACTTTTTGAATGATCGAGGTAATCCTGTTTTAAGTCTTATTGAAACTGTAAGAGATAAATTCCCTTTTGCTTTTTCTAAATCTAATCCACAAGCCAATAGCCATGTGTTCCTTCTTATTACAAAAGGTAATCAAATCCAATCTGCGGCTTTAGCAAAACTACAAGATGGGACAAGGTTTGCAAAATTTGCTCAAGAGGCACAAGCAAAAATAGCTGAACTAAGCCAACGCGTCGATGAAGTAAGCCCTTTTCAACTAGAAAGTCTCAAACGTAGAAAAGAGATCTGGGGATCGCTCCACTCGATGCTGACTGCCGGAAGAGTTCACTTCATTGATGTCAGACGCAGAACTCAGAGAAAACAATTATTAACGGCCTATACAGGTGCTCCTGGAAAAATTGATAAAGCCCTCTACTCCAAAGCCATGGACGATGGTCTTATGCAACAAAAATTTGGTAAATGCGTAGAAATGTCTGCTAATACTTGGAAAGAGCAAATATTCGATCAGTTTTTGGAAAAACTTCCCCACGCTATAGCTAAACATCAGAGTAAAATAGATGAAAAAGATGCAGAAATTACAGAAACTAATCTAAAGATCACGCACATAGCAACAAAATTAGATGATAATAGAGGGAAAAAAGATGAGCTAGCAGCCGCATTAGCCAGTGATGAAATTCCTGCAGAATTTCAGCAAAGATTTCAACATCTTAGAGGATCAAGAACAACACGAGTTCAACAAGACTTAGCCGCTGAACGTACCCGTTTAGCTAGCATACGATCCGGATTGTCACAAAAAACAAGAGCTCTTGGAGAGTTACAAGCAGAAACAGCCAACAAGACAAGAGAGAAAACAGCTCTCATAGAAACCACTAACCAACTAGGGATAGGTACTCACACAGAAAAGCTTTGGGAAATGAAGTTCGATAAAGAGGATGATATCCAGCTCCGAACATGGAAGTCTAATGCAGCGAGATTAGATGTTCATAAGTCAGGACGTGAAACTACTGACGACGATTTTACAAGACACTATACACAGAAGGCAAAAGACTTTGATGGCCCTATGGTTCATGAGGCTCGTATCAGCAAAAGTTACCGTATCGTTCCCACTGATCCAGCAATGAGAAGCCTCTTTCAAAAGAGCATTAATGATGGTGGCATGAGTGCAACAGCCGGTAATTTTACAGCCACACTAACAGGAAAACATTTCAAATGTGATCTGGGAGTAATTGCTGAGCCGACAGGTAAAAAAGTGCGTTATGGCTTTGAATCAATATGGAAAAAAGGAAGAGCAGAACTGCCTTGGATTAAACTGACTCATTCTATTCCAAAGGCAGACTTTAACGAAGCTAAAATTATTAGAAATCAAAGCAGAATAAACACTTTAACAAGGGAAATTTCTGATAATCAATCAGAAACAACTTCTTCTCAAGCACGCTTAACGCGCATCCAACAAGAACAGCGAGATTCACAAGCGGCTATTACAAGATTACAAGCTGAAGTTGATCAAATACATCAAGACGATGCTACGCAAATACGGGTAGCAATCCAAGGATTACTAACAAACTTGCAAGAAGAAGATGCAGCAAATGCTCAACAAAAAGTAGCGTTAGAAGGTTCTTTGGGTACTTTATCAAACGAAATTAAGGCTGAAAAAGCGCTCATTAAAGATAAACAAAAACAAAGGGTACAGCTTGCTGTTGTTGCCAAAACAGAATGGGATACGGGAGTACTACTAAAAAACTTTGCAGAGCTCGTATTAGGCGGAGCTGCTCAACAGGGTAAACAACAAAGTACAGTAACAGCATGTAAAACATTTCTGCAGGTTTATAACACTCATGCAGCCGAATTATTAAAACAATGTAACGCGCTTTTAGGTCTCGCCCCTTCTACGGGTGGCGGAGCCGCTAGATAACTATTAACAAAGGAATTTTTTATGAGTACAATAAGTACAACAGGTGCAACTTTAACTCCTATGCAGCGCCCCACCACCGCTGCTACAAAGCAACAATCTTCTCGAGAATATAATCTTTTTCTTGGAGCGCAAACCTCGTTACTTAAAGATAAAGAGGTTCGCATCTATTACAATCCAAAAGAGGGTCTTTTAGGAACTGTGTGTGATCTAAAAAGTGGAAAGGTGTCAGACCTACTTCCACTAGTTGATGTACCTGCGCAGCTCATTAGTATGAATGATCTTGGGAAGCTTATTCGCTTTTTCTCTCACACCTACATCAATCCAAAAACAGATATGCATGGAACTTATAACGCGCTAAAAGTAGGCATAAAAGCACCTGGGGGCGTAGATCAAAAAATTCCTTTTCAGCCAGGCTTAGCTTTGGGCTCTATTGTCAGGGGCAGTGTCATTGAAAAGATGAATGACTATGCTGAATCTATGGCAATAATTGAAAATGTGCAAAAACAGATGCGTAGTTTAGAGCAAGGACTTGGCGCTATAGGTGCAAAAATTGAATCTCTTGCGCAAAAAATCACACCAGACCAACAGCCAGCAGACGCAAGTGGCGGTGGCGGTAAAGCTAAAGATAAGAGTGTCGATCAGCTCATGCTTGGCCTATTTGAGATGCAGAAACAAGCTATAGTAGCCCAAATGAAAGCAATGCCCGCACAATTAAAAAAGATAAAAGACTTAACCCTTCCCCTCTTTTCAAACATGACAACTGGAATCAAGAGCCCCATTGATTTTGACCGTACTCAAACAGTTACTGATAGTAGAGGCTTTGACAGCATGAACTATAATTCTCAATATATTGATATGAGTGAAAGCAGTCAAAGGATCAGCGACAAAATGGATCAAAGTTCCAGTGCTAGTGAAGTAAGTGCAAGCGTTAGTGTAGGCGGTTTTTTTGGGAAATTTAAAGCTAGCGCTAGCCACTCTTGGGCTAGTGGAGCGATGAACCGTGTTGCTGATATTAGAAACCAGGGACACGCCTCCAAGGTGCTCGTCATGAATGCACTAGTTACAACTAGAAACGTAAAATGTTTAAGAAATCAAAGTTATAATTTATATGAGCTAGGTCAAATTAGAGACTTAATGAAAAGCAATGACGATGCAAAAGAGTTGGATAAACTCGGCATATCCGTAATGCCCAACGGAGAAAAAGCTATTTATATGTTAACAGAGGCTGTCATGGGAGGATCCTTTTCAGCAATTGTTACATTCTTAAAAGAAGACATCTCCAATAGGAAATTAAGAGACTCTGCTAAACACTCTTCATCAGCCACAAAAGGGTCAGCAGGTTATTCAGGATGGGGCGTTAAAGCTTCCGGTAGCTATGCTAGATCTCAACAAAATGCCTCTGAGCAAAGTGATGACCAGATACATAATCAGGGTAACACTAATGTTACTATAGAGTTTATCGCTCAGGGAGCCATACCACAACTCTCAAGAGACACAGTAGTACGCGAAGCATTAAAATATAAAAACCAACAACTCAGAACATACCAATCCAGTGGCAGTCAAAGTGAGGGCCAATCGGTACATAGCCGCCAAGCAGAAATGCAGAAAGCTATGTATGCTACCATGAATACAGTGCAAGAAACCAAAACAAAAAAAGAAAGCACGTCTCTGCATACTGCCAATAGCGTTATGCAAGCCTATGATGATTTTTGTGGAGAAATAACAAGTGACCCTGAATCAGGAGTTCCCATAGGATTCAATTATTCAATACTAACCGAAAAGGACATCACTACTATTCTAGAGAGATTCGAAAAAACTCAAGCAGCTCAAGCAGCGGCTGTTGCTTCGGCAAACAGCGACGCAGCAACAGGTGGTGAATAATGACATCACAAGCAGCATTTGTTAGCGGAGCAGGTGTACTTGACAGAGTACTTCCATGTCATTCAGGCTTTGCTATGGGAGGAGTTATTTCTCGAGCAGATTTAGAACTTCCCTATCTTTTCCAGCGAGCTTCCAATCTAGAATTGGACGCTCAAAGAATAAAGACATTAAAAGCTCAAATTACCAAACCTTCCCCGGCCTCTGGAAGTGGGGGAGGCACAGCTGTTACGGTCACTAAATCTGGTGCTGCACAATATCAAATGAATCAATATACTGTGCAACAAAGAAAGGTTAAAAAAAGTCTTGAAGCAACTCTTGAAGCAATCAAAGAGATGCAAAAAGAAAGCGAACAAGATGATTCATTTGCTGGGAAAATGTTACCTATTGATTACCGTATATCCCACATAGGTTATAAGCATCTTTCTTCTAATGCAGAAAATATGCACTACGTAGTACTCAAAGGTCAGGGAGCAAAAAATGAATTAGCAAGCTTTGCTCGCCACCTAGCAAAAATGCAATATTTACCTGCTGTCATGGATTTAGTTGATCAAGTGTCATCCACCATATTAGACATGGTAAGAAGAGAGCAAGAAGTGTGTGTAATCGGCTCTTTTATAAGCTTAGCTAGGATCAAAAGCTTGGATCCTGTTGCAATAAGAGAAGATGCTACTCTAGATACAGACTTAGTAGAAAATGCAGAGCGGTACCGTGTTATAACTGAAACAGTACTAGGCGGAGTGTTTATAGGATTTGGAACGCGCACTACCGTAACGCCAGAGCCAAATAGCGCAAGAACTATAGCCTCTAGCTTAAATGTGTTTTCATTTGTTAGCCAAGGAGCTATCCCTTTAAGTGACGAGTTCGACTTATGGAAAACGTATAATGCATGGAAGAGAACACTGGTAACGGATGAGCACAGTGGCTTTCCGATTGCTTTTAAAGTTAGAGAACTTATGGACGTCTTGACAGAAAACGGCCTTTAGGAAGAGTAGCAACCAACTACTTACACGATAGCCATTTTAGATTCGTGCTCAAGAAGCCATTTTTTGCGTGTAATGCCTCCCCCATAGCCGCCGAGCTCACCACTGGTATTGATGATACGGTGACAAGGAATCATAATTCCAAATCGATTAGCCGCATTAGCGCCGGCTACAGCTCTAACCGCTTTTTTATTTCCTATAGCTTCTGCTTGCTCTAAATAACTCTTTGTCTCGCCATAAGGAACATTCAAAAGCTCTTGCCAAACTTTTCTTTGAAAAACACTGCCTCTAATATGTACAGGTGTTTCAAATTTTTTCAACGTGCCAGCAAAGTAGGCCGCTAGCTCTTTTCTAATTAACTTCATCGGCTCCGGCTCGCCAAAAATAATTGTAGCCGCTTTCTCTTTACACAGTTTTTCAATCGCTTGTTGCAATCCCTTTCTCCCCACAAACTCTAACAAATAAAGTCCATTACTATCGCTGATAGCCAACATAGGATCTAGAGGAGTATCCAGCCAAGAAGCTTTTAAAATATTGCCCCGCTTACCCAGTTCTTTTTTTAAAAGAAGTCTCTGACTTCTAGCAGATTTCGTTTCTAAGCTCATTACACATATCTTTCCAGTAAAGATCTACAGTCCAAACCTGCACACCCAATAATTGCGCCTGCATTGTAGCGATTTTATTCTCTTTCGACAACAATAAAATTAAAAAAACCAATCTTGAAATAAGGTTTATCTACGTTACCAGTTCTACTTCAACTATACTTGATTTTTCTAAATAATATAGGTATAATGAAGTCCAAATAACGTGGGTAGTAGAGCTATTAATGGCTGAGAATAAGCTAAAGACAAAAGATTTTATTGTTTGGAGCATTTCTATACTATTTTTTTTATATGAATTTTTTCTACGCACAGTCACTGGCTCATATCAAAATCCCCTCATGCAAGACTTAAACATCTCTGCCTTGCAATTTTCATTGATGAGTTCCACCATGTTTGTCTTGCTTTATGGATCTATGCAAATCCCTGTTGGATTTATCATCAGCCGTATAGGGATTAAAAAATCTCTTCTTATTGGAACTTTTTTCTGTGCTGTCTCCTCCATAGGATTTTCTTACTCACCTACTTACGCCTGCGCTTTAACGTGTAGAATGGTCATGGGGTTTGGCGCCTCTTTTGGTTTTATGTGTGTGCTCATGGTAGTGCAAGAAAGAATGCCTCGCAAACATATTGCTCTATTCATTGGTCTTTCTCAATTCATCGGCACACTGGGTCCCATGCTAGCTGCAGGACCTCTACATACAACAAATATCAGTTGGCGCCCTGTATTTATTTACCTAGGTCTGTTCGGTGCCTTTTTAGTCTTGTTGGTGCTTTTCCTAGTGGAAAACACTGCCCAACACAAACAAGAGAAAATCTCTTTCTCTTTTAAAAAATTATTTTCTAATGCTTGGCCCTGGTATATAGCGCTAATTTCCACAGGGCTATATATCGCCTTAGACTATTTGTCTGCCAACGAAGGTAGAACCTTTTTAGCCCTAAAAGGAATCACTCCTAGCTCTGCTGCCTACATGATATCTCTTGGCTGGGCAGGCTATGCGATTGGCTGCCCTCTGCTTGGTTTTTTATCGGACAAACTAAACCGTAAAACACAAACTTTACAGCTATCCGCTATTTTGGGATTTGTGACCTTATTAATAATCCTATACGCGCCTAGCACATCCCTATTACATCTAGTTTTCTTTCTTTTGGGTATCAGCGCCAGCGGACTAGGTGTAGGGCTAGCTATGGTGTCAGAACAGACTGACAAACAGCTAGTTGTGATAGGATTTGGACTAACTAATGCCATGATTTCAATCACTGCTTCCATCAATGCCCCCTTAATAGGTCTACTTCTAGATAGTTCCGACAGGGCAAAACCTGCCTCCTTAAGCCACTACCTACTTTCCTTTACTCCCCTACTTGTCATGAGCGCTATAGCGCTAGTTGTCTCTCTATTTTTTATAAAAAAGACTTACCTCAAACCCTCTTTCCTTCCCGCCTAATAAGATAGATAAACCAACCTTTATTCATCTAACGCTAAGTCGCTTAAGACTATTTCACCACCCCGACCCAAAACATCTAAAACCTCCCGCTAAACGCCAAAGATGCTCGTCCTAAGAGTCTTACACGTTTTTATCAACTTATTCTAAAACCCCTTACAACTTTAAATTTAAATGAAAATGTGTTATAATTATTATTAATAATAATACAAATTTGGAATAAAATATGAGTTCTATTGATACTAATAATACTTCAATGTCGACGACACCATGGACGGTGGCTTCAGCTGTGATATCAGTGATATCGATAGCAAAACAACACCCGATAAAGACTATAGCGATCTTAGCTTTTGCTGGATGGTGTGGAAACCGCTTAGTAACCGCTGTTAAAACACAGTATATAACCAGAAAAACAATAGATTCTAACCAAAACATAAATGACGCTAGGAAATACGTACATAGAGTGCCTGGTCTAGGAAATCTCAGTAAAACAGCGAGTGCATCAGAAATTTATCATGCATTGATAGCACTGCCAGTAGATCAGAATACAACAGAGTTAAACTTCCAAAACTTAGGAATAACATCCTTCTTTCCAGAATTTTTCAACATTCTAGCAAAGAAATTTCCTAATTTAACGGCACTACAATTAAACCACAACCAGCTCACTGCTTTGCCTGATAGCATTGGCAATCTCTCTCAATTACATACCCTAGATTTAAATGGAAACAGGCTCACAGAATTGCCTGAAACCATTGGCAACCTCTCTCTATTAACAACGTTATATTTAGGGAATAACCAGCTCGCTGAATTGCCTGAAACCATTGGCAACCTCTCTCTATTAACAACGTTATATTTAG
>NVUK01000054.1 GCA_002401865.1 Candidatus Aerophobota bacterium | reverse complement strand
GAGCGAAAGTGTTGCTTTAACACGATAAAAAAAAAAGCTAACAAGCCATTATTGAATTTACTTTACAGGATCCCATTTAAGAAGCATCCCTTCATCGCGTGTTTTTTTATAGAGCCAAGGATCGCTGTTTTCCCTTAGAAGTCTATCACATCCCATAATAAAGCCTTGTGCGAACCCATGCTTTTGCATCGCTTGGAGCATGTAGTGGGAGCTAGAGGGTCTGTAGTGACTTCTAGGTCCATCGACAGGAGAGATCACTTTTTGATGGAAGTGGATAATACCTGTAGCCATCTTTATCCATAGATTGGATTTTTTAGGGGGTAGAGAGGTGTTGCTACTCTCTCTTTTAACCAAAGCAGTATCACGGCCCCAAGGCTCTACGTAGCCCACTTCAGCAAAGCAAGTAGAGGCATAAAAAGTAAGAAGTAGTAGCAGGTATTTTTTCACGAGTAGTGGCGCCATGGGATAAGGGTTTTATTAAAAGCTTGTTTTAAGCATGAGTACAGGAAAGAGGTTTTTTTTGCTCAAATAGGGATAGGCGATATTTTCATATAACCGTTCATTGTAAATTTTAGCTGCTTCACCAGCGCCATAGATGCCGCCAAAATACCAGCCCGATTCAAAGCTTAAAGTGATTATACCAGCAGCAGTGAATCCTTTATGAAAAAAAGCATAGGAAGAGTAGATAAAGAGGCCGTTGAGTAAAAAAGCTGTTAAAGCAGATTGTTTCTGTCCTACATAGAGATAGCCAGCGCCTGGAAGACACGCATTGAGAAGTTGGGCTTTATGGACGGATTTTTTATGTTGATTGAAATGGGTGATCATACCATTAATTTCTTGGTCTTGAGAAAAATGGGATGCTTTTAAATAGGCTAGATCTCCTACTGTCAGGGCAGTGGAAACTTTGATTTTTTCGGCTGTTTCGGGGTAGTTTTTTGCTAGTAGATAAAAAATTGCTCCAGCGTGTTGCTGGTCATCTTCTTTTAAATAGCACTCATACAAAATAACTAAAAGATCGTGATACGCTTTAAATTGGTAGTCTGTATGGACAAGTTCAGATTGGGTGTAAAAATTTAGCGCGTCTGCATACCTTTTACCCAGATAATAGCTTAAAAATATATCATATTCCATTTCCCCGTAGCGTGGATTCTGGGGATTGCTGAGTAGAATAAGAGCTCTTTTATACGTGGTAATAGCGCGATATAAATCGAGCTCTTTAGCAAAATGTTTCGCAATAAGATATTCACTGCCCCAAGAGGATTTTCTCTCACTCTCGGTCAGTGGAGAAAAAGAGGAGGGAAGATTTTTTAAATAACGCTCTTCTACGGTGTAATTAACTTGGGGCTCTATTTGTTCACCAAGACGGAAGCAAGAGGTGAGTAGCATGGCCATTAGGGCGCAGACAAGAGCTGTTTTACTAATAGTCATCAGCGGTTTTAAGAAGCTCAAGGCCTGCATCAAACGCTTCTGGATTACCAGAATCTGAGCGGTGAAGATCTTCTTGGTGTTCAGTGATTTCTTTGTAGTCATTGAATGTTTCAATAATTTGAGGCCTGATGAATATGATAATATTATCATGAACTCTAGTTTTATTAACATCACTAAAAAAGGCACCTACGAACGGCAGCGCTCCAAGACAAGGGATAGAGGTTGTTTGCTCATCTACAGAATTATTGATTTGTCCGCTTAAAACCAAAAAGCTTTTATTGGGAACGCTAACCACGGTACTTGTCGTATTTTTACTTGTTTGAATCCCTGTAACTACGTCGCTATTAGAAGAAGAGCTATCTCCAGCTTGCCCCATTACCTCGCTCATCTCTTGCTCAATGGCTAAAGTGATAATGTCTCCGTTAGTGATCGTGGGAGTAATACTTAAATTGATACCTACATCGCGGTATTCTAAGTTAGCTGTTGTTACACGGGCAGCGCCATCATTGGTTACAAAAGAGCCTGTATAGGGAATGTTTTGTCCCACAAAGAAAGTGGAGTTTTTATTATCTTGGGCAATAATTTTTTGGTTCATGACAATAGTCGTATCATCGGTGGATTGGAGTGAATTGAAAAGAGAGCCCAGAGCAAAGTAGCTCTGCCCTTTATGTAAGATAATATCGCCCATGACGCCGAGATCATAACCGGTAGCTAGAGGGAAAAAATCACCGGTTGGAGTCGTGCTTCCTGTAAGCGTTTGTAGCTTGGTTTGGAAGTCTTTAAGTCCATCTTCATGATCTGTGGTCGATATAGGATTGAGGCCTGTGGAATAAGCAAATTTATCTCTATATTTGCCCTGTGAGCCCCAGCGCAGACCAAAATCAAGTTGGTTACTAGCTTCGGTTTCAATAATAAGTATTTCAACAAATACTTGGCGCAGAGGTATATCAATTTTCTGAATTAGATGGTTGAGACGTGCCAGCGCCTCTTCTGTGCCGGTACTTATGAGGGAGTTGGTTACTGCAATATATTGTAGACGATTAACAGCTTCAAGGAAAGCTTTGTTAGTGACGGAAGTGGAGTTTGCAAAATCTAGTCCAATTTGTTTGAGTGCAGTGAGAAGCTCGTCTCCTGAGTGAAACTGCACTTTGTAAGTCATAAATTCTAGCTCTGAATCATCGGTTGTAGGGATATCAAAGCGTTCTAGTAAAGCCATGACTTGTTTGGTGGCATCTTCATGACCCGATACGATAACTGTATTCGCATCCCCCATCCATTTTAAGTGTTCAATTACATCAAAAAGAGAGGTTTGTTGAAATCCTGAGTTGTGCAATTTGCTTTCAAAATTACGCATTAGATCGATGAGGTGGCGCCCTTTTTGGTATTTAGGAGTGTAGAGTACGTAACCAGAAGTGATTCTTTCAATCTCTTTTTTGACAAAAGATTGGGTATCAAATTTCTCAGCTAAGGCTTTGATTTCTTCTACCACAGGACGTGATCCTGTGATTATAATAGTGTTGCTATGACCCACGAGCCTTAATTTTTTAATTGAGCGAATCATGACCTTGTCTTTAGATCCTAAGGAGTCTAGATCTTCAGCAACGTTTTTTAAATATTCTATTAGATCAGCGCCGCTCACATGTTTCGTGTTATATAGAATAAACACAGACTGATCTTTTAAAGAGTTATTATCGGAGAAGTGCTTACTGTCAATGGACTTGAGAAGCTCTTTGATTTTTGGAAGGTTTGCGCTATTAGTGGTGAAAAATAGGCTGTTACCTTCTTGAATGAGCTTTAAAGACATCAACGAACGAATTAACACAGGGTCTGCAAAATCCGATCTTTCCATATCCAACGCTAGTTTTTTGATCTCTTTATGTAAAAGCTCAGCCGTTACAAATATAGGAGAGTAGATGAAAAAATCGGTCGTTTTTGCAGGATTGACTACATCCAAACTAGGTAAGATGTTTTTTAACTTGGCAACCGCTTTTTCAGAGCCTGTGAATAGGAGCGCGTTCTCATCGGAGACCAAAGATACTGTTTGTAGCGCATCTAAAAGTTCATAATCATCGAGTCCACTCTTACGCATTTTACTCAAAGCATTGAGCACATCTTCTTTAAGAGCTTTGGGCGATAAATGTTTAGGCTCGTATAAGAAGAAAAAGGATTTGGCGCTCATGTTGCTTCTGACATCAAACTTATCCAGCAGAGCTTTGATTTGTACTAAAGTTTTAGGATGAGCAATGATGAGTAGCGAGTTGGTTGAAGAGAGCCATTTGGCTGATTTTAAAGCTTTGTTAACATCTTTAAACTCTTTTTCTTCCGACTTGTCTTTATGAGCTGCAGCTAGGTCATGTTGCACTTCTTGTAATTGCTTTAATATCATCGAACCATTGGCAAATTTCAACGAATAAATCATGAAATTATCGCCTTCATCACCACCCTCTTCCTCTTCATTGATCTTTTTAAGCTGGGGTGTGTCAATCGAGGGTAGTATAGAGTGCAGTTTTTCAATATTTTCAGTAGAGCCCGAAAAGACTAAAACATTCGCAGCAGGGATCCATCTACCCGATAGAAGGGTATTGATAAAAGAGGGGTCATCTAGTCCTGATGCTTTTAAGCCTTCTGCAATTGATTGGAGCTCTGTATTGACGTCAGAACCTGTGTGGTGCAAAGGTTTATATATATAAAAATCACTTACAGACCTTGTATGTTTTTGGGGAGTGTCAAATACGGGAAGTATTTGCTGCATTTTTGTAATCGAAGTAGGTGAGCCATCGAACATAATAGACCCACTCTCTTTCACCAGCTTAGCAGACTTTAATGTTTGTATCAGCGCGCTATTGGGGAAAGGACTGCTTTCTAATTTTTTGGTTATTTTGATCAAGGAATTCATCAAAATATTGGGTTTTGCATGTTTGATTTTATAAACAAAGATCGTTGAATGGATGAGGTTGGACTCCTCTTTGCTCATAGGAACGTCAATATGGGATAAGATGGTATCTACTTCTGCTAAATATTCAGGAAGACCAATAAATAAGACGCAGTGACTCTCAGGAATGTAGCGCATTGTGTTTAGTGCTACAAGCACTCCCATAGGCGTTTTCTCATACTCAGAAATGTCACTGGTTATTTTTTCTATTGCTGATGCAATAGATTTCATAGGCTTGTTTTTGATTTGGTAAAGCAAGATATTTTTGCTTGTGATGGGCCCTATTGCGTGTAAAGAGGGGGAGTCATCTAAAGAGGATAAAATACCTACTGCCTGTTTTACTAGTTCTGGGGTGGATATGATAAAAAGCTTGCTTCTTCCATCTTGCGGTACCAAGATAAAAGGATTGCCTTTAGAAATAGGCGTCATGATCTCGGTTAATATAGGCACGAGTTTAGAGGGTTCGGAATAACGGGAAGTAAAAGGGTGCACATCTAAAGGGCTATCAGTGGAGTCTAGTGTTAGAAGTAATTTTTTTATCTCTTCAATATTAAGTAAGAGGTCGGTCACTACCATGTAACGCGTTGCTTCAGATACTTCTAAAATTGATTCATCGGACAAAAGAGGTTTGATTAGCCTTCCTATGTGTTGTGGATTAGCATTTTTAATTTTGTATACCCAAGTTACAATAGGAGGGATTTGCCCTTTCTTTAAAGGGTCCCGATCAGTCACTACCGTACCTATGTGCGGCTCACCTTTTTGTATAACAGTCATCGTGTTGCCATTGGCGATAATGTCTAGGCCATGCATGCGTAAAGTTTGCACCAGCGCAGATAAAATACTTGCCATAGAAGCGGGTTGGTCTGAAATAATTGTTGTGTTGAAATCAAGATCTTTTTCATCATAAACGAAGTTGATCTTTCCAATCTTGCTAATGAATTTCAAGTATTCTGTGATGGAAACATTCTCAAAATTAATTTCATAGCTCGAGTATGTCTTTCCTGTAAGGAAAGAAGAAACGTCTCTGCCTTCACGAGACTCGCTGGCTTGGCTACCCATACTTGAAGGAGTTAGGAGCAGCACGGAGCAAAACAGTAAATAAAACCAATTCTTGTCGGACACTCTTCCACTTAATCTAACTTTTGTGAAGTGTACTTTATATCAAATTTTTATTTTCTAAGATACTTTTTTTATCGTTTATTTGAAAAGAAGGTAAAGTTTTATAAAAAAAACGAGAGGTTATTCAGATTAATTTTAGCTTAAGTGGCGAAAAGCAATGACACTACCATCTAAAGAGGGTGAGGGAGGTAGACTGCACAAGGCGAGGTGTGTGTGTAGTTTTTCGGCAATAAGGTTAAGGGACATAGCGCCAAAAGGGGGTATAGGTTTGGTGGAGGTTGTTGTTTGCATCATGAAAGAATGTACAGCTAAAATATCTCCTTCTTGCCAAGGGATAACTGCTTGATTGATTGCATATGTATTTAAAGAGGGTGCAGATAAAAAGTGGGGTGTAGATTGAGGTTTTATTGTGATAAAATGGCCGAAGTGGGAAGAGACAAAGGAGGCTTTATTGAGTCTTGGAACGAAATAGAGGTAGGTGAAATGTAAATTTTCTAGTTTTAGCTCAGCTTTAGCGGTAGAAAAGATTTCTGCAAAAGAGGGGGCGGGTATTCCTTTATCTTTGTGTTTTAAAAAGCTGTTTTCTAAATATCCACGCATTAAAAGCATGGATGCAGTACTTGCTTTAGCATTTAAATTAGCGCAGTAAAGGTAGCAATGGGAGTCATTTTGAAAAGATTTAAATAGTTCAAAAACATGGGGCTCTTCCCCTCTTGTAGTAGCATTACTTATTTCTACTTGGGCCCAATTGGGCTTTTTATCACTGACATGTAAGGTTTGCTCTATTTTAGGCGCGCAGATGTGCGAGTCGGGGAGTGTTTTTAGATTTAGAGTTATGGCCTGAATGAAATCGACAACATCTTCAAAGCGGGACTCTAGAGCGGGCGAGGTTGCTTGTTTAACCATTTGTGCCAGTGCCGGTTCAAGTAGATACACAGAGCTGCTGCCATGCGCTATTTTGCCTATTAACAGCTCTTCTAAAACTCTTCCTAAAGAATAAATATCGCTTTGGTAACTAGCTTTTAGTGGATCTCTTTTTTGCTCTGGACTCATGTAGCTAGGCGTTCCAATAATAGAGGCATCTTTTTTCTCTAAACCTACAGGGCTTTCTCCTTCTAATTTGGCAATGCCAAAATCGATGAGTTTTACTTCTCCATTTTCTGTGATTAAAATGTTTTCAGGCTTGATGTCCCGGTGAATAATTGCATGGGTATGGAGGTGAAGTAGAGCATAGGATACTTTTAATACGATATTTAAAGCCGACCCTGTGGTGAGCTTGTGGTGGGTTGAAAATTGCTTTAACGAGATACCTTGTAAATATTGCATAGCAATATAAAATCCTTGTTCCCACTGCCCCGTATCTAGCACACCAACAATGTTGGGGTGATTTATCATAGAGATGATTTGTGACTCTTTTAAAAATTGGTCTACCATTTCGGGCATTTGCAGTAAATCAGGGGAGAGGATTTTTAAAACAACGGAGCAGTGACGTGTTAAATCGGTGCCTAAATAGAGATGGCTAAGGGGGCCTTTTTTCCATAGAGCATCTATTCTATAAGGTCCTATTTGCTTGTGTAAGTAAGAAACGTGTTTACTTGGCGCTACCTTGGGTATAGGAAGAGTGTCTTGTTGCATTGAAAACGCATCCATAATATCCCTAAATATTAACCCAAACTTGTCAGCTTTATTCCCGTCACATCTCCATATTGGATCAAGACACCTTTAGCAACAGATTTCCCTTCGAGTGTTAGGGATACTTCAGTGTCGGGCGAGAGTGTAGTGTCAAGAATGTTTCCAGGTTTTAAAGTGAGCAATTGCTCTAATGTAAGTTGAATTTTAGCCGCTTCGACTATCAATGTTAGTGGTACTTTATTCGCAGGGGTTAATTTTTCGCCACGCGTGGAGGGTTTATGCTCTTTTTGGTCTGAGGCATCTGGGGTGTTTTCCATATTTTCTTCAAGAGGGGAACCAGATGGGTCTGTGGGCTTCATACTATTCTCCAAAGCGTAATCAATAATTTTAAGTTTATGGTTTTTGAGTTTAACAAGAAACAAAGGCGTGCGGTGTAACTGCATGCTTAATAACCCTTTTCCTGTTTCAGGATTAAAAGAGGTGTGGTCCAGGATCAGAAGGTCTCCCTCGTTTATTTTATCCCACTGATCTATATCGAGTTTCACCTCTCCTATGGTTAAAGAAAGAGGTAGGTTGATAGATTGATAAAGAGGTGAGTGCATTTGATACGACCAGTTAGAAGAAAAGTGGGTCGCAATATTTTTTTGTAACATAGAGGGAATTAAAACTCTTGCCCACACACGCGTTTTTTTCAAACGGATGCTTAGGTCTACGCAGTAAGCATTTTCCTTTGAAAAGGGCATGTCAATGACCTTGGGAGAAAGGTCTTGCAAATAGCCCGTATCAACAATAGCGGATAAACTTTCTAAACAGATGTATTTGAAAAATCCTTTTTGTAGAAAAGGATCTAGGAAATGGTTAGCTTTTTTTTTCTTATCTACGAGAAACGCTGAGAGTTTGGAAAAATCTTCTTGGGGCATTAGCAGCGAGCAACTCCCTTTCAAGGGCGTTAATTGGATCGCTGTTTGAAACAGGTTTTGCCCAAGACCATCGGTAACTTCATCTCCATGTTTCCACTCTCCTCCGGTTAGATCTATATCTAAGGATTCAAAGTCTAAAGCCTTTTTTAACGTGGATAAAAACGCTTCTTTAGGGAAGGGTGGAATCGATCCTAGCATAGGAATTAATTCAGCTTCTTTTACAGCCGATTCTACTTGCTTAATCCAGGACGTTTCTTTCGTCATATACTGTTTTTTGTTTGCTCTTTGTTAAGCTTCAGTATAATTAGCTATTATCTGAATGGGAAGCTTTATTTAAAGTTTTTGCAAATAAGGGTTTTTTTGCTTTTGACTGGGGATTCTGTTTACCAACAGTAGTAAAACTTGCTTCAGATAAATTAAATTTAAAAGAAGGAAACAGAGTCTCAAGATGTGCTTGTAGTGGGGCTAGACTCGCGTTAAATAAAGTAACAGCTTTTTCTGTATGCACATTTAAAGAGATGTTAAAAGAGTGGGGCGCGGTATCGTAGTGATCAAAAGTGAGGATGCCTCCTTTGAAACAAGAGTCTTGTTTAAAGTTTGTCAGCTCAATTTCGCAGCGGCTAATGCCATTGTTTTTCTCTATCATAATTACATCGCTCATAGAGTTAATTAAATCAGAAACTTGCTCAGAAACTTGTGATACAGCAATCGCTTGTTCTTGTTTTACTGTGGCATCTATCCTGTTAGTCAGTGCTGTGTGAGCTGTAGTAGCAGCGAGTTTTTCATCTCCATTGCGCATAAGATCAAGCAGAGAATCTTTTTTTTGCTGCTTAGAATTGTTTTGAGTTTTTTGCTTGTTGTTAGCTTGCGTTTTTTCTTTAGGGAAAGGGGGGACTTTACGTTTAATGGCTTGCGATGTTTTTACAGGTACAAAGGCTGCAAATCTGGCAGAAAAATCTGTTTCCATTAGGCTTTATATCTCCTTAAAGTAGGGTTATACACCGTTACGTTAACATATTGACCTTCTTTCACACTAGAAAAAGAATGGTTGCTTGCTTTGTTAAGAGACTATTTTTTGTCCCGTTTGTCGTCGGACCCAGATTTTC
>NVUK01000053.1 GCA_002401865.1 Candidatus Aerophobota bacterium | reverse complement strand
GTCTGGCCTGTCTCTTTTTGTGTGGAAACCCTAAATGTGGGGTCTTCTTCAGAAAGAGCAGCTAGGGCAGTAGAAAGTTTTTCTCTGTCCGCTTTTGATTTAGGCTCAATAGCCATGTGGATAACAGGCTCTGGAAAGTCCATTTTCTCTAGCACAATCGGATTAGTATCTGAACATAGTGTGTCACCCGTTACAGAGTGCTTTAGTCCGATACAAGCAGCAATGTCGCCTGTAAAGAAACAATCTTTATCTTTTCTCTGGTTAGCGTGCATTTCTAAAAGTCTTGAAATACGCTCTTTTTTACCTTTTGTGGTATTGAAAACCGTTGTACCTTTACGTAGCGTACCAGAATAAATTCTTATAAATGTTAATTTTCCAACATAAGGATCAGTAACCAATTTAAATACAAGCGCAGATAGCGGGCTATCATCTGAGGGTGTTAGAACAACTTCTTCTTCGCTATCGGGCAGTGTGCCTTTAATGGTGCCTCGGTCTATAGGAGATGGCATCCATCTAGTAATACAATCAAGAAGGGGTTGCACACCTTTGTTTTTGAAGGCTGTACCACAAAGTACAGGATTAAGCTTGTTTTGGCATACACCTTTACGGATCACGGAGTGAATTTTGTCTGTAGATAAAGAATCAGGATCTTCAAGAACCTGCATCATGAACTCTTCGTCTGTTTCATCAATAGTAGCTAGTTCGTCCAGAAGTTCTGATCTCAACTCTTTACACTTTTCTAAAATGTCACTTGGGATCTCTTGTGTGTCATATTCTGCACCTAGCGTCTCATCTTTGAAAATATACGCTTTCATAGATACAAGATCTACCATGCCTCGGAAGTGTTCTTCTGCGCCAATAGGGTGTTGCACAGCTACAGCGTTAGCGCCAAGCTTTTCTCTCATACTTCTGATACAGTAGAAAAAATCGGCTCCAATGCGGTCCATTTTGTTGATGAACGCAATTCTTGGAACGCCGTAACCTTCTGCTTGTCTCCAAACAGTTTCTGACTGGGGTTGAACACCGTCCACTGCACTAAATACAGCAACCGCACCATCTAAAACTCTTAATGAACGCTCTACTTCAACAGTAAAGTCAACGTGTCCTGGGGTGTCGATAATATTGATTTTACAATCATTCCATGAAACAGTGGTAGCTGCAGATGTGATAGTAATACCACGCTCTTGCTCTTGTTCCATGTGATCCATTGTAGCAGCACCTTCGTGCACTTCTCCGATACGGTGAACGCGGCCTGTGTAGAATAAAATTCTTTCAGTAACAGTGGTCTTTCCAGCATCAATATGAGCCATGATACCAATGTTTCTAACATTTTTTAGCTGTTCGTTGTTCTCTCTAGAATCTTGTGACACGCTTTAGGTCTCCTACCATTTGTAATGGGCAAAAGCTTTGTTAGCTTCGGCCATTTTGTGAGTATCTTCTTTCTTTTTAATTGTGCTGCCCTGGTTATTGTAGATGTCTACAAGCTCCATAGCTAAACTGTCTGTCATAGACTTGCCAGTTTTTGATCTAGAGTGGGTGATGATCCAGCCCATAGTAAGTGATAACTTCCTTTCAGGAGAAATTTCCACAGGTACTTGGTAAGTTGTTCCACCAATTCGTCTAGATTTAACTTCTAAAGAAGGAGTCGCTTTTTCCAGGGCTTCTTCAAAAGCTACTAAAGGGTTTTCTTCGTGAACTTTTTTCCCAAAAATGTCGAGAGCATCGTATACGATACGCGTCGCCAGAGTCTTTTTTCCGTTAAGCATGATGCAGTTGATCAATTTACTGATCAGCGTGCTTTTGTATCTGAAATCGGGCTCGATCTTTCTCTTGGGGGCTCGGTGTCTTCTAGACATAGATTATTTATCCTCTTTTTGGTTACTTAGGCTTTTTAGCCCCATATTTAGAACGTCCTTGTTTTCGATCTTTCACACCTGCACAATCCAGGGTTCCTCGAACGATGTGATATCTCACACCAGGAAGATCTTTTACTCTACCTCCACGCACTAATACGATGCTGTGCTCTTGGAGGTTATGTCCTTCACCACCAATGTAGGCAATAACTTCTTGCCCATTGGAAAGTTTCACCCAAGCTACTTTTCTCAAAGCAGAGTTAGGTTTTCTAGGAGTTTTTGTCTTCACCTGCAAACATACACCTCTTCTTTGAGGGCATTTTTGCAACGCAGGAGACTTTTTACGTTTGTCTTTCTTTCTTCGAGGTTTTCGAATAAGTTGGTTGATTGTAGGCATTAAAAGTGCTGCTCCTAACTAAATTTAAGTTTTATGCATTTATTCGCAAACAGAAAAAATCCATGGGTTTGCAAACGAATAAGCTAAATATACACAAAAAACTCAATTATTAGCAATCATGATCTTTATGGAAAGTAGATTCCTTGAAAGGGGAGCAAATCTTAATTCGAAAAAGGTAAGTTTAAATTTTATTTAATTCTTCATAAGTAGTATGAGGAAAATAAAAAGCGCTGTTTCATTATATGAATAAAATAAAATTTTTTCTCACATTTTTCACTGTTTTTGCAACCTTTTCCCAAGGGGAGTGTTCTGAGCGTATTACTTTAAAGGATGTTAGACCTTTAACCGAGCAATTGTTTGAAATGCACGTGACTGAGTCGTTTATGAGCCGTGAGCTAACTAGAAGGTCTTTGAGCTTAATGATTGAGCGCTTTGATCCGAGAAATGAGTATTTGTTAGCAGAAGAGAAGTCTCCTTATACACAGGCGCAGGGCGATAGGCTTAAAAAAGCGCTATTAGATTACCAGTGTGGAGAGTATACCCTTTATATAGAAGCTTCTAATGCGATAGAAAAAGGGATCATAAGACATCGAAAAATTCGAAAAACAGTTAAAAAACATGTAATAAATAACTATCAAGCCTTTTTAGATGCGCCAGCAAAAAAGATGGATAATCCTTTAGAGAATGAGAATCAGATAAGGGATAAGATAGAAAACAGTTATATAGGACTTATCCAGCAAAAGTTAAAAGAGCGTAAAAAAGACCATTTTTCTAAATCTGTAGTGGCGTCTATTATAGCTTTTCAAGAGATGAACCGGGTAGAGTTTGAAGAGAATTATCTTGGAGCAGGTGGGCGCTCTTTTTTGCCCACATTGTTGGTAAAAACTTTTGCAAAAAGCATGGATGCCCATTCAGATTATTACAGCCATGAAGAGGCGGCGCAATTTCGCTCGTCGCTTAATAAGGAGTTGTGCGGTGTTGGGGTAGTGTTTAAAAGAGATTTTGATGGGGTTTACATCGCTGGCGTTATTCAAGGGTCTCCTGCTGGTGACTCGGGAAAGGTGAGAGAGGGTGATAAACTTATTGCGGTAGATGGACATAACATACAAAATATGTATTTTAAAAATGTTATGCGCTTAATGAAAGGCAAAAAGGGAGAGAGCGTCACGCTGACGCTGCAGGGAAAAGGGAAAACCGCGGTTAAATCAGCAGTAATGAAAAGACGCCCTATTGTGTTACATAGCGAGCGCGTAAGTAGTCATTATGTTCCTTTTGCAAATGGGGGTATAGGTGTGATTGACCTGCCTGGTTTTTATAGTAATGGGGCAGATATTTCAGTTGCTGGAGATTTAAAAAAAGAGATTAAAGCATTGAAAAGCCGGGGTAATTTGCTCGGTATTGTGATTGATATGCGAGAAAATTCTGGGGGGTTCCTTGATCAAGCGGTCAAAGTGTGTAAATGTTTTATGCCACGAGGTCTTGTAGCGATTGCAAAATATAAAAATAACAAAGTGCGTTTTATGAACCATGTAGGGAACAAGCCTCTTTATGAAGGTCCTATTATAATTTTAACATCGAAAGCCTCTGCTTCAGCGGCTGAAATTGTATCGCAGACTCTACAAGATTATGGTCTTGCCATTATTGTTGGGGATAAAAGGAGCTTTGGAAAAGGGTCGATGCAAACGCAAACCATTACAGATGAAAAAGCCAAACACTTTTTTAAAGTGACCGTAGGGCGTTATTATACGGCATCGGGTAGATCGCCACAAGTTGTGGGAGTGCGCTCAGATATTGTGGTGAATAGTCATTACTTTCCTTATAAAATGGGTGAAAAACATCTAATGCATGCTTTAAGTGCTGATGTACTTACGCAAGATGCTTTTGATCAACTTCACCAAAAAGTTTCCATGGGTTCGTGGCGCTTAAACAGTAGCCATGCGACGCAGGTTGTGCCTTATTTAAGACCTAAAATGTCACAGCTAAGAAAGCGTTTGATTACATTGAAGTCTAACAGTGAAAAAAGGCTGAAAAAAAATAAGAACTTTCAATACTTTTTAAAGGTAGGCAATAAAAACTCAGAGGAGTCTCCTCCCCGTTTTGGATTAAAAGATCTTCAAATGAAAGAAGCTGAAGCAATTATTAAAGACTTAGTGACGATTCAGCAATTATAGATTTTCTAAAAACTTATTTTTTTTTAGTGTTCGAAAAAAGAGCTTCTTGCTAACCTTGGTCACATCGGCCAGATAGCTCAGTTGGTAGAGCAAAGGACTGAAAATCCTTGTGTCGACAGTTCAATCCTGTCTCTGGCCACATTTTTTCCACTAAAAAAATCCAAAAACTTACTAATCGCGACGCTGTTCTTAATAAGGACAACTTGTTTATATCGATAAAATCAGTAATATTGCTAGTTAGGATATCCTCATTTTGTTGCTATACTAATCCCTCCTCAATCCATATTGTACGAAGATGTAAGCCATTACAGTAATCAATGTTGTTACAGTCATCTTTCCAAGGTTTTCAAGAGCATCTGTCTGTTCAATCACATCTTGTCGATATAATAAGTTGAAAGTTTCAAAAATCTCATCAGATTTTTTCAAACGCTTCTTCAAAGCATTTTGTTGCGTCTTTACTGTCTGAAAATTTTGAGTAAGCTGCTGATTTTCTTCTCTTAAAGATGCTAACTCCGCGTTTACTTGGACTAATTGCTGTAAAATATCTTTTCCCATCGTATTATCAATACAGAGCTCCGCAAAATTGACATCAATTTCTTCTGCCTTTGCCATAGGCATGGATAAAGAAGGCATGTTCTCCCAAGCTACTTGAACAAATGAAAAAGCCCGATCAGCTACCTCTGTTATTACCCCTAGTATTTCCTCTACTACTACCTCTTGTAAAGCCTTTGAAGTTGGCATCACCCATCCACTAGTTGCGTGTGAATAATTTTGCAGTATTGCGCTATTAGAGCTCATATATCTCCCTTTTTGGTATAGGATTGTATTTTTCGTTGATCAAGATACAACAATTAAACTAACAATATTTTAATAGTCTAGATTAGATTGCAGCAGTAGCGTCATTACTGCTGGAAGATTGACTTGGCATAGTGGCTTCTGCTTGTGCAATAAGTGGAAGAACTATCTGACTATAATCGAGCATGGAGTATTTTCCCGCGTTGTTTGCAACGTCTGCAAACACTTCTTTTTTAATTAGACTCCAATCTGATGCTTCCCGGGCCTGCCCCTTAACGACAAAAACATCACAGCTAGCGAAATATTTGGTAAGGATTGCAGCGCCTTTGTCGGTTTTAGCACTCTTTTTAATAACTTTTTGTAGAGCTTTTCCTAAATTAATGATCGGTTCTTCTGTACCATCCCTAAACGGTTTTGTCATTTCAAGAGCTGCTTTCATATGACTTTGTTCATCTGATACTCCTTTGGAAACAGCCTCTCCATCTATTACATAGTTATGAACTTTACTAGCCAGACGAGGAACCATAGTAGCGCCGCCAAACGTATAACAATGAATTTTATTGCCATGGGTGTTTTGTGAATCTACAGCAAGCTTTTCCAAGGCTCTGCGTACCACCATGGCGCCGTGACCATGTGCCAACAAAACAACACGGGCTCTTGGCGGTAGACAGGTCTCAATTGTCTCCATCAAGTTATTAGCCGCCTTTTCTTGTAAGTCAGCGTTTGTCATAGTTGCAAAAGTTGTAGGATTATGAAAAACTAAGACCTCTTGTTTAAAAAGCTGTGAAATATGACCAGCACTTTTCTCAATTTCTGTTTTTGTTCTATTAATATCATTACAATAAATTACTGTTTGCTTTGCTACATGGCCTTGACCAACAACAAAAACACTACCTACGTGGGCACTCATGATTAACCTCTTAAACTTCTTAAATACGGCATCGTTTTTAAGCTTCAATTTCTTTGATGTCAAATGTTTTTATGTGCCCCACACACAGGGTAGTGTGATATTCAAAATTGTAGTGAGTCGCTTAGAAATAAATGACAGCACTCACGCCGATTCCGGGGATACCCTCGTTACACTGACTGTTAAGGTTCAGACGTTTGTCTGTAAATGAGCCAACCGTCATATGATATTTTCTTTCAACTCTTTCTACGCACCGCGCGTAAACTGGAATGTTTTTAGATCCATGAGGTCCTGCTTCTTGATAGACTCCATAAAGTTGTTTGTTTTTGTGAATAGATTGCATAAAAACCGCTACCATTACATCCATAACGCGAGATATTTCATAAGGCGGTTTGAGAAGCTCTACTTGGTTAGTGTAGGGCAGGTTTGTGCTATTTGGAATCACCTCGTTTGTTACTAAAACCCAGTGAGACTCCTTAGGCGTTTGGTTTTTTAATCCCTTTAACATTGTTTTATCATGAACACTGCACTTTATTCCATACTTTGCTACAAGCCTTTTTAAACGTTTTGCTGTTAAAGTTTTCCCATTGACTGTTTTAGGCATCATCATGAGCACGTGCGTGTCTTTCACTTTTTTACCCTCGTGTCCCCAATAAGGACAGCGACTGTTGAGAAGCTTATTGATGTTTGCAGGAAGCGGCGGTTCATCACCTACAATCCCTATGTACTGTTCCCATTCAGCTTTACCAAAACAGTACCTTTTTAGACTTTGCTCGCTTTTTGTTCTAATAAGACGAGTAACCCTCGCAGAGTCCAAGGGGCGCCAAGAGGGTGTTCTTTTCAGTGAGCCGCTGGCTAAGACAAGTTGCCCTTGCACAGAGTTCATCAAGCAACGCAAAGTAGGTATTCTCGTCAGTGAGCTGCTAAGACCATTATTCCTTGCAGAGTTCAAGTGGCTCTGACCAGTCGATGTTCTTTTGAGTAGGCCTGGCGCCCCATCTAAAGTTACTACAGCATATTTGTTATTTAAAGCTGCGGTGGGAGGCGAATCCCCAAGACCCCAGTTACACGCATTTTCCCCTGATATATGAGGAAGTCGTAATATACGAGAAAGTTGCATGGAATCATTACTCATTGCTTTTTTCTCTTTTGTGAAGGTTTATATAATCATCAAAGAAAAGTTTAGTATGGCAGTGTATTAATATCAATAAAGAATCAAACTTGGCATTGTTTTTTAGGAATTGTTCCGAAAGTTAATAATTTTTTTTGTTTCTAAATCAACAATGAATTGCATTTGCAAAAAAAAATCAAAGAAGTAAAATGGTCCTTTTTAAACACATGGAGATATTATGTCAGGGTTAATTTACTTATGTCCGTGGTGTCCGTTGTGTAAAGAACAGTCTCGATTACCAAATTATATTGGGCCAGTATTAGGTACGTATAATACGCAGTTAATTCAAACTGTGGCCATATTGTGTAGGCATATTATTGACAATGTTGTGGAGCATAATCTTCGTCTGGTGGAGCCTATGACAGTAACAAAAATAACAAAAATTAGTAAATCCGTTAAGGCGACTCGTGAGATCTATCAGGACATAATTAATCAGACATGGGAAGAAAATAAAGCAACGTTTGTTTCGAATAATATCAGCAAAAATAGTTACTGGAATGCCCTGGTTGATATTCCTTTTAGGGTTATTGTAGTAGTTAATAAAGGGGAAACAGTGGGTGAGTAGTGTGAGCTATGTTCCATGTCAGCTATGCGTGTGTTAATAAATAGCTTTGCTTCTTGTTGCGTTTACAAGGTTAAAACAAATTTGAAATTAATGGCTTGAAGAAGTAAAATTTTTCGGTTAACAACGGAGATGATTTATGCCTATAGCTAGTGTTACAGAGTTGAGACAATGGCTTGGTTTTGACCAACTGACAGCAAGTCTGCAGCTCAATGACATTGAGGGGAAAGTAGAGAGTATTTCGCTAGATCTTTTATCTACTGCTGGGCTGATGCGTAGTAGGGATTTTATTGGTTTTATGGATAGAGTAACAGTTCTTTGGCAAAAGAGTGTAGATGTTGAAGATCAGATTGGTGGATATAATTTAGGCTTTCAGAGAAGAATTAATAAGATACAGCAAGATCTTCTACATATTGCAGAGACAGCTGTAGAGTTTTATTAATAATTGTCTCTTTGTGTTCTAAAAAATGGCGTAGTAACTTCTAAATGAGTGACTAATTTCGTAGTGGTAAAATATTATGGATGCTGCCAAAGGTGTTTAATTACAAGAAGTGTATCTAATTAGCTATTCAACTGTTTGTGATTGATTAAAAACGGTTAGCGCATATTGCGCTATATTACCAACAGTCACTTCTTGGTAGATTACTCCAGCAACAACAGCAGCAACAACAGGCATTTTCCATAGCACGTACGTAAGTACTGTAATTATTTGAGTCTTTATAGGTACAGCTCTATCAGGTAGCGGTGCTGTTTTTAATACTGTAACTTTAGCACGGCTAGTACATAGTTCTTGTAATTTTGTATCTTTGGCTCTGATACGGCGAGTACGTAGTTCTTGTGCACGGCGAGTGCAAAGTTCTTGTAGTTCTTGGGTAGCAATACGAGGAAGAAGAGCTGGTGCATAGCTAGCCATACTATGCAAGTTTGTAAGGAGATTACAGATTCCGTAGAATAGTGGAGAGCTGTCTCTTCTAACAATCGTGACAGTGTGAGCTTGAAGATAATAGGTAAAATCATCAGTTTGTCGATGAGGTTGAAGCTCTGGTATATCTGTTGGTTGGTATAAAGACTTTTTTGGGCTAGTTCGGATATGTCTTATGGCGGCATTTTGTATTTTTCGCAAATGTGCATATTGCGTGCCTGCAGTATGAGCGTGTAATTTGTTTCCCCATCTAGAAATAATATCTTGATCGAACATGAAGTTATGCACACGTTCTGCTAAAGAATTGGGAATCATTTTTGCTCCACCAAAGGTGTATACGTGTATTTGACGATTAACATTGCTGCCC
>NVUK01000052.1 GCA_002401865.1 Candidatus Aerophobota bacterium | reverse complement strand
AAAAGCTCGTAAACGACTTAACTGACCTTCATCGGCTTTCGGAAACTTATGGTATAAAGTACGCTTTTTCACCCCCACGCATATCTCGATCGTCCACTTCTACCTTGATAGCTTGACCATCAAACATTTTACCCTGCAAAGCAATCTTCAGCTTTTCAGCCTCTGCCTTAATTAAGGACGAATCACTATCTTTTTTAATCACAGGGATAATTACCACATGAGTAGGTGCTATTTTAGGAGGCAGCACGAGCCCATCATCATCGCCATGCACCATAATAAGGGCTCCAATAAGACGTGTTGTCATTCCCCATGAAGTGGTCCAAGCATGTTGACGCTCCCCTTTCTCATCTAAAAATGTGATGTTTGAAGATTTGCTAAAATTTTGACCTAAAAAGTGGGACGTTCCTCCTTGTAAGGCTTTGCCATCTTGCATCATCGCTTCAAAAGTAAAGGTAGAATCTGCGCCTGGAAAACGCTCGTTAGCACTCTTCTCTCCTTTAATCACAGGCATAGCTAACTTCTTTTCTACAAAATCGACATACACATCTAACATCCGCTTCGAGTGCTCTAAAGCTTGCTCATGAGTAGCATGCACCGTGTGCCCTTCTTGCCATAAAAATTCACTCGTACGTAAAAAAATTCTTGGCCTCATCTCCCAACGCACTACATTGGCCCACTGATTAATCAACAACGGCAAGTCGCGATAAGATTCTATCCATTTGCTAAACATCTCCCCTATAATCATTTCCGAAGTGGGACGCACCACTAAAGGCTCTTCTAAAGGGCTTTGAGGCACCAGTTTCCCCTCTTTATTTTTACCCAGACGGTGGTGAGTTACTACCGCACACTCCGTAGCAAAACCATCTACATGCTTAGCCTCTTTTTCAAAATAGCTTAAAGGAATAAACAGAGGGAAATAAGCATTTTTATGCCCTAAAGCTTTGAACCTTTTATCTAAATCTTCTTTAATATTTTCCCAAAGAGCGTATCCCCAAGGTTTTATAACCATGCACCCTCTAACCGGAGCAGCTTCTGCCAACTCCGAGGCCTTTACGACGGCTTGATACCACTGAGGAAAATCTTGATCTCTTGTTGGTGTAATAGCTGTTTTTTGCTTTTTATTCATGCTTTCTAAGCGCCTTAATTTCTTCGATTAAATATTCAATTAACTGTTCTCGGCAAGAGTGAAAATTCTCGCCTGTAACTCCTGCTTCATCCATCACAGCAAATGTTGTCTTTTCCATCGCTGCATAAACCTGGTCACCCTGGACGAGGGTAGCACAAATCATATTTTTAGAAGGGAGGGTAAGGGCTACTGTTCCTTGATGTAACAGTCCTTCTTTAGTCCTTCTTTGCGCCGCTCCCACTATTTTTTGTCCATTTTCTAAAACAACATCGTATACAGTAGGTTTTGCCATGCAAAAACCACCTATCTCTTCTTTTTTCTTGGGAGACTCTTTTTCTAAAAGAGAGAGCAAAGGATTACTCTTTTCTGGATTAATGGTAGATAAAAATTTTTCTACCGCTCTAAGCGCCGCGCAATTGATCCATTTATAGTTATCCACCGTCACATCGCTAATGCCTGGAAAGTTTAAGGGCAAAACGACTGCAAAAGAGATGTCAAATGCATGAAAAACCATGCCACCACCTGTGGGACGCCTGGCCAAAACTGTAGCGCTTCCCTCGCCCCTTGCTTCTTCTTTTACATGTTTAGCTAAAGGAAAAAAATAGCCATAGGTGGCAGAAGGAGCTTTCCATCTGTGGATATGGATTACAGGCTTACCCCGTTTACCCACTTCAGATAGAAGCTTTTTATCGATCTGCATGTTCAAACATGCCTCTTTATCCGCTCCGTTTAAAACATCCCAATCCGTCATAATAATAAAAAAAGTTTTTTAAATCATTTTACTTCAAGGGGTGATAAAAAAAAAGAGAAGAAACCTTATAGAATCAATTTACAAAAAAACAGTTTACTCTAAGAATGGGGACATAAGGCAAGAAGACAGGTTCTTTCTGATATTTCTGGTACGCAGCGACCTTAGCACATTAACTTATAATCGTTTAAGTGCTATAATCAGCTACCAGAAAGATGGAATGAGCTAAAAAATTTAGTGATAAGGCAAGGCGGTATTAGATGTTCGATAAATTTACAAACAGAGCGAAGCAAGTAGTTAAACTTGCAAAGAAAGAAGCGCAAAAGCTCAACCACAACTACTTAGGCACAGAACACATCTTGCTAGGGCTTTTAAAATTAGGGCAAGGCATAGCAGTTAATGTCTTAAAAAATCTTGGCGTCGAGTACGAAGGGGTTTTGAGTGAAATTGAAAGAATTGTAGGCTTTGGTCCTGAAATTCAAGTTTATGGCGATCCTGCTTTAACTAATAAAGTAAAAAAAGTGTTTGAGTCAGCTAATGAAGAAGCTTTAAGTCTGAGTCATAACTACGTTGGAACCGAGCATTTATTACTCGCTCTTTTAAGACATCCCGACACCGTAGCGACTCAAATTCTAGACAACATGAGTATTGACTCCAAGCTTATTAGAAAAGAAGTAATTAAGGAGCTGGAAACATTTAACCTTCAACTTCCTCCTATGGGGATGAATGGACCTCTACCTGGCTCTGAAAAATCTTCTTCTGCACCTGGATCTGTTGGTTCTGAAAAAATGCCAGCGCTAAAAGCTTATGGCCACGATTTAACCGCCATGTGCAAAGAGGGAAAACTTGATCCTGTTATTGGCCGAAGTAAAGAAGTAGAAAGACTTATTCTCATCCTTTGTCGCCGCCGTAAAAACAACCCTGTACTGATTGGTGAAGCAGGTGTGGGTAAAACAGCGATTGTAGAAGGACTAGCTCATGCTATTATTTTAGGCAATGTACCCGAGCATTTATCCAAGAAAAAGCTCATCACTTTAGACCTAACTCTTATGATTGCAGGGACTAAGTACCGCGGGCAATTTGAAGAGCGAATCAAAGCTGTCATGGATGAGGTAAAAAAGTTGGGCAACATTTTACTCTTTATCGACGAACTACATACCATTGTAGGGGCCGGCGCGGCTGAAGGAGCTATTGATGCTTCTAATATTTTAAAGCCTGCTCTTTCACGTGGCGAGATTCAATGTATTGGAGCTACAACGGTTGATGAATATAGAAAGCATATTGAAAAAGATGCTGCTCTTGAGCGCCGTTTCCAAAAAATTACCGTAGCGCCTCCATCGCTGGATGAAGCGATACAAATCTTAAATGGACTGAAAACCAAATACGAAGAGCATCACAAGTGTATCTACACCGAAGATGCTATTGCTGACGCTGTCTATTTATCCGACCGCTACATCACAGGAAGAAATTTGCCCGACAAGGCCATTGACCTACTGGATGAATCAGGAGCAAAAGCTAGGATTTCCGCACTCGGTCAGCCTCAAGAACTTGCAGAGCTAGAAAAAGAGATTGCTCAAGTTAAACATTTGAAAGATGACTCTATTAACCAGCAAGATTATGAAAAAGCTGCTAGCTTACGTGATTCTGAGAAAAAATTAACCGATAAATATGCTTCTGTTTTAGAGAATTGGGAAAAAAGTAAAGAGGAAAACAGAGTGGTTGTCGACAGCGATGAGATAGCTTTAATTGTTTCCAAGCAAACAGGAGTCCCTCTTTCTAGACTAACACAAAATGAAGCGCAAAAAGTATTAAATATCGATGCTATTTTGAAAACAAATATCATCGCGCAAGATGACGCAATTAATACGATCTGTAAAGCTCTTAAACGGAGCCGTGCAGACATTAAAGATCCCAACCGCCCTATCGGATCTTTCCTTCTACTAGGCCCTACTGGTGTGGGTAAAACACTTCTAGCTAGACAACTGGCAACACACATGTTCGGAGGCAAAGATGCCTTGATCAAAGTGGATATGTCTGAGTATATGGAAAAATTTGCAGCTTCACGTATGACTGGATCTCCTCCAGGATATGTAGGGCACGAAGAAGGGGGACAGCTAACAGAGCAAGTAAGACAACGTCCTTACGCCGTCGTTCTGTTTGATGAAGTGGAAAAAGCACACCCTGATGTGATGAACCTTCTTCTTCAAATTCTTGAAGATGGTTGCCTAACAGATGCCATGGGAAGAAAAATCAACTTTAAAAACACTATCATCCTGATGACCTCTAACTTAGGGTCAGAGCTAATTCGCCGTAATACAGAAGTAGGATTTGGTGTAAAAGATGGCATGATGGAACATGGTGTTATGAAAGAAAAAATCCGTAAAGCTACAACCAAACACTTTAAACCTGAGTTCATTAACAGACTCGATGATTTAGTTATTTTTAGAGCGCTTAACAAAGAAGCTCTTATTCCTATTCTAGATCTGGAGCTTGCGAAATTAAACAAACGCCTAAACAAAAAAGGCATTAGCCTCACTATCCATGAAGATGTAAAAGCTCTTCTATCTGACAAGGGATATGATCCTGAAATGGGTGCAAGAACGCTTAGACGTACTGTGGAAAGAGAGCTTGAGGATCTGCTTGCTGAAAAGATTCTACTTGAAGGCGACAAAATAGAACATATTGACGCTTTAGTCGAAAATAAAAAACTTATTCTTAAGACTGGAAAGAAAGGGGAAAAGAAAACCCCATCTCTAGAAAAAGTAGAGGCTAAAGAGTAATCTAGTTCCTTAAAAAACTAACACCTGGTGAGCTGCTTTTCTTTAACGAACGGCAGCTTGCGTTTCCCACTGCTTGACGTAATCAAGCAACATTTCTTGTGTTGGATTCTTTGTTGAAACAAAATCAATAAAATCTTCTGAACTACTCAGATGAGCAATTTTTGCCAGAAGCTGTAAATGTCTTTTGTCATCTGTTGCAAAAAGGAAAAATAGCGTGTGTACATCTTTGCCATCAAGAGAGCCCCAAGACAGCGGCCTTCTAAGACAAACACAACTAACTACATCCGTTGCCCCTTTGTGCAAATAGTCTCTGGTATGAGGAACAGCAATTCCATTATTAAGTCCTGTAGCCATCAAGTTTTCACGGTCTAAAAGTAAATCTGTCATCACTGCAGGATCCACCTTTAACTCCAATGCCACTTTATCCATGGTTTTTCTAATCACTTCTTCTTTTGTGCTCGCTTCGATAGAATTATAAACGCCACCTCTACTCAACGCTTGATACAAACCATAGCTATGAGGCCATGCTCCTACAGATGCTTTCTTTTTTCGCTGCCCTTGAAGTTGTTCTTTAGACATTTTAAAGCTCATCATCCAATTCTCTATTTCTATGCGCGAAAAACGGTATTGATGATGCAAACGATATGCTGGTATCTTACCCTCTGTTAACCACCGTCTTATGGTAGTTTCTGATACATTAAGTAACTCTGCAACATCTTTGATTTTTAGATCCATGAACTCATCCTTTTTGACAGTTTGTCAAAAATAAAATTAATCTTTTTGTAGTAAATTGTCAAATGGATCTTCTTTAAGAAAACAAATCCATCATATCTTGGTGACAGGAGGTGTTTAAAACTTTTTCTTTAATTTCAAAATCTTTGATAAAAGTAGTAATCAATGCTAGCAGCTCTAAATAATCCCCTTGCCTATCCTTTGGCCCGCCGATCAAAAAAACAATCCTTACAGGAAGTGCATCAATCGAGCCCCACTCAATACCTGACTTCCCCTTATGTATGCCTATGGCTAAAAAGAAGTCCTTGCAATCACTTTCAATACGCGCATGAGGAATAGCAATTCCCAGGCCAATCCCTGTTGAAATCAAACTCTCTCTTTCTAAAAGAGCGGTATAAAATTGTTTCGCATTAATAACACTCCCTTTATCTAAAAGAGAATCTACTAAAGTTTTAAGCGCTTTATCTCTATCTTTTGTCTGCAACAGAGTAAAGGGCGCTTTTTGTACTAACTGCTTAAGTTGCTGCATGACGTTTACTACTCTCTTCCTGTATGACCAAAACCACCCTCTCCCCTTGCTGTAAGAGAGAGTTCATTAGCATCTTCAAAAATAGCACTAGTCACTTGGGCGACTACAATTTGCGCAATACGCATTTGATTTTTTACAATAAACGGAGCTTTACCATGGTTAATTAGTATTACCGCTATCTCCCCTCTATAATCTGAATCAATGGTTCCCGGCGAGTTGAGTACGGTAACACCCTCTTTCGCTGCTAATCCACTTCTGGGTCTAACTTGTATTTCAAACCCCTGAGGAATTTCACACTTCAACCCTGTAGGTATTATCTTGATATCGCCAGGCATGAGAGTAATATCTTCACGAATAAAAGCTCTTATATCTGCACCGGCTGCACCTTTTGATGCATAAACGGGCTTTTCTACTCCCTCTTCCAGACCTACAAATTTCACTCTCACTTCTTTCACAGCTACCTACGTATTGTTTACTACTTCTACTTTATTCTTTTGTCTCTCTTGCTTTGATTTCTCAATCATCACATCTAACTTCTCTTTAGCTTCTTGCCCACCACTTTCCGGTACATTATTGCTCTTAGTTACTAAAAATTTTATGAAAAAGACAATTTCTTTTTTCAAATTCTTCCGATGCACCACTCTATCGATCATTCCCTTTTCTAACAAGAATTCTGATTTTTGTGCTGCTTGTGGAAGCTTTTCACCAATGGTTTGCTCTACCACTCTCGGCCCTGCAAAACCAATCAAAGCATCAGGCTCTGCGATATTCACATCCCCAAGAGAGGCAAAAGAGGCTGTCACACCGCCCGTTGTTGGATGTGCTAAGACAGAAATAAACGGTAGACCCGCCTGGCCCAAACGTGCTAAGGCTGCACTTGTTTTAGCCATCTGCATCAAAGAAAGAACAGACTCTTGCATACGCGCTCCTCCAGAAGAAGACACCACAACTAAAGGTAAATGCTTCTCTATCGCCAATTCTATCAGCCTTGTTAACTTCTCTCCCACAACAGAACCCATAGAGCCCCCCATAAAAGAAAAATTCATCACGCCCAAGGCCGTTTGCTCGCCGCCCATCTTGCATAGTCCAGTAACAATAGCGTCGCTCTTGCCACCTTTTTTATCCGCTTCCTTAAGACGCTCTTTATAAGCTTTAGTATCCACAAATCCTAGAGGGTCCGAGGATTTTAAACCGCTAAATAGCTCCTCAAATTCTCCACCATCGGCAAACAGCTCGATCCTTTGACTCACACTATAACGGTAATGGTGATCACACTTAGGACAACAATGCAGTGTCTCTCCTAGCTCTTTGGCATGGATCATCTCCGAACACTTCGCGCACTTAATCCAGCCGCTAAACCCATCTTTTTTCGATGATGAAACCCTAAGTTTTGGTTTCGTTCGCGTAAATAGCCTTAAAAACCCCATGACAATAACCTGCCTATATTTAATAAAATTCTTTTAATATTGTAACAAAATAGAAAATATAAAACAACAATCTATTAAGCAAAAATAGTGTTATACTTTTATTTAATCCTTATAAATAAAGTTTTAATTTTCGATCTGTAATAGGGCCTATAGCCTTTACTTTATCCTTACTAGGCCACTTGGCGTAATTTTCTCTATAAGCCTCTACTGTAGAGGGAGAGGTAAAGATATATTGATCAAATTGATCTATATCCTGTTCAAATTTACTCTTTACACTAGAGGTCTCGTATAAAGGATATTTTTTAAAGCGCACACCTTGCAGTGATAGAGCCAAAGTTAGGTGTACACGCGTTATTTTTGCTGAGGGTAGCAAACAATAGGCATGGGTAAGGTCGATAGTTGCAAGCAAAGAGCTAAGGCCCTCTTGTGTGGCTACAGAGGGCATTAAAACACTCTTTACCCCCTCTTTCTCTAATGCGCTTTTAGTACTTGGCCCAATCGCTATAAATATTTTTTTAAATAGCACTGGTGAGTCTATAGAGTACGTTTCACACGCTTTAAAGAAAAATTTTACACCTTGCATAGAGGTGAAAATCAAGTGAGTATAAGAGGCTAAATCTCTCAAGGGGCTTTTTTCGAGCGAAGTAAGGGGAAGGGGAGAAACTTCTATTAAAGGTACATGGTGGGTATAAAAGAGCCCTTTTGGCGGTGTAAGACCGAAATAGACCACTTTTTTAAATTTTTTCCTATAGTCGATGGAGGCAAAAACAGATTGCATAGCTGTATTGTCTTTTCTTGCAACAATAGCGAGTTGCCCTTGATATTGCGCAGTAGGCCCTGGTATTTCTTCATAGTTCAGGCAGGTGAGATTTAAACGGATAAGCGCCGCTTTAGCGATCACTACAGCGTGAAGTTTTTCTGTTTTGACAAGGTCAAGTCTTTGTTCAATGGTGCCACGAATATCTACAGGAATAAAATCAGGCCTAAGAGCCGCGATAGCGCTATCGCGTCTTTTTGATGAGGAGCCAATACGCGCATGCAAAGGCAAACTATTGAGATCAAAACCTTCTCTAATAACAATCACGTCGGCAGAATCTACGCCTTGAGTAAGCGCTACAATATGTAAATTTTCATCTAATTGCTGCGGCAAATCTTTGGCAGAGTGAATAGCTACATCACTGATCCCTTCAATAACGCACATGTCGATTTCTTGCGTAAAAAAGTCATTGTGATCCATATCTTTTAAAGAAGTGGCAAGGTCTTTATCCCCCTGTGCTTGAAGAAAAAGCTTTTCAAATGTTAAATCTTTTTCCTTTTTTTCTAACAGTTCATCGATCACTTCTTGAACTTGTATTTTGGAAAGTTTGGAATTTCTAGCAACTATCTTGATCATCAAAAACACTCTCTTTTTAATGTTTTAAGTACCGCTCGATGACATCTGAAACACTGCAAACGCCCACAAGCTCAATTTTTTTACCCCACTTACTTTCTAAAGCAGTCGCCTGTTTTTGTGAAAGCAAACATTTTTTAAAGCCCATATTGACTGCTTCTTTAATGCGCGGCTCAATTCTATGCGAGCTACGCACTTCGCCGCCAAGACCAATTTCTCCTAAAAATAGGCAATCGGATTGAAGAGGTTTATTAACAAAAGAAGAAGCGATAGCAAGCAGTATAGCAAAGTCTGCTGCAGGCTCACTAATTTTCACTCCTCCTACAGAAGAGACAAACACGTCTAAATTATACAAAGGATAACCCATTTTTTTCTCTAAAACAGCCAGTAGTAGAGAAAGCCTTTTATGATCGATACCACTACATCTTCTAGTCGCGGTGGTAAATGAAGATTTAGCTACCAGCGCCTGTATTTCAATCAGTGTCGCCCTAGAACCTTTAAGCGTTGCGACAATAGCTGATCCTACAGCGCCTTGTACGCGCTCTTGCAAAAAAGCAGCTGAGGGATTGGGCACTTGAATAAGCCCTTTTTCTGTCATGGAAAGAAGCACTAAATCATCGGTAGAGCCGAAACGATTTTTTATCGACCTAAGAAGTCTATACCCCTCTCTTTTATCTCCTTCAAA
>NVUK01000051.1 GCA_002401865.1 Candidatus Aerophobota bacterium | reverse complement strand
AGTTTTTTGCATTTTTTTTCAGGTTAGCGATGACATCTTTTTTTTCAGGCAAAGGTTCGTATACAGGCGTGAAACTTTCAAGATCAATGCCAAAGCCTTTTTTAGGAAGGTCTCGAATATGACCTACCGAGGAATCTATGATATAATTATCGCCTAAAAATTTTTTTAGCGTCTTTACTTTTGTTGGAGACTCAACGATGATTAGGATTTTTTTTGCCACAGTTTGTGTATTGCTTAACTTGTCCAAGAACTGTAATCTTATTATTGTGATTCTTTTTATGCAATTTAGTTTTCAAAAAATTGATTTTTATGAGTAATTTTTAGGGTGATTTATAAAATAGAGCTATTGAAAACAGAATAGTCCAAATAATAATATTACATTGGCAAAAAAGAGTTTTTCTTGTGCGTCAATCGCTACTTTGTTTATGCTGGAGCATAGCCCTTAAAATAGTGCTATCAAAAGAGGTAGATAACGCAGATGCAGAGATTATTTCTAAAATTTTTATTCGCTTGTTCGCTTGTTTGTTTAATAAGTGGATGTGAAAAAAAACCAAATCCCGTAGATGAAGATAGCTTTTCCTTTCTTATGGGAGACCAAGAAGAGCTTTGGCAATTTGTCAAAACAAACGAAGATTTTAGTAATTTAGAATTTTTTGAAAAAAATTATGAGGCGACTAAGCTTTGTAAAGCAGATTTACATGCCAAACCCTTAGTTCCGAAAACAGTGCACTTTATTTGGGTAGGGCCAAACAATTTTCCTGAAACATCGATAGATAATGTCGTTTCATGGGTTAATAACAATCCAAACTTTAAATTTAAATTTTGGACTGATAGATTAAGGCCTTTACCTCATCCTTCAATGGAATTAGAGCTCGTTTCCAATTTCCCTTTTCAGTTTTTTGAAAAAGAGTTTGTTTCTAGTACGAATTGGGCAGAAAAATCAGATCTTCTACGCTATGAAATTCTTTATCAGCAGGGAGGCATATATGTAGATCACGATGTGATTTGTTTAAATTCTTTTGAAGAATTAACCCATACCTATGATCTATTTTGCGGGATGGAGCCTCCGCATCAACTTGTGCTAAATACGTCGATTAATTTGTGTAACAACTTGATTGGATCAGCCCCAGCTCATCCAGTTTTAAAAGAGACTATTGAGCGCGTATCTAAGAGGTGGAAAAGTATTGAGAAAATTTTTCCAGGGAAGGATACAGACTCTACCATTATGCGTATTGCTCACCGTACCTTTAGCCCCTTTGATGAAGCCTTTCAAGCTAAAGCTAGCCAGCTAGGTAATAACGATATTGCCTTCCCTGCAAACTTTTTTAATAATATGGGAAAAAATCCTGGAAAATATGCGCACCACTACTACGCTTCTACATGGTTTGATGATGAACCAGCATTTGAGAAAAATTTGAGAAGAAGGCTTACAAAAATTAGTCGAAAAAATAACCAGATACTATTGTTTAATGCATTTATTTTGGCAGCTAATCTATTTTTGGTTGTATTCTTACTCAGGCAAAAACATATTTTTAAACGTTATGAGAGAAAGAATTAGTGGCGCCCGTTGAGAACAACTTACTCTACTTTTCTAAGAAGGGATTATTTCCAGGTAAAGGGGAAACTCTTAAATCCTTTTTCTCACGTGCTACTGTTTTAAACCGTAATGATTTCTACGTGCAAGAGATGCGCTCTTTTAAAGAAGAGTTTGAAAAAAAACTGGGCGCATGGCCCTCCTGGATTCCTATTAAAATAGGGAGTCAAGGATTGGCTTTTTTTGAAAAAGGGGCGACGTTTATCTCCGATAGTGACACACAAACGCCTGTAGAAATTGTATTGAAAAAATTTAGAGAAAAAAACATTTTTGATAAAGAAGTGTTGTTTCATGAAATGGTGCACGCTATACGCTATCGCTTGAATTCTAAACGTTTTGAAGAGCCCATAGCCTATTTTTTTTCTAGATCACGCTTTAGAAAATGGCTGGGAGCCACCTTTAGAAAAACATGGCATAGCTGGGCTTTTTTGACTGTTTCTGTTTTGCCCTCGATTGTAGTGTTAGCCTGTGATCCTATTAGCACGCTATCCATGGCGCTGTTGTTTCTCCCCGCTTTTTCTGTTTTTACACTTGCAGCTCTTTTATCCATTAGAGACACGTTAATATTGAAAAAATGTTTGAAAAATTTAGCCTCGAGTTTTCCTAAAGCGAGCTTAGAAGCTATTTTGGTTAGACTAGATGATGAGCAAGTTTCCTTTATTTCTAAAGCACCCTGTTCTCAGCTAAAAGAGTATTTACTTGCTCAAGCACAAAACTCAGCGTGTTTTAAACAGCTTTTACTTCACTTTTCCTTATAGTCTTTTGTATTGACACTATAATAATATAAAGTATATGCGTTAATTATAAATTAAAACATTATAACTTTGCTCTAAATGAAGACAAAATCATTCTTTCATTTCATTTTTCTTTTAATGATAATTTGTAGCGTCCCTCTTTTTATAGTAAAAGAGATAAAAGTAATTTCTTCTAAGAAAAGTGCTAAGATCACACTAGTTGACACACAGTTTCAAAAGCAGTTAGAACAGGCGAGTAATGTTAGATTCATTGTTTTAGTGACTCTAATGCATGATGAGGCGGTAATTGAAAAAAACTTACTCGCTAACATAGACCAAGTTTATCCAGCAGACAAGACAATATATTTTACACAAAACAGCCGCGATAGAACAGGTGATGAGTTAAGAGCTTTAGTGGATAAGCATGGAGCGAGTGAGCGTATAGAGGTGATTGAAAATAGCTCTTTTCAACACTATTTGCGCAGCTATGATTATGTTGTTCAAAATGCGAAAGACGATGACGTAATAGTACATATGAGAGGATGTGATTTTTTTGCAAACCGCGAGGTATTGAGCAAAATTAATTATTATTATCTCAATAGTGATGTGTGGTTAACCTACGGACAGTTTTTAGGTATAGATAATTATGATAAAGGAAATTATCAGCCCAGACCTAAAAAAAGAGTGCAGAAAAAAAGGGTGCATCAAACGCCTTGGCTACACTCCAATTGCAAAACATTTTTTGCAAAAACGTATAAAAACATGCGAAGAGACCAGTTTGATATGGATGATTTTTTCCTCTCCATCCACTGTGAAGAGCAGCTTTTAAAGCCTTTAGCGAGATACGCTGCAGGTCATTTAAGATTTATTCCTGATGTTTTGAGTATTAAAGGGAATAAAAGCAGAATCAAAAAAGAGCCTCAAGCAGCTACCAGTAGACGTCACCAGCAGCGCACTTATTAGTAGCCATGTTGCAGCTTGGCGTATCTTGCAACGAGCGATCTAGTGGTTTGCAAATCTTCAAAGTAGATATCATAGGTTAGTCCTAAGGAAGTATTATACGCTCTTTGGATAATACCGGGACCAAAGTCACGATGAAACACTTGTTTACCAATGGCTGCATCTTCATTGTCTTCTTCTATATCATTAAAATCCGATTGATTGGATTGAACATATTGCTCGGGAATCTCGCTTAAAAAACGGGAAGGGGTCATGAATTTTGATTGGCCAAAGATCCGTTTATAAGATGTGGAGGTTAAATAGAGATGACGTTTCGCGCGCGTCATGCCTACGTAGCAAAGACGCCTCTCTTCCTCAATTCCCTCTACGCTATCTTTGCAGTTGATGTGGGGAAGTGTATCTTCTTCCAGTCCCACTACAAAACATAAAGGGAATTCAAGCCCTTTGCTGTTGTGTAGAGTGAGCATAGAAAGGGCTTGTTGTTGTTCTTTTTTCACTTGAGCATTTAAAGAGAGTTCTTCTAAAAAAGTATAAATGGAATGGGTTTCATCCCGTTCCTCTTCCCAAGAGATAGCTTTATTTAGTAGCTCATCAATATTGGCAAAACGATCTTGCGCTGTTTCAGGATCTTCTTTGATGGATAAAGTGAGACCGCTCTCATCAAAGGCAAGTTTTAAAATATCAGAAATAGCAACATTTTGTTTCATTTTTTCCTGTAGTAGGCAAAGGATGCGTACAAATTCTGTTACCCCTGCGCTCTGTTTTTTAGATAGCGATACAGAGCTGTTATTACCATGGATCAAATCTATGCAAAAATCTAAAATAGGCATTTGAGATTGGGCAGCAGCGTGATAGAGTTTGTCGCAAGTAGAGGGACCAAGCCCCCGTTTGGGCAGATTGATAACGCGAGCAAAAGAGATCGCATCGGAAGGGAAGCAGGCAACTTTTACATAGGCTAAAAGATCTTTGATCTCTTTACGCTCGTAAAAAGAGACCCCTCCTATAATTTGGTAGGGAATACCTTGAGATAAAAAAGCATCTTCTAAAAGACGGGACTGCGCATTGGTGCGGTAAAAAATAGCCATGTCAGCAAAGGATAAGTTTTCATTTTCTTTGCAGCGCATCACAGTATTGATGATAAAACGCATCTCATCGCGCTCATCTTGAGCATAGTAAATCGTGACTTTTTCGCCGCCGGTTTGTTTGCTCCAAAGTTTCTTCTCATACCGCTGAGCGTTATTGGTGATAAGGCCACCAGCAGCATTTAAAATATGGCAAGTGCTACGGTAGTTTTCTTCTAAGGTGATAACATGCGCGCCAGGAAAATCTTTCTCGAAGGATAAAATATTGTTAATATCCGCACCTCTCCATGAATAGATCGACTGGTCAGGATCTCCGACAGTAAAAATATTTTGGTGGGTTTGGGCAAGACATTTAATTAGTTGATATTGCGCTTTATTCGTATCTTGGTACTCATCAATGAGTAAAAATCTCCAACGTCTTTGATAGGAAGCTAAAATTTCGGGCTCTTTCTTGAATAAAGCAATAGGTAAATAAAGCAAATCATCAAAGTCTAAAGCGCCATACTCTTTGAGCTTTTTTTGATATAAGGAGTACACCTGGCCGGTTATCTCTGTCTCTTCAAAAGAAGAGGGAGTAAAGTTTTCTGCTGAGATTAAATTATTTTTAGACCGTGAAATGGCCATTTTGCATTTTTTAGCGATCGCACGATCTTTTTTTTGTCCCAGTAGAACTAAGCAGTTTTGAATAAGGGATAAAGAGTCCTGTGCATCATAAATAGTAAAGGAGTTGTCGTATCCAAGGTGGGAAATGGATTCTCTTAAAATGAGAACTCCTAAGGCGTGAAATGTGGAAGTCCATACTTGGAGGTTTGTTTGGTTTTGCACGCGTAGGCGCATTTCATTAGCGGCTTTGTTTGTGAAAGTAAGGGCAATAATTTCAGAACTTGGAACGCCAATATTTAATAAATTGCAAATTCTAGAAGTGACTACTTTGGTTTTCCCCGAGCCTGCTCCGGCAATTACTAGCATAGGCCCTTCTACATGAGAGACAGCTAGCTTTTGTTGAGGGTTTAAAGCCATATGGTTTCCATTTTTTTTGGTTACTGCCAAAAGCTACTTTACCCATTTAGCTTAAAAATAGCTATAAAGATACTGCTACTTTATCAGTAGTTAGGATGGCGCATTTCCCCTTCTCTGAGACCCAGGTTCCCAAAGCGGTGATATGTGCTGCTGGTGATGATTTCATGAAAATAGCGCAATAACTCAAAACGGCCATTGGAAAAAGGGGAGCCTGGTTCAATACGTCCACCATTATTAGCCGCCGCTAAATAAAGCGCCTCTTCAGGGGCTCCGATTGTCCGTATTAGTTGAAAATTGCCAAGGCGTACTTTGTTTAAAAAGGTTTCATGCGATTCTTGAGTGATCCTGCAAGTGGGCAGAAGATTGCCCCAATCAATTTGTTTGTCTGACAAATCAGGACTTTGTTCCCAGCTAACCTCCATGTGTACATGCGCGGTGAGTGTAGCTGCAAAAATACGTAAAAAGTCTAGAGGTTTGTCCTTGTTGGTAATACGGAAAACAATTTTTTTCAAAGGGCGATAGAGCAAGGTGTGATCTTCTCCCATTACTTTTACAAGGTCTCTCTCTCTTTTGTATTGTTGGAAGAAAAAAGAGTAACTTGAAATACTCGCATACCATAAGCCTAAATCTTCAGCAGAGAGGGAAATCTTTTCAAGTAGACGGGTTAAGTTATTTACTTTTTGATTAATAGGAAATTTTTCTTTGGGGATATCTTTTTGTTCTATTTTTACATAAGGAATTAAGCTGTTAGGTCCGCCTCGACTTCTCGATGGGCCAATAATACTTCCCTTAATGGCGCAAATAGGATTTTTTTTCACCATTAGACTAGTGCTGGGAATATTGATAAAACGGCTACCGGCTTTAATTGAATTGATCCATTGCTTATGCTCTCTTATATCTAAACTTTCTAAACAAGCAGCAAGTCCAAAAGGTGTATTGTTGGCCAAATAAATAGCCTTATCTAAATTTTCCGCTTCCATGACAGCCAGCACGGGTAGTGAAAGAGGGCTGGAGTGGAAAACACTTCCCCTTTTAACGCCCCATAAAACGCCTGGGCTATAGAGTAAACTATTCTCGTCCAGCCGCTTTGGCTTTAAAATCCATGCATTAGAACGCGTATTATTCAGCGTCTCTTCTTGCATAGGGGATAAAGGTCCTATCAGCGGAGTAATGGTAGAGCTTGGATCATAAGCGGGTCCACATTTTAAGTTTTGCACGGCATCGATGAGACTTTTTTTAAAGCTTGGATCATGAAAAACTTCTTTTTCTACGATGGCTAAAGAGGTAGCAAAAGGGTATTGGCCGCTAAATTGAAAAGAGGAGTCAACCAAATGACGTATGGCAAGGTTTCGATCACTCATTGCCGTGATAATCATCGTGTTTTTTCCTTCAAGCTCTGCTCTAAATCCTTTGTTACCTCTTTTTTTATAGAGGTTTAAAGCTTGTTTTTTGGATCCAAAGTAGTACATCATGTCCACATGATCGCTTTTTGCTACAGACTCTAATATTTCATCATCTACAGGAAGAAAGAGTAATTGCTCTTGCGTAATGCCCGATTCCCATAAAGCGGAAACAAAAGTATAGAGTGTATCCACACAAGATTTGTCGGCACCTACCATAATTGTGTTACCGCACAATAGAGCATTAAACACACTTTGAGCTGCAGTAGATAAAGCAGAGCGAGGGTGAGGGTGAACAAAAATAGAGCCTACGGGAGAAAAATCGATATCTGTGCCACGTAGCAACGGGTCGAAAGAATTTATCGCATACTGCCCAAAATCAATAGCTGCACGTACTTGTTCACTGGCTAGATAAAATGGCATGGCAAGATCATAGACTTGGTGCTTTATAAAAGTTGCTTTGTTCTTTCTTAAATAATCTAAAGCTTTAGTAATAGATTCCTTCAGTTTTTCCGCCTCAAGTTTTAAACAAATAGGACCAGGCTTTTTTAATTGCTTAAGGACTTTCTCAATACTTTTGTCCTCAGGTAAAGGGTAGTGGTAGAGTATAGAACTTGAGTTATGCGGGCTATGTTTAGCAATACGCTGGGTGTTTTCTTTTTTTAAGCAGGCACTAGTAATGGGAGTATAGGTAGGTTTTATGAGAGCTTTTTTAATAACATCGTGACCATCGGAACGCATAAACCATAGTGGTGGTTCATGGATAAACCTGTCGTATAAGGAGACTGGCTGCACACTGAGAAGTCTAGAGGTTTCTGGAGTGTCGGACATTAAAGCAAAGCTATTTTCAAAAGATTTGGCTTGGTTTTTCCACTCACTACTTTCACTATCGGCCCCGCGCGTGCTACATATAAATGAATAAGGGTTAGATTGATCGGATATTTTTCTAAAGAGCGTTATGATTGCTTGTTGCTCGTAGCGTTTAGGAACATAAGTTTTTCTTTCTACAACCCTTTCATTCATGTTTATGAGTGTTTTTCTTAAAGGACTGCTTAAATTTTGTACCATCTCAAAAGAGAGACCTTGATCAATACCATTTTTGTTTTTTAGCACCAAAGCGTAGGCGATATCTAAAAGGTTATGGGTAAAGACTTGCACATGTGTGTGTGTGATGCTGCTTTTATTGATGAGCAAATTTAATATTTTTTTAAAGTTGGCGTCAGTAAGCTCTTTTTTCAAAAAACAGGGTTGAGGGTAGCCGCCGCTTGACGCTTGTTGCGCCTCTTTTTTCAAAAATTTACCTTTGGAAAGCGTAATTATTGTAGGATTTCCTCCCTCTTTTACTCTTTTTTTTGCCGCTATACATATTTTTTTTGCTGCTAGATAACTGTCGGGATAATAGGAATGGAGTACAATGCCTAGAGAAATATTTTTGTAGCTTTTCATGGTTAATAAATGCACAAAAGCCTCTAAGAGAATTTCTTCGTGTTGATAGAGATTAGCTTCGAGAAAAAATGTGATAGAAGAGGTAGTTTTTCGCTTTTTTATATAGGCGTTCAAAATAGACTCTACATGACTTGTAAAGCATTGTAGTTCATCAGAAAAACTAAAACTTTGCCCATTGAGCAATAAGTTTTCAATATTAATGGTAATTTGCGATAAATCTGTTCTCTCAGCAAAAAATTTATAAAAATTGACATGGTCTTGGACATCGCTTGCCCCTAGGGGTATTGAGCAGTAGCAGTCAATGTTTGATTCGAGTCCTGGCGTGGATATAGACTTTGAAGAAAGCTCTTGTGAGGAGAGAAAGAAAGGACGCGCCTGCTTGGCAAGATAGTTGTAAATTGCTTTTTTGCAGTAAGAGGGTATTTTTTTATAAAGAGAGCCTATAGAGAGAAATTTGACGCGGTCAATACCTGAAAGGCTAGTGGGTAAATCATAAAGACTCAATAGGTATTGGTATTGGTCCATGCTTCGTTTGCTATTTAAACTACGGAAACATTGATCGGCGATAGCATGGAAAAAGGCTTTGCCTAATTGATCATTTAAAAGAAGGTTAAATTTTTCGTGATATCTAGATTGGCTGGCATCACTTTCTAAAGGGACATGGTGTAATAAAGCTTCACCGAGCTGGAGAGAAGTTTCTAAAATTTGCTCATCTGTGATGGAAGGCTCAATATTGTCTAAAAGAGAGAGGAGCGACTGCAGGGAATGAGAGGACGTTTCTTTGTTCATGGTCTTTCACGCTTGCATGTATAAGCTTTAAGTTATTATGGTACTGCTTCTTTTTTTACACCAAAATGGTTTTTTAACCTATATTATTTAAGAAAATAATACACGAGGATTTTTATGCGACGTTTCATTTACGCTTGCTTGGTATTGTCCACTTTTGCCTGGGGGGAACAAAGTGTGACTTTGGGCGTAGACCATTTCTTCCAAGGCGCACATATTAAACATTTACAAGGCAAAAACGTCGGCCTTATTTCTAATCATACAGGTGTGAACAAAGACCTTGTCAGCACCTACGCCCTTTTAAAAAAATATGCTCCTTCTTGTTACACAGTAAAAGCACTATTTTCTCCTGAGCATGGATGGACAGGCTCTGCCTATGCTTGGGAAAAGGTTTCTAGCAAGAAAAGTGGAGAGGTGGCTCTTTACAGCCTACATGGGAAAACAAGAAGACCTACAAGCGCTATGTTAGAGGGGCTTGATGTCTTGATTTTTGATATACAAGATGTAGGCGTACGTCCCTATACCTATATAACTACACTATTTTATGCCATGGAAGAGGCAAGCCGTAG
>NVUK01000050.1 GCA_002401865.1 Candidatus Aerophobota bacterium | reverse complement strand
AATCGCTTTTTTATTATCTAATATATCCATGTTTAAGGAGGCCTTCTAACTTTTTTCTTTAACTGAGTTCAATATACCCAAAAAATTGATGTTATAAAATTCACTCTTATGGATCAATATTTTTCTAAACAGCCCTCCCCCTTGCTCTCTTTTTACAAGGGTTAAGAACAGAAAAAATCTTCCACTTTTATGTGTAAGATTAAAAAAGAGATGATTAAAAATCAAAAATATTTTAGAGTCCGACTTATCTTTAAACATAGGAGATTTCAATGAAACGTTTAAAACTATTTTTAACAATAGCGTTATTGGCATTAAATGGGGTGTTTGCTGGGTATGATGCAGACCATCTTATTGCACATGTTAAATGTGCTATTGAGGTAGCAGAAAAGAATTCATCTAAGTTAAACGGAAATCCTGGAACACTAGCAATTCCAGGGATGACAGGGTTAAAATATCGACATTTTCTGAACAATCTTACTTCGCTTTCTGGTGTAAATTATCTAGAAGTAGGATGCTGGAAAGGTTCTACTACGATAGCAGCCCTATATGGCAATTCGTCTACTATTAACCAGGCGATAGCTATTGATAATTTTAGTGAGTTTCAAAATGAAGATATTCGAACTGCTTTATTTGCAAATATCGATCACTTTGCTAAAGAATGTAATCTAAACTTTTATGATGAAGATGCATTTTCTATTGATAAAACTAAGGTGTTCAAAGAGCCCATAGATATATATTTTTATGACGGAAATCATAGTTTTGAATCACAGAGAAAAGCTTTTACCTATTTTAATGATATTTTTAGCGATGTCTTTATTGCAGTAGTAGATGATTATACCTGGGATGACGTTAGAGGTGGAACCATGAAAGCTTTTCATGAATTAGGTTATGAAATTCTGTACATGAGAGAGCTAGGAAATTATCAGGAAAATGGCCTTCACTCTAATGGTCAAACTTGGTGGAATGGCGTACTTGTTGCGGTTGTAAAAAAACCATCAAAGTAACGTTTCAGTTCTTTATTTTTGATAGTGGAGAGCATAATTTTTCTAAAACCCTTATAAGTGGCCATCATATAACGGCCACTTATAAGCGGTGCCTCTGATCAAGCCTTTTACGCTTCTTATCTACAATTCAAAGGTCCAAATATCTAAGAATTTACGATAAATAGATCTGTAGATACACGTTGGTTTAAACAAACAAAGGCATATTGGTGCATGGCTGATTGCTTTTGATGGATTCTAACACCTTTGTCAGCTCTAACTCTACATTTTCTTTATAAAAACGTTTTGCATTATCTACACCTAAGCTAATCAACCTTTGTCTAAGGTGTTCTGCCTCTTTTTCAAACTGTAACTGCATAATGCAATCTGCAAGTTTTTCCGGATCATTAGGATTAAAAAATAGTGCTGCTTCGCCTAGCACCCAACGATGTACAGCAATATCTGAAGCAATAACAGGACACTTAAATTGGTTAGCCTCTATAGGTGGTATACTAAACCCTTCTTCATGAGAAGCAACAACAAACAATGACGCATTTAAAAATAATTGATTCAATGTATGTCTAGTCACCCTATCTAAGTGAATAATTTCTCCACTATTGATAAACGGATTAACATCATCTATAAAACTGCCCTTATAGTCAGGGCAATCATACCCTACCCATACAAGTGGCAAGGCCTTTTCCCCTTGTTGCTGTCGATGTATCTTCCACCCTTGAAGAAGAGCCTCATAATTTTTCCTAGCATGTGTGGCCCCCACCACTAAAATGTATCCATGCATGCTCTCTATAGATCTCATTACTTTTTTTTGATTACTTTTCTTCAAATATCGACTAGACAAACTCAGTTTAATGTTATCTTTTAAATCTGTTAAACTCTCTTTTTGTACATCATATTTAGATACTTGACACGGAACAACATAAGTTCTCCCTTTAACCTTGTCTGAATAAGCTTCTAATTGCTCTTTAGAATAAGGCGAATTACAAATAAATATTAAATTTTTTCTATTGATTGTGTCACACAACGACATCTCTAAGGTCTTTGCATCATTTATTGAAAAGTGTTCAGAATGAGTAATAAAGCTAATATCATGTAAACGTAATAAGTAGGTAATATTAGACTTAAGCTGCCCAGACTCTAAAAAAAAGGGAAGAAAAACATAATCCCAACCCTGAAAATCAACACTACTATCACCTATATACATCCACATGTCTCTAGGATTAGAACACTTATTGTACCGCACATTACTTAGTCTACCGTTTTCAATGCGACCTTTAAATCTATTCAGCCATAAACCCATACGCTTTTGAGAGATTTTCTCTAACAAACAAGAGGAGAGTAAAGTCTTCTGTCTTTTTTTTAAAATTTTTTTTATCTGTTTCTTGATAGCAATTGGAATAAATCTTCCTATTATAGGTCTTATAAAACCCCTCAATTGACTACTAATAGTAACCTTTTCTTCTTTTTCAAAAACAAGGGAGGACAATATTACTTTTTCTTGTTCCGCTAACAAATCAAACAAACACAAAGCATCTTCAGAAATACCCCCGTAACCCAAATCTGAACGCACATGAAATAATATTTTCATTTTTTACCTAAACATATCCAAAGAACGGATGGTATAAAAGTTACTCTTTATGAATCAATCTCTTTTGTTATAAAAGAGCCAATTTCTCCAAACGGTGCATCTCATCGCGCAGCGTTGCTGCTTTTTCGAAATCCATCTCTTCTGCAGCCTTTACCATAGCCTTTTTAAGCTCTTCAATTTTCCCTGGTAACAACTTAGAATCAATCTTTTTTTCTGCTTTACTTGCGGGCGGTTCTGCGCCCTGTTTACTACGACGCCCCTTCTTGTTTTTGCTTCCAGGAGAACGCATAAGGAAATCGTCACTATCAAGACTTGCACTTTTTATCACTGTTGTTGGAATAATACCGTGCTCTTTATTGTAAGCGTCTTGAATCTTGCGCCGTTTAGTTGTCGTTTCCACCGTTTTTTTAATCGATTTTGTCTCTTTATTTGCATACATAATAACGCGGCCGTTAACATTCCTTGAAGCTCTTCCACATGTCTGTATTAAAGCTGTCTCACTACGCAAAAATCCTTCTTTATCTGCATCAAGTATCGCAACTAAAGTCACCTCTGGAATATCCAAGCCTTCTCTTAATAAATTAATTCCCACCAAAACATCAAATGTGCCCAGCCTTAAACCCTTAATAATTTCAATACGCTCTAACGTATCAATATCCGAGTGCATATATTTGGCCCTAACACCTATATCTTGCAAATATTCACTTAAATCTTCAGCAAGTTTTTTCGTAAGCGTCGTTACAAGAATTCTACCCCCTTTTTCTGACTCTATACGGATCTCATCGAGCACATCATCCACTTGCCCTTCAGCTTTTCTTATCTCTATGACAGGATCAAGAAGGCCTGTGGGTCTAATAATTTGCTCTACCACATCCCCTTTGGCCGCTTCTATCTCAAAGGGTGAAGGTGTTGCAGAAACAAATATCGCTTGATGAATTTGAGAGAAAAACTCTTCAAACTTTAAAGGTCTATTGTCATAAGCCGAGGGCAAACGGAATCCAAAATCAATAAGCGCTTTTTTCCTCGCCCTATCCCCATTGTACATCGCTCTAACTTGTGGCAGAGTTTGATGCGACTCATCCACAAATAAAAGATAATCTTTAGGAAAGTAGTTAAATAGACATGAAGGAGGCTCCCCTTCCCCGCGCCCTGCAAAATGGCGTGAGTAATTCTCTACTCCTTTGCAGTGCCCTATCTCTTTAATCATTTCCATGTCATAGCGTGTGCGCTGCTTGATTCTTTGATCTTCAACAAGCAAATTCTCTGACTGAAAAAACTTTGAACGCTCATCCAGCTCTAAACGTATTCTCTCTAAAGCCTCCTCGCGCACCTCGTCGGGCGTCACATGGTGCGATCCTGGGTAAATGACACATTTATTACACCGTCTTCTAGTTTTGCCAGTAAGCGGATCTATTTCTCTTATCAATTCTACCGTATCACCAAAAAACTCTATCCTATAAGCTAGATCATCCTCATAAGCAGGAACTATTTCTAGCACATCACCGCGCACTCTAAAGTGTCTACGTGAAAGCTCAAAGTCATTACGTTCATATTGAAGCTGGATTAAGTGAAGAAGCACATCATCGCGCCTATACTCTTTGCCAATCTCCAGCTCTAAACGCATACTTTTATAATACTCAGGCATACCAAGACCATAAATACACGACACCGAAGAGACAATAATTACATCTTTTCGCTCTAGTAGCGAACACGTTGCACGCAACCTTAAACGGTCAATAGTATCGTTAATCGCCATATCTTTTTCTATATAAGTATCCGTACGTGCAAGATAGGCTTCGGGCTGATAGTAGTCATAGTAAGAAACAAAGTATTCTACAGCATTATTAGGAAAAAAAGCTTTGAACTCTTGGTAGAGCTGCGCCGCAAGGGTTTTGTTGTGCGCTAAAATAAGTGCTGGTCTGCCTACTTTTGCTATCACACTGGCCATAGTGAAAGTTTTTCCCGATCCTGTTATACCGAGCAGCACTTGAAAATCTTTGCCGTTGTTGAGGCCCGTGACAAGATGCTCTACCGCTTTGCCCTGGTCTCCTTTAGCTGTAAAATTTGTTTTTAACTCGAACATATCTACCTACAAATACACTTGCATAGTAGATTTAAAGAAACCCGTTTCTACTAAAATATCTACCGCAACTACAAAAACGGCAAAAGCCATCAATCCTATTAACATCAAGCGCTTTAAAGGTGTGTGGTACCCTGCTTTTCTCGGCAATTTCCACGCCAAAAGTGCAGGAAAGAATATTAGCAATATCGCTACAAAAGCCCCAGCATATTCTAGCGCCGCAATAAAGCCGCGCGCAGATACAGCAGTAAAAATAAGTGGGGGAATTAAAGCAATCAACATAGAAAAAAAACGGCCCATAGTATTGCGCTTGAGTTTAAACCCGTCAGTTACAAAGTCTGAAAGACTCATAGTCACCCCTAAAAAAGAAGTAATAATAGCAAAAAACACTGCGAACTGCCCTATTACCGCAACTTCTGGCCTGTGTATAATTTTACTAAGAGCAACCGTTACACTCTCTCCTTTAACCCAGGCACTAGCTAAGCTAACATTGCCCGAAAGAGGTACCGCTCCCATCACTAGTGCCTGCCAAATAATATAAAGAATAAGAGGAGACACACTTCCTATAATAATCGCCTTTTTTAAAAGAGCTCTATCATGATGGACATAGGTAACGAGTGAGGGAATAACAATATGGTAACCAAAAGAAGTGATCACTAAAGGAAGTGCAATACCAAAAGATTTAACGTCCATATGCAATAATCTTTCCCCTTCTACAAATTCAGGAATAAAAGAGACCAAAAGAGCAAAAGAGACAAAAAGTCCCAACATCAATATGCGGTTTATAAAATCCACACCCTTAGTGCCCAAATAGATAAAGACACAAAAAAGTGCTGGCAAGCAAAGACTAGCTACAAACTTGGATATGTTAAGATGTAATGCTCGGGAGAAAAAATCTACAAAAAGTGTAACACTCCCTGAAAGATAGGCTGACACGAGTGAATAGAGCAAAAAGAGGTAAATAACAAAACATATCCCTTTAGCAAAACGCCCTAGCAATACCTGCGTCATAGAAATTAAATTTACAGGCATTTTAAAGGACAAATTAACGTCTAGAAAACAAAATGCAGAGAGAAGCATCACGAGCCAACAACAAGTAAAAAGTACCATGGAAGGAAAAAATCCCATGAACCCTGTCGTAATAGGAAGAGCTAATACCCCGCCTCCAATGGTTGTTCCCATGACAATAAGAACAGACCCTAATAATTTACTCTTTCCCATAGCTATTTTTTAAGCTCCTGACAACATGACATAACTTTGGTATCCGAATATAAACAGTGCAAATATAAATATCCCTGATAAAACAACTTTTCCACCATATACTTTATCTTTGAGATGATGTTGCATCAAATAGCGCCCTCTATAAACCATGATAACAGGAAAAAGACCAAAAAGAACTACAGCGCAAATACCGCCTGCAAATCCAAGAGCTTTAAAAAATAGCTGCGGATAAATCAAAGAAAAAATTAGAGGCGGCACTAGTGCCAATAACGTTGTAAAAAGCGTTGCCCATTTTTTTCCCTTTAAATTAAGACCATCTCGGAAAAAATGGGATATGGTGAGCCCCTGAATCAAAAAAGAGGTTAAAATAGCAAAAAAAGCAAGCCCTTGCGCGCTAATGGGTAACATTTTCAAAGTCAACACTTGTGAAATAGCCTGTGCCGCATCCATATCTTGCGCATAAGCTTGTCCTATTTGATGTTGATTAAGCACCCCTATACAAAGAGCATTCCATACTAAATAAATACACAAAGTAAACGTTGAGCCACATAAAATAGTTTTCCTCACTTTCTTACGGTCCCCATCCATATAATGCATTAAACTCGGAATAACATTATGGAAGCCAAACGAAACAATTAGCACCGGCAGAGAAACTAAAAGATAAGAATAATTCTCAAAAGATAAATTTTCCATCTTTGCCGCCGATACAGCCAGCACCACAAACAAAATATAAAAAGAAATTTTTCCTATCATCAAATAGCGGTTCATTACATCTACCGCTTTGGTGCCCAGATAAATCATCCACCCAAATAAAGTGACAAAAAAAAGTGTCCCTACCCAATCCGGAACATTCCATCCAAGTAAGTGCCCTGCCATCAACGCGGAGTGATTCCCACTGGCCGACATATAAGCAACTAAGAGAGCATAAAATAGAAACAAGTACAATATAGCACAAAGCACTTTACCCACCTGTCCCATGGTGTAACCCACCATCGACATGAAATTTACTTCCCTATCAAACCAGCCACTCACTTCTACAACTAATAGAGCCGTTGTTGTCATAAAACCCCAAGCGACAAAAAACATGACCAACGTAGGGAAAAATCCTGCAATACCTGTCACGATAGGAATCGCTAACATTCCTGCACCCACGCAGCTGCCTGTGATTAATAAAGCCCCCCCTAAAACAGTGCCTTTTTTAACCCTCATGGCTTAACTCATCCTACTTTTTTGCTTTTTTTCAGAACGTATCTCTTGTTCCAGTCTACCCAGCTCATACCCCTCATAATCCACAAATTTGAAAAAAGGCTCAAATTCAGGAGCAACAGCAATTACCTGCTTTGCCATTTCTTGCGCTACTAAACGGTACATAGGGTGTCCTGCCGCTCCAGATCTAAGTTCACACATCCACTGCAATGATCTTAAATTCACATGGAAATACCACCTTATATTATACGCCATAGGCACCACATATTGCGCCTCTTCAGGTAAATCATGTCTCATTTGATCAAATGCTTTTTGAGCACTTTCCAAAGCCTCTCTATAAGGTACTTCCATAGCCGTACCTTTAATCTCTTTAGGAACATAGTACTCAAGATCACATGTAAGCAATTGACGCTCTTGTGTTAACATTCTATGTCGATGTAAATCTCTATAGATACCAAAATCGGCCACGATCTCAAATGTAAACTCAGCACGCTCCAAGGCGCGTGGTGATTTATGTCTACGGTTTCCTCTAGTTTCACAAAGAGTACTAAATAGGCGCGCAACTTCTTCTTTAGGAACACTACGCATATGATTTTCCAAGTCTTTAAGACTATTATCTCCCTGAGCAAACATAATAGAAGCGGCTACTTTTGCTCCGCCATCTTTATCATAATCAATTAAAGAAACCATCTCTTTAGACTCAGTTTTTAAAACATTCATCTGACTGGAGAATTGGCTTAGTTTTTCACTTGTTTTTGAGAAAAACTCAGCAAAGTCTGCCTGATATTTTGTTTCTTGCGAACTCCGTTTTACAAAGGAAGGGATAACTTTTGAAAGCTCTCTATGCGCTGATTTACCCACCTCTTGTAACTCGCTAAGGCTATGAGAGTGCAATTTATGAATAAGTGAATCAAAAAATCTACCATTGCCAAACACACCCATATTGGTTAGGGAACTCGCTGGAAGAAGACCTCTTAAGCAATCGAGCACTTTAGCTCTAAGTGCTGCATTATAGGCAAAGCTTGAAACATTAGGATCTTGCGGAAATCCTGATCTTATAAGGTCTGTCAGAGGCGGTATAAGTAAGCGGTATGTGTCGAATAAATTGTCGCAAGTTTCAATATAAAGATCACGGAAAGCTGAAGTCATCAACACAGGATCTCTATAAAAAAGATACTTTCCACCATGTTTTTGATCAAAATAGATATAACGCGTTGATTTTTCTAACGGTGAGCCCCCAATTCTAGCATCTTGGATCACTTTTGCCGCCAACATGGAAATATGTTCTACTGCCAAATGCGCTCCTCCAAGCTCTCCAATAGAGTCATCACCATAACCATCTAAGATACGGTCGTAAAAATTTTGTGCTTTTTTAACCGCCACAATTTGATTTTGATCTGACTGCTCTGAATCTGAGGAGCCACTAAGCTCATAATTTCCTGAAATATCAGAAAAAGCTGCTTGTTCGTTATTATTGATAAAATCCTTTAATAACAAAGACCTAAGTCCCAAGGAAGATCTAGAATACCTGGAAAAAAGAGCTCCTTTAATCACTTCTGGAAGATTACGCAAAACAAACACAGAGTCTGTTGTAGACGTAACATATTTCTTTAACGTTTTTAGCTCTTCTCGCGTAAAAGTTTCATAATTCTCAAACATGTTTTTACCCTCATTTCATGGGTTTTTATAGTAAGTAGTGAGTTTATCTGCTTTTTTTTTTTGTAGCTACTTTCTTTTTATTGTCCTTTGCTTTTTTATAATACTTTTAACCCCCTTACCCCCGAGGTCTAGTGGACAATTTTTCTCCCCTTGATTTACTTCAACGGCCACGAAGAAATCGTAAATCTCCTGCTATACGCTACTTAACCCAAGAAACCGATCTTTCTGCTCACAACCTTGTTGCCCCTTTCTTTGTAATCGAGGGTACAGGTAGATGTGAACCCATCGACCACCTTCCCCTAATCAATCGCCTCTCTATCGATCATTTAGTTAGAGAAGCCGAAGTGTTACATGCCAGTGGCATACAAGCTATCGCTCTATTCCCTTGCATTAACCCCTCCTTGAAAACAAAACATGGAGAACATAGTTACAACCCAGATAACCTAGTTTGCCGCTGCATCCGAAAGTTAAAGCAAGAACTTCCTTCCATGGCCATTATTGCCGATGTTGCACTCGATCCTTACACCAACCACGGCCATGACGGCATACTCGATGCTGATGGGTTTGTAGACAATGACCAAACAGTTGCTATCTTGCAGAAGCAAGCCCTAGCCCTAGCCAGTAGTGGCTGCGATATTGTCGCTCCCAGTGACATGATGGATGGCCGTATCAAAGCAATACGTAAAACATTGGACAAATACAACTTACAAAACACCTCTATTTTAGCCTATAGTGTAAAATATGCCTCCCATTTTTATGCTCCCTTTAGAAATGCACTTCAAAGTTCTCTCACAGAAGGAGATAAAAAAACTTACCAGATGAATCCTGCCAATAAACGGGAAGCTTTGCGAGAGGCTCTTTTAGATATTGAAGAGGGCGCTGATATGCTTCTTGTAAAACCAGCGCTTCCCTATTTAGATATTGTAGATTTACTCAAGAGAAATACAGTTTTACCTATTGGAGCTTATCATGTTAGTGGAGAATATGCCATGGTAATGGCAGCAGATCAAAAAGGGTATCTAAAAGCGAGTGATATTTTTTTTGAATCACTCCTAAGTATCAGACGTGCAGGGGCTAGCTTCATATTCACCTATGCTTATAAACATATTCTTAATGTACTTAATTAGCCTGCTATGCCATGATTAAGTTAAGATAGAAGGGTGTCAAAAGGGGTCTACAGGCTAGGGTCCTAGCGTTGGCTGCGCTTCTATATTAAGAGTTTTTCTAGTCATAAACAAGGGGGTGGTTATGACGCGCGATGGAAGGTTTGTCACGTTAGAGTACAGTGTATCTGACGAAAAAGATGAAATATTAGACAGTA
>NVUK01000049.1 GCA_002401865.1 Candidatus Aerophobota bacterium | reverse complement strand
AGTTTTTTTTATACGAGTTTTTAAAGCTCTTCAGGCTCAAACCTTCTTCTCCAAAAAATTTCCCCATAATTGTATGTGAGCTGCTCATCTTTATCTACAGGATCTTTGGTAAAAAATATGATGTGGCATATTCCCTTAATCATAATCCAACGCGCAAGCAGATTAGGTCTGGTGCTATGATTAATAAAGCGGGTAAAATTTCCCTTTTTGGAGGCGTCAATAATAAAGCGGCTATTTTTACGCGCCGCGCTATAATCAAAGATATAGTCATTAAGCTCTTTTTTTCTCCCAAACTTTGGAGTTATAACACCTGTATATTCGCCTATAAACGTAAGAGCCGGAATTTTTTTTGCAGCAAATATACCATAACCAATATAGCGGCTAATATAGCGGATGTAAAAATGGGAAAAATTGGGCTTTACAAGCATACTGTTTTGATGCAACGAGCACATCCAATGGTTCATTTGACGCGTCTGTGTATCTTTTAAGCTTTTAGCTCCCTTTTTACTCATCGCTAAAAAATCTCGGTAGGAGGCAAATTCCAAATGGTGCAAAAAGGTGAATTTAAGCTTTTTTTCTAGCTCTGCAATACTAATAGAATGGATAGCTTGATCTTTATTTCTATAAATTTGAATTGAGTCAAGCGGCTTATGGTTGAAGTAGTGCGTGTAAGATCTGTTGAGATAAAGCGATAAATCTAAAGGCGAGAGTCCTGCATAGTTTTTTCCGTCTAGACGCAAACCTTTGCCTATAAACTGTTTTAAAACGTCCTCGCGTCCCTCTATTACAGCGCGGTGCGTTATTGAGTTCCCGTCACTATCGATATGATTAAGTCTTTTTTTTCCCGCATCTATCCACTTTAAACGCGCCTCAATCCCCTTCTGTTCAGGTATAATTTTTGAGAAAAATTTACCTGCTTTCCTTTTTAGTAAAGATTTAAAACCTTCCACCAAACTCCCCCGACAGTAAAGTAAATAAAGATATTGATTAGACTCAAGAAAAACCCAAATGTCCACCAAGATCCCACTTTGACATAACCCGATCCAAAATAAATAGGCGCTGGGCCGCAAGCGTAATGCGTAAGCCCTCCAAACAGGTTACTAAAATAAGCAAGAATAAGTGCTGCAAGCATAGGAGGCGTTCCAAGAGCTATACTCAAAATTAAAAAAGGTGCGTACATTGCCCCAATATGCGCGACAATACTTGCAAAAAAGTAGTGTGAGTAAAAATAGACAAGCGACAAAATTCCAAAAGCTACCACCCAGTTATATCCTGTCACATGAAATTTTACAAATTCACTAAGCCATGTGGTTAGTCCAAAAGTATTTAGAGCTCCTGCCATCATGATGAGGGTTGAAAACCATACCAAAGTATTCCATGCACCTTTCTCTTGAGAAACTTCTTCCCAGGTAAGCACACTTGAAAGCAGTAAAACACAAAGCCCTACCAGCGCAGCAACAACTGCGGATAGCCCAATATAAGGCCCAATTATCCAAAGTGTGATTAGCAGAACAAAAGCAAAGATCATGATCCACTCATGCGTAGAGATCGGTCCCATCTCGTTTAGTTTGTTTTGAGCAAACTCTTTGGCATTGGGCATATGTTTAACCTCTGGAGGGTAAAACTTGTATAGAAAAAGAGGAATCACAAGAAGAGACGTTAATCCTGGAACAAGTGCTGCTAAGGCCCACATACCCCATGTAATATGTACACCCGATGCGGCTGCTAAATCTGTAATTAAAGGGTTTCCTGCCATAGAGGTTAAAAACATACCACTAGTTACCACAGAGGCTTGAAAGGTTGTTTTAATTAAATAAGCTCCTAATTTTCTAGGATGTGAATGGGGCTCACTACCAAATCCTTTGGCTAAAGAGTTAACAATAGGATAAATAATCCCCCCAACTCTTGCAGTAACCGAAGGAATAGCTGGAGCTAAAATCAGATCGGTTAACACCATACCATATCCCATACCAAGAGGGCTTCCACCCATATACTTCATCACGAAAAAAGAGACCCTTTGTCCAAGCCCAGTCTTGATAAATCCTCTAGAGATAAAGAAGGCAACGACAATTAGCCACACCACATGGTGGTTAAAACCAGAAAAAGCTTCTCTAAAGGTGAGCGTTTTTGTCAGAGTGATAATGGTAAGGGCTAAAATAGCAAAGGTTCCAATAGGAACAGGTCTTAAGATAATTCCCAGTACTGTAAAAATAAATATACCAAACATGTGCATGCCTTGTACAGATACTCCCTCTGGAGGAGGTAAAAGCCAAAAAAAGCCACCCACAGCAATACACACCGCAAACAACATGATTTGATTGACAACCGATTTTTTCATAATAACCTATCTTACAAAGATTAAATGCCTTATAGTAAGACACATTGCTAGAATTTAACTCATCTTAAGTTAAAATTGATTTGATTATAAATCAATCCCATTTTTTATACGAGGTTTGCTTTTGAAAAAATTAACACTTAAAAAACAGACCACGCCCCACTTAGAACTTGAAGCAATTACGTTGGTAGAACGTATTCACAATAAAGAGTTAAATCCTGTGCAAACAGAGACTTTAGAAGTCTTTTTCAAGCTTTTTGAAAAAAGAAAATTTAGAAAAGCCTATTCTCTGCTGCAAAATTTGCTCGTGGAGCTCCCTAAAAACCCCTACTTACTCGACTATCAAGCCCTTACCCTAATTCAGAGAAAAAGGCTTTTTAAAAGCCGCAAAGTGGTTGAGCAAAACTATCTCTATAACCCCTCAATCTTATTTGTAAAAGTGCGTTATGCTGACTTATTGATTCAAAAAAAACAGCCCCACTTAGTAGAAGAACTATTTACCCTCCCCTTAGATTTGAAAAAGCTCTATCCCAAGCAAACCACTTTTTTACTCAGTGATTATGTCGCATTTATGTCCATGGCTGCTTGGTACCATTATAGTAAAAAAGAGCAGGACCAAGCACTCATTTACGCCTACATGGTAAAAAATATCACAAAAAGTTGTAGCTCAATTAATTGCCTACTAAAGAAGATGTATAGGAAAAAACGCCGTTTTCGTTTTCGAAAGAAGTAACCCACAGTTTGGATTGAAGCTCTGCTTGCTTGATAAAAAGATCTTTTCCCTCAAGCAATACTCCCCCAACAACGCCTCGCGCCATCTTGGTAAATAAAGTTTCTTGTTGTACGCATTCTAAATAGATTTTTCCTTTTAAAAACATCGACTCGGTAAGCGGATAGCTATAAGCTGTGCCATCAAAGCCTGCAGGTGTGGCTTGCACTAAAGCGTCGTAGCAAGGCTCTTTTTCCAAATCTTGGTAACTTAAAACGCGCATATTGTGATAAGAGTTAATATTTTGCCTTGAGATAAAGGTGACATCGGCGCCTGCATTTTTTGCCTCTATTGCAATAGCTAGTGCTGTTCCCCCTGTACCTAAAATAACAATTTTCATTCCCTGAATTTGGCGCTGTGCCTGAATCTGTTCTTTAACCTGTTCTTGAAATAGTGCGATAGCTGCTTTTCCATCAGTATTGTAGCGATCCCAAGTAGAGCCTTGATAGCTGAGGGTATTAATAGGTAGGTCAGCGAGGGCATGTTTAAAGGGCATAGTGATGCTAAAGCCTTTGAAAATAGAGCTTTGCATGGCCAGTTTTACAAAAGGAGTAAATTCTTCATCACTTAGATCAATACAGACATAAAGGGCAGAAAAATTTTTCTTACTAAATAAAGTATTGTGAAATAGGGGCCCTCTACTTTGGCTTGTTGGTCTTCCTAAAAGGGCGTAGATAGGCATCGGTTTTAAAGCTAAGAATGGGGCAAAGTTTTGTTTTAGTGTCATGATATCGAGCTGACCGGGATCGGTTTTACCCCGTGTATCTGCCGCAAAAAAACAAAACTGGGGCGTAAATAAAGGGGTAATAAGACGCATAAAACGGCCCTGCTCCCCTGTAAAAATAGCAATAACGCGCATAGAATCTTTATTTTGTGCCTGTAAAAAGGATAGCAGAGGAAAAAATTCTGCCGGGTTGCTACTCTTTACTGCTACTTTGATAATAAAGGGCCTTTTTATGTGAGCGAGTTTTTGTTGCATTTCCTCTATTAATTCAATAACGCTTTGGTCTTTGTGTTTTTTTGTATGAGAGGAAAAAATTAAAGGGCACTCTATTCGTGTAAGCATTTTGCTTTTTACAAGTAGCGGCGCAAAACTGTAGTCGATATCGATGTAGCTGGGGTTTAAAGAGAGAGCTAAATTGATCTCTTGAAGAAATTTTTGTTTACTTAGGGGTTTTAGCGTAATAAGCAGAGGTTTTTGAACCTTGCTGCTTAAAATATGGAGTTTTTCTACGCATGTTGGTTCCATTAGATCAAGGCGGCACTCAAAAATGTCTGCAATATCTGCACTAGCATGAATTTGCTTTTCTATATTTGCCCACGTTCCACTTAAAGGAACGACTATTTTTGAGAACGAATTATTAGGCGTAGTTTTTTTTTCCATAAAATATTAGGCTAAAAAATTATTTAAAAGATAAATAACACACTCTATGACACAAGATCAATATTTAGTTACAGCTGATAAAAAAGCCTTTTTTTCTAAATGGAGTCAATACATGACGCGTGCCGATCAAAGCGTTATTGTTTGCGACAAAAAAGTGTATAAACTCTACGTAGAAAAGATGTTAAAAGAGCTTTTTTTTAAAACTAAACCCCTTGTCTACTTTGTAGAGGAGGGAGAAGAAGGGAAAACGAGAAAAAGTAAAGAGGGTTTGGAAGACTTTTTATTTAAACACAAAATTTCGAAAAAAGGGTTACTTGTAGGTATTGGCGGCGGAGCTGTTTTAGATTTGGTAGGTTTTACTGCAAGCACGTACCTGCGCTCTATAAACTATATCTCTATTCCAACAACCCTTCTTGCTATGGTCGATAGTTGTGTGGGCGGTAAAACAGCGATTAACACCCGGTTTGGAAAAAATACACTGGGCTCATTTTATTTACCCCTAGGAGTACTTACTTTTATTCCCTTTACTCAAAGCTTAAATTTAGATCAAAATTTTGACGGTCTTGCTGAAGTGATTAAGTATAGTATAATTAAAGACCCCTCGATATTGGAAAATGTTAATGCTGTTTACTTAAACAGTAGGGATAAGAGCGCTCTACTTGGTATTGTAAACACAGGCCAAAGAATTAAACAAGCCGTAGTAGATAGAGATTTTATGGACTCTGGCGCTCGACAAATATTAAACTTTGGCCATACCGTGGCTCATGCGATTGAAGTTTTACACGGTTTTAAAATTTCTCACGGCCACGCTGTAGCGCTTGGTATGTTGGTAGAAACGTTTATTTCTATAGAACAAAAAATAGCTCCAGCACATCTTTTAAAGGATTTGTTCCAAGTTTTAAAGGATATCAATTTCAACCTAAAGATTTTAGAACCCAAACCTTTAACACACTATTTAGAAGTGATGAGCCGAGATAAAAAAAATAGGGAAAAGGGGAAAATCTATTTTGTGATGGTGCAAGACTGGGGAAAATGCTACGCAGCAAATAACCATTTTTCTCATAGCGCGCCAATGCATACTATTGAAAAAGCGCTCGATTGGATGCATGCAAATTTTTCAAAACCAAAAAGTGAGGTAAAATGTGGATTATACGTTAAATAGAGAAAGTCTTGAGGGAAAATTACAACTCCCCTCTTCAAAGTCGCAAACACTTAGAGCCTTGATTTTTGGTTTTTTAGCAGAAGGCACTTCTATTATCCAAAACCCTTTAAAAAACTCTCCTGATATTGACAGTATGGTTTCAGCCCTACAGGCGCTGGGAGCCTCCATAGAGAAAAAAGAGGGCTGCTTTCATGTTTTGGGTGGCGGTGGCAAATTGAATAATACGCACCTATCTATGGATACAGGAGGCTCTGGCATTGTTTACCGCTTTATTACCGGACTACTCTCGCTCGCTGCCGGCGCGCCTACATTAACCGATAAATTTTTAGGGGTAAAAAATAGACCTATCACGCCGCTACTTACTGCTTTAAAAAATGCAGGTAGCCAAATAGAGTTTTTAGAAAAAGAAAATGCTCTTCCCTATAAAATATTAGGTAGACCAAACAAAAATATTTATAGCGCAGATGGAAGCGATTCACAAACAGTATCAGCCCTTTTAATTTTAGCCGCTTTTCGTAAAGAGCCAATTGAGCTACATATTACAAACCCTGGAGAAATCCCTTGGATCAAAGTGACACTTAAATGGCTGAGAAATCTAGGTATCTCGGTTACACATAATGAAGATTTTTCTAAATTTAACGTGCATGCTAAAGAGAGAATTGAAGCTTTTAACTATAAAGTGCCAGCAGATTATAGCTCTTTAATGTATCCCCTCGGTATGGCACTTGTTTCTGATTCTTGTATTACCATTGATGGTATAGATTTAAACGATGATCAAGGCGATAAAATTATTGTGGAAAAACTGCAAGAGATGGGCGCTAAGATTGAGGTAGATAAGAAAAATGCTCAAATTAGAGTTTTAAAAGGAAGTTCTCTTCGAGGTATTACTATAGATATGAGTTTATGTATTGATGCTATAGCTTTTTTTGCTGTGATGGGCTGTTTTGCCTCTACAGGAGTAATGCGCCTTGTTAACGCTTCCATTGCTAGGACAAAAGAGTGTGATAGGATAAGTTCAACCTATAAAGAGCTAAAAAAGATGGGCGCAAATATACGAGAGAGAGAGGATGGGTTAATTATTTACCCTTCTGCTTTAAAACCTGCTACTCTTCTCTGTTATAATGACCATAGGATGGTTTTAGCTTTAAGCGTAGCAGCTTTTGGGCTTGATGAAAAAAGCACACTTAAAGATACAGCCTGTATAAATAAGACATATGGCTCTTTTGCTAAGGACATGAATGGTTTGGGCGCTAAGATTAAGGAAATAGGATGAATATAGTATTATTTGGGATGAAAGCTTGTGGAAAAACAAGTGTTGGCAAAGCGTTAAAAGATCTTATAGGAAAAGCTTTTTTTGATACTGATCAACTTATCCGGGAGATTTATAGCTTTTCAGGGGAAAAACATCTCAATATTAAAGAGATATATGCAAAGGTTGGACCTGCCACTTTTCGCGGTCTTGAAATAGAGGCTGTAAATTCTTTGCAAGATGTTAGAAATTCTATTATAGCTGTTGGCGGCGGCACTATGCTCGATTCAGATAATATTGAAACGCTCCAAACCTTTGGCCATTTGGTCTACTTATATATTGAACAAGACAAACTCAAAAAAAGAATTTTTTCCTCTAAAGATCTTCCCCTTATTTTTGATCCCAAAGATCCTGAAGGCTCTTTTGATGCGATGTATGAGCAGCGCTATGCCTGGTTTAAAAAGATTCCCTCACTAGTAATTGAACAAGCAGATTTTACCCCGAAAGAGATTGCTAAAGTGATACAAGAAGAAATAGAGAAAGATGGGAAACAATAGTTTTGGTAAAAATTTTGTAGTCACCACTTGGGGAGAGTCTCACGGCAAAGCTATGGGAGTAGTAATTGATGGATGTCCTCCTAATCTTCCTCTCTCATTAGAAGATATCCATAACGAGCTTCATCTTCGCTCCCCTTCTCGCAATAAAACAAGCTTTACCACCCCTAGAAAAGAAGAGGATAAAGCTGAAATTTTATCGGGCGTTTTTGAAGGGAAAACCACAGGCGCTCCTATCTCTATTATTATCTATAACAAAGATGCACGCCCCTCAGATTATAAAAGTATAGAATCTATTTATAGACCTGGTCATGCCAATTTTACTTATGAGAAAAAATATGGCCATTTTGATCCGCGCGGCGGTGGAAGAGCTTCTGCAAGGGAAACGGCTGCAAGAGTTGCGGCTGGCGCCGTAGCTAAAAAGTGGTTACAACTCAATAACATTAAACTCGTTACTTACTTAAGTTCTGTGGGAGAGATACAAACTCCAAATATTGAAATAAGCCACGCTAATGTAGAACAAATACAAGAGTCGATCCTAAATAGCGCTATTTTTTGTCCTGATAAAGAAGCAGAAGTTTCTATCTTAAACTATTTAGAAGAGGTAAGCGCGCAAGGTGATTCGATGGGCTCTACGGTGCAGTGCCATATTTTAGGTGTAAATCCCGGCGTGGGCGATCCTATTTATAGAAAAATAGAGGCAAAGTTAGCCTCTGCAATGCTGAGTATTAATGCGTGTAAAGGTTTTGAGATGGGTAGCGGGTTTCAAGCAGCTTCTATGTACGGCTCTGAGCATAATGATTTGTTTGTCTTATCTAGTAGCGGGCAAATCACCTGCTCAACTAATCATGCCGGCGGGGTTCTTGCAGGTATCTCTACCGGCATGCCTATTACTATGCGCGCAGCTTTCAAGCCCCCATCTACGATTAAAAAGCCGCAGCAGAGCTTGAATAAACAGCGGCAAACAGCTACGCTATGCTATGGAACAAAAGCGCGCCATGACGTCTGCCTTGGTATACGCGCAGTGCCTGTTGTTCAGGCAATGGCTGCACTCACTATTATTGATTTTCTGCTTGCCTAGCGGCTGCACTTCCCATTTTTGGAATTTGTAAATAGCTAAATATACCTTTTGCTTTTTTTGCCCATGCTGTTTTGTCACCAGCTCCACTTGGATGGAAGTAAAGCCGCATTACCTTAGCAGGATCAAGATCTAAGACAGACTCTAGCGAATCATCAGCACTTTGAACAGAGTCTATTGAGGCATTACTATCAGCTCTGCCCCTAGGAGCCCCTACTCCATTACCACCACCATCAGTATCGTCACTAGACACAGATTCTGCGTCCTCATCATCTCTTTCTTCAACTCCAGCAAGATCTCCAACGGTCGACGCTTTACTATAGCCTAAGGTAACTCTGTCTGATTTACTTATTCTAGGAGTAAAGCGGCAAACATCAATGTTTCGAGCTTTTAATCTGGCGACTATACCCATTAATTCAGTTCTAACTTCTGCAATATATTCAAGATTGTTTACCTCTGATGCTTTGCTCCAAGGGTTAAATGACCTGGGGTTTACAGGCATAAGTATGACCTGCATACGTTTTCGCGGATTTAGGTTTTTAAGAGAGTTTAGGGTATGCACTAGCGTATTGCCATCAACAAAAATAACGATTTTTTTAGGTTGGATATCATTGATTGTATTGAGCATAGCTACATCAATAATCTGGCCCGGTGGAATCATGAAAGGTAGATCAAAGCGGCTATATACACGTAAAGCGGCAGCGCTTACCTGGGCACCTATTGCATACTTATTTTGCTCGCAAATATTTACATGGTGAGCGCAAACATTTATTTTTTTCTTAAGTTGTTTTAAAGAGTCTACTTCTGCGCCAATCTTGAAACTAAGCTGTGTCAACTCTTTTAACTGCTGACTAATTAATCCTGGCAACTCTTTTTTTCGTTCTCTTTTTGGCTTGCCCTCATTTAATTCATTTTGCAACTGGGCCAACGCGCGCAAAGCCTTGTTTAAGGGTTGTTGTTTGGTTTTTATAATTACGTCTAATTTGGATTGATAATCATCTGTCCACGCACTTATTAAAGTTTTTAAATTACTATCAAATGCACCTGCATTTATTCCAAGTCTGGAGAATAAATTCTCTAGCTGAGACTTAAACCCTTTATTACGCTCAATCACTTGAAGTAATTGAGTAAAGGAGAGGTGAGCAAATCCCTTTATTTTCATATCAAGATCAACTTGCGCTTTAAATGGACTTAAAAATTGCACCGCCGGGTTCTTGGTTTTTTCAATAGAAACCCAATTAGTAAATATAAATCCGAGCTTAGCGGTCCAATCTTTACCATTACTAGCAGGACGCTGCCCTGGGGTGTTTGTTGGAATAAGTGCAAGCGCTTGATCAATTTTGTGCGCAAACTTAGCATCAGCATCAGCAACTGCTGCTAAACCATACAGAGGGAAAGGCAAAGCTCCCTCAACGCTCAACATATCTACCAGTGCATCTATAGATAAATGCGTAAAGGCCGTGTCTGAAAAAATGCCTACAGATTGATTTCGTTCTCTCGGTGCAAGTATTTGGCGCGCCTGTTCGAGATCTTGCTGAGGAAGAGTTGATAAAAGCACCAGTGTTGTATCCGCTTTTTTACCC
>NVUK01000048.1 GCA_002401865.1 Candidatus Aerophobota bacterium | reverse complement strand
GGAGAGTTTAATCAGTGGTGTAGCCGGGCGCATCCTCTTAGAAAAGTAAGGAATTCAAGCGTATGGGAACTCTTTATTCCTTTTTTAGAAGTAGGGAGTAAATATCAATTTCATATTCGTTCAATACAAGGGACTGCATATCTTAAGGCAGATCCTTTTGCCAGGGCTACAGAGAAAAGACCTGGAAGATCTTCTATTATACTCGATGAGAGTAATTGGAAGTGGAAGGACCAGAAGTGGATGGAGGCAAGGGATAAAAAAATAGACTTTGAAAATAGAGCTATCCATATCTACGAAGTGCATTTGGGGTCATGGAAAAAAGAGGGTTCTGCAGAGTTTATCAATTATAAAAAGTTAGCGCATCAGTTAGCGAAATATTGTAAAAAGATGCATTTTAACTATGTAGAGTTATTGCCTGTGATGGGTCACCCTTTAGATGAATCTTGGGGCTACCAAGTAACGAGTTTTTTTTCTGTCACTCCCCGCTATGGTAGCGCCTGTGATTTTCAATACTTTATAGACTATTTGCACGGGCAAGGTATTGGAGTGATTTTAGACTGGGTTCCGGCGCATTTCCCCAAAGATGAGCATGGTTTAATTAGTTTTGATGGGACACCGCTGTTTGAAGATTCCCATCCTCTTAGAGGGGTTAATCCTCAGTGGACTACAGCTGTTTTTGACTATAGTAAACCAGAAGTGAGAAATTTTTTAATTAGTAGCGCTCTACTTTTTATTGAAAGATTTCATCTCGACGGCTTACGTGTAGATGCAGTTTCATCGATAATTTTTTTAGATTTTTGTAAAGAGCCAGGTCAATGGGCCCCGAATGAAGAGGGGGGAAGAGAACATTTAGAAGGGATTGGTTTTTTGAAACAGCTTTGCTCAAGTATTAAAAAGCAGCATCCTTCGGTTTTATTAATTGCAGAAGAGTCCCACTATTTTCCAGGTGTTACAAAACCGGTAGACGAGGGAGGACTAGGGTTTGATATGAAATGGGCTATGGGATGGATGCATGATACGCTTGCTTTTATGTATGAGAAAGAAGAAGAGCGCAAAAAAAAGAGTCATTTACTACTACATGAAATTTCCTACTTTTTTGATGAAAAATATTTATTGGCGCTCTCTCATGATGAAGTGGTACACGGAAAGAAGAGTTTACTTAGAAAAATGCCTGGTAATGAGTGGGAAAAGTTTGCTAATTTAAGGCTTTTGATGAGCTACATGTTATCTCATCCTGGGAAAAAATTACTTTTTATGGGTGGAGAAATAGCGCAGTGGTCTGAGTGGAGTGTGAAAGGCTCTATTGACTGGAGTATTTTAGAACTGTTTTACCACAAAACTTTTTCTCTATTTTTTCAATCGATTAGCTCTCTTTATAAAGAGAATAGAATTTTACACCGAGGTGACTTTCAACGTGCTAATACGCAAATTATTGATGGGTTTAAAACAGATCCGTTAGTGCTTGTTTTAGAAAGAGGGGAGGAGGGAGAGAAAATGCTTTGTTTTTATAACTTTTCTACGCAGAGCAGAGATCAGGCACGTTATAAATATATAAAAATAAGAAGAGCTCTTGAGTTTTTTAATAGTGATTGCATAAAATTTGGCGGCAGAGGAGAGTGTATAAATTGCCGGGTAGAGATGGACTCAATTGTTCTTAACTTGCCTGCTTTAAGCGCTGTCTTTGTAAAAGTGGAATGAAAATGCAAGAGAATAAAAAGCTCTATTTGGAGCTTGTTAAAGAGATAGAAAAACACAACGAATTGTATTTTAATAAGTATGATCCAGAAGTGAGTGACTATGTTTATGATCAACTTGTTAAACAAGTTGAGTCGATAGAAAAAAGGCATCCTGAATGGATACATAGAGATGGGCCGACTTTGCGCGTTGGAGAGTCTGTTACCAAGGGTTTTGTGAGTGTTAAACATGAGCATCCCATGCTCTCTCTTGGTAATACGTATTCTAAAGATCAAGTACGCGATTTTATCAAACGCGTTAAAAAAGAGTTAGAAGTAGACCAAGTAGATTTTTGTGCTGAATACAAAATTGATGGTGTAGCTATTTCTTTAGTCTATGAAGAGGGTAGGCTAGTACGCGCCGTTACCCGCGGTAATGGACGCGTTGGCGATGATGTGACAGAAAATATTAAAACAATCAAAGCGCTGCCTTTACATATTCAGAGCGAGTATGTGCCGAGTAAATTTGAGATAAGGGGAGAGGTTTATCTTCCTATCAAACGCTTTGAAAAGCTCAATCAAGAAAGATTTGATCAAGGCCAAGCGCTATTTGCAAATCCTAGAAATGCGGCTGCTGGTTCTTTAAAATTAAAAGATAAGCATGCGGTAGAAAAAAGGGAGATAGAGCTAATTTGTTACGCTTTGATCACTAAAGAAAAAAATATAGAAAAGCAGTCGAGTGCGCATGCGCTTATTAAGCGTTTGGGTTTTCCTACAGGGGGTAAAAATGCTTTTGCGGTATGTAGTAGCGAAGAGGAGATTTTCAAGTATATAGAGAGTGTGGAAAAACAGAGATATTCTCTAGCTTTTGAAATTGACGGCGTGGTTGTTAAGGTGAATGCTTTCAAATGGCAAGACATTCTTGGCAGTAGCGCTAAAAGTCCTAAGTGGGCGGTAGCCTATAAATATGCAGCGCTCCAAGCAGAGACAAAAATTTTAGATATTACTGTACAAATTGGGCGTACAGGAAGAGTTACACCTGTGGCTATTTTAGAGCCTACACTTCTTGCTGGTAGTGTTATTAGCCGCTCGACACTGCACAACATTGAAGAGATAGAGAGAAAGGATATTCGTATAGGCGATACGGTTATTATAGAGAAGGGCGGCGATGTTATTCCCAAAGTTCGAGAAGTAGTTTTATCCAAAAGAGAGGGGAGTGAAAGACAATTTTTTATGCCAGAGCACTGCCCTGTGTGTGGATCCCTTTTAGAGAAGAAGGAGGGGGAAGTGGCGACTATGTGTATAAACCGTAAAACGTGCGCTGCTAGTGGAGAGAGAAAAATTTCTTTTTTTGTCAGTAAAGGTGCTATGGATATTGATAGTTTGGGATCGGAAATTATTCGTAGGCTTTTAAGTCTTGGTATTATCTCTAGTTACTCTGATCTTTATAGATTGAAAAAAGAGGATTTAGAAGATTTGGAAGGGTTTGGGGAAAAATCGATTACCAATTTGTTAAACAATATTGAAAAATCTAAAGCTGTTACACTGGCGAGATTTATCTTTGCACTGGGCATTCCAGGAGTGGGTAAAACAACAGCGGAGGCTATTAGTGAGAATATTGCAGGTATTGATGACCTTATAGCTTTTGATGAGATAGATTTTTTAGAAAATATTTATGGTATTGGCTCCAAAGTAAAAGAGAGTGTAAAAGCTTACTTTCAAGATAAAGACCATGTAGATGAAGTGAAATCACTGCTCATTTTAGGCGTGAAGCCACACCAGCAAGAATTGAGAAAACTGGTGCATAGCTTTAATGATAAAGTGTTTGTGATTACAGGCACTTTAGAAGGGTATAGTAGAAGCGAGGCGGCAGAACTGATTAAAGAAAGAGGAGGTAAAACTACCTCCTCTGTGAGTAAAAACACGGACTATCTTTTATGCGGTGAAGATCCAGGATCTAAACTTGCTAAAGCGCATAAGCTAGGCGTTGAAGTGATGAGCGGGAAACAATTCACCTCGCTGCTTTAAACAAACTGTTTTAGTCAAATAGAAAGACTCCATCAGCTGAATAGATTGTCCTAGGTGTGATGTAACTACCGTTTTGGTAGATACCGAGGCTATGCTTTAAGGCGATGATTTCGTTGTCGTACGCTGTGTAACATAGGTTTTGCGGTGTGATTAGCGGCAAGATGTATTTGGCACATAGATCTCCAAAAGCATCGAGGTAAAGACCATTATCATGGATGCTTACATACATTTGATCGTTGTCTAAACAGATGCATGGTGGGGAGAAAGTGAATGAAACACCTTTGTAGTTTAACTCTACATATAAACGTCCATTCTCAAAGCTTACCATGTCATTGTTGAGATAGATAAACTCGTGTGCGTCGTTTGTTCCAAAACTCTCTTTAATGTCGATATAAACATTGTTCCCACTTGCGTAGATTGCTTTAACGGGTGAAATGGTTCCTGCTCTATTAAGTATTAGTTGGTTTTTATAAGGGCCATTTTTTTGCACATAAATTTCATCATACGAGGTGAGTGTGAGCGTTCCAAACGGGGAAGGAGCCGGGCGGTGATAAGCATTCTCTTGAAAGTAAACATAGCCACCATCTGAGCAATGTATGGATGTGGGAGTGTATGAGGTGTATGGGTCGTGGTTGTTTGCCCAACGGTTAACGTATAAGTAACCATCTTCGTGATAAATTTCACAATTGGCACTGTCTAGACTGGTGGTTGAAAAAGCGCTGATGAGGCCGGTTATCAAAGAAGACCAAAATCCTGACTCTTGAGGTGCGTCTTGCTCGGTTGATTGTAAAGGTTTTGCGGTTACGTTTAAAGGCGCTATAGTAGCAAATACGGTGGTTGCTAAAAGAGAGAAAAATAGGTGTTTTTTCATGAGTTTTTACTCCAAATTTTTCATAGGAAGTTAAGCCAACATGAGAATAAAGACAAGTCTATCTTTCGTGTTGCAAAAAACGTAACGTGAAAACAAGCCCTGTTTAACACGGGCTCTCTAACTTTGTTTTCTAAAGAAACATCCTTGGAGGATAAAAATTAGTAGAGCATTTTATGTCTAAAAAAAGAAGTTAATGGAGCTTTGATTTCATCCAAAGCTCCAAACAAAGAACTTACACAGTCTAAAAAATAATATTACGCGTACCAAGAACTATAGGCGAGAATGAGTTGGGTGAGTATTGCTAAGTACTTCTTCATCAACCATATTTGCGCTCGTAGGACCATCGGGGTCAATAGGAAAAAACTTAGAACAATCCTTCCATTCTCCAGTAAAAAATTTAAACTGAATCCCTATTTTTCCATTTTGATAATCAATAGCCATGCCTACACTTAGCGCGTCTAACCGACAAGAACTCAGAGCTCTACGAGCAGTCGAGAGTACATTATTTCTAAAATAATCGTCTATTTTGCGAATGTCAGCACCTTTTCCATATAGTCTGTGTTCCAATGCTTCAAAAAGTAAAGGTTTGTTATCTAAGAAAACCATTTGACACTTTAACTGTTTCTGTAGGTCTGGCACTAACCAATTCAACTTGATACCTAATAGTTTTTGATAATCGTTTCCTTTAGGTATTGGCCCAAAAGGTGTTACTTTAAATCTCGATACTATTTCTGGGCTCAAGTTGTTCCCTTTAACCGCAGCCTTATTTCGAGTTTTAAAATCATCTTCAATCACACTTATGTCTTTGTTTTGCTCAAAAGACTCAAGTATGTATGCATCATCTTGATTTGATGTTCCAATAAATATAGATCGTTTAAAGATATACTTCTCTGTCACAGATTTACCGTCTGTTTCATAAGTGACAGTGTAATGCCCATTTTTGCCATCCAATAAAGTCAATAAAGATTGAACTACTTTGCGATGTGCTTTTTCTAGTTCATCAAATAAAATTACTGCATTTTCGATTTGATACAGATCTATTCCTCCTTCAGATGATACCTTTTTTGGAGCAATTTTTTTACATTCCTTAGTTAAATACCCAAAAAACTGACCGCTAGAAGATGCATCGGGATAATTATTCATAGAAATCATACTTAGTCCAGTACCCTTAAGTATTGCTATTGCTCTTGCCATTTCTGTTTTCCCAACTCCTGAAGGACCTACAAATAAAAATTTATGGCATTCATCACTGTTGTTTTGGCTTGCTAATGCATTTGCTAAAAATTTTGCGGCAGCATTTTGACCTATGACTCTAGCCTTTATCTTTTCTAAAAACATGTCGAAATGAGTGCCTGATTGTGTAAAAACACGTCCTAGTAGCAATTTTTCTATCTCATTAACAACCGCTGGGTATTTTTCTCTTAATCTGTTAAGAGCAGTTACTTCATTGCTCTCTTCAGATGTTTCAGCATTTGATTCACGCATTTTAGCATCTAATTCACGCATTTTAGTGTTTATTTCATGATAAATCTTATAAAAAACTTGAAAATCGTCAACGGAGCAATTTTGTTCTATCTGAACTGGCGCTAAACCCAACTGCATTAGCCCTTGTGTACGCTTACTTTCATCTTTGCTACTATTCAAGTATTCTCTAACGACTCGAACTACTTTTTCTTCCCCAAATATCCCTCGTTGGAAAACTTTCCACTTCTCCAAGGGCATTCCTGTAGACATCATTTGTATTGATACATTTGGATCAAAGTTTTTTTCTTTCAAACTCTGCTCAAATACTGAAAGAAATCTATCAAACTCTTTACAGTCTAAGGCCTTATATATAAAAAAATGTTGGGATCCTGCGACTAAATTGCATTCTAATCTAAATCCTCTATCGCCACTAACATTTCCCAAAATTTTTGCTTCAGGAAAGTTTCTTTTAATATGGGATATAATGTCTTCGGGTCTGCTAATAATAGCCATACTACATGCTCATTGTTATTTTTTCGGAAGTTTTTTGCCATAAAGACGTCGTCAATGTTAAGTTTTTTTTTAAAAAAAAACAATCTTTTTTAAATTATGTCAGAGCAATGTTAAAACAATTTCTTTTAACAGCCTTTCTAAGGAGAAATCCTTGGAGGATCAAAATAAGAGGAACGTTGCATGTCTAAAAAGAAAAAACAACCGCAATCACAATACTCGATGGGGAATTAGTATTTAGTTATAAAGGCATGTATATAGATTATGTAAAACGATCTGAAGTAGGGTGTTGCGAGCAAAAACTAACAGTTTATCTTTCGTGTTGCAAAAAACGCGCGCTGTTTTTATAGAGTAGTTAGGCATAATATTAAAGGCTGGGTGATATGAAGCGTGTTATATTAGGAGCTGTTTTAGGCGGTATTGTTTCTTTTTCTTGGATGTGTATTTCTTGGGGAATGCTACCTTGGCACCATGTGGGTGTTTCCTCTTTTAAAAATGAGGATCAAGTGGCGAGAGTAATACGTGAAAATACGGGAAAAAGCGGCGTGTATATGCTCCCTTATGTAGCGCTAGAAACTTTGCATCGAAATGTTAAAGAAGATGTATCTATTTACAAAGAGCAAAAAAAGGCTTTAAAAGAGTATCCCCTGATTTTTCTACAGCTAAATAAGAATGGGGTTAAAGATTTCTCTTTTTTATCTTCCTTGGCGAGTTTTTTGACGCAGTGTGTGAGTGTAGGGTTTGTTGCTTACTTACTTACACTTTTAAAACTCGAGAGTAGCTATTTAAAGCGGTTTTGTTTTTGTGTGATTTATGGATTGAGCTCAGCTATTTTTTTCCAAGAACCAAGTTGGAATTGGTTTGGATCTAGTAGCGCTTATACGGCGATTATGATTGTGGATGCTACAATTACTTGGGCCTTGGCAGGGTTTGTTTTAGCCGCTATTGTAAAACCAAGATTTAAGCTTAGGCAAATGCTATAGCAGGCTGCGCTAATTTTCCGATTAAAGTTTGGTGGTTGAAGCTATGTATGTCCACATCGACTATAGAGCCTATTAAAGAGGAGGGTCCTTGTACAATTGCTTTTTTCCAGCATGAAGTACGCCCTTTTAAAAAGCCTGATCGGGTAGTGCCTTCAATTAAAACTTTTTCGCAAGTTCCAAGCATGGCTTCTAGATGCACTTTTAAAACGCTATCATAAAGGTCCATTAGGCGGTGCAAACGGTCTTGTTTAACAGATTCAGTAATATCATCTTTCCACCGGATAGCAGGCGTGCCTTTTCTTGGGCTGTAAGTATAAAGGAAGGCTTGAGAGAAACCAATGGTTTTAAAAGCGTCGTAGGTTTCTTGAAATTCTGCTTCTGTTTCTGTAGGGAAACCGACGATAATATCGGTTCCAATAGCAACTCCAGGAACAATGGATTGTAACATAGCCACTTTTTCAAAGTATTGCTCTTTGGTATAAATGCGATGCATTTTTCTCAAAATTCTCGATGAACCAGCTTGGATGGGGAAGTGAACAAATTTACATAAAGAGGGAAGATCGGCAATAGCATGCATCAGTTCTTTAGTAATATCAATAGGGTGAGAGGTTAAAAAGCGGATCCTGTCGATCCCTTCTATTTTGTCTAGCTTGTAGAGTAGGTCGTGAAAAAGTGTTTTATTTTCAGGGGTGTCTTTGCCGTAGCTGTTCACATTTTGCCCTAGGAGAGTTACCTCTTTATACCCTTTATCAGCGAGCATTTGTACTTCGCTAACAATGGATTCAGAGCTTCTAGAAACTTCTTTTCCACGCGTATAGGGAACTACGCAGTAAGTACAATATTTGTCACACCCACGTATAATGGAGACATGCGCTTTTATTTTATCGTCTCTTTTTGCGCAGAGGTAGTCTAAATTTTCTTCAAAGGCATCATCTGTTTTAACTGTTTTTTGCCCTGTTTCAATGACATGGTCTAGAACGTTGGAGAGATCAGAGATGTTGTTTGTACCAAGAACAAAGTCGATATTAGGAAGTTTTTTTAATAAACTCTCTTTTTTAGCCATAGCCATACATCCGGTGATGCCTATGATAGGTTTATTGTGTTTCATGCGCATCAAAGTGCCCACTTTCCCCATCACTTTTCTTTCGGCAAGGTCACGAATAGAACAAGTATTAAACAGGAGCAGGTCAGCATCTTTCTCGTCTAGGGTGCGTGTTAAACCTTTTTTTTCAAGTTGGCCTACCATGATTTCAGAGTCTAGCTCATTCATTTGGCAACCATAAGTTTTGATAAAGAATTTTTTAACAGGGCGTGATCTTTTCATAAAAACTTCTTTGCTTATAGCGTTAGAGATTCTTTTAAGGAGTCAGCATAAGGAGGATGGAGATGTTTTTCAAGTGTTTTTGAGCTAAAAAAAAAGCTCTATATAGGCCAGTAAGGAGAGGTAAGTTTTTTTTAACTAATTAAAGAACCTTTACTTGGCAAAAAACTAGAAAAAGCTTATGATCGTGGCACAAACAAACCTAAAACTGTGGTTACAATCTAACATGGACAGACGTAGAAATAAGCAAAAGACTACTTTATTAACTAGCGAAGAAGGTCAAAAGGAACAGAAATGGCTCCATTTTGATGCTGATGGTAAAGTTCTAGGTAGACTTGCTTCTGAGATAGCGAAAGCTCTTAGAGGAAAGCACAAAGCAATCTTCACCCCTCACATAGATACAGGTGATGGTGTTGTAGTAACAAATGCTGACAAGATTGTAGTAACAGGTTCAAAAGAGTTTAGAAAAGTTTATAGACACTATACAGGTTATGTAGGGGGTCTTAGAGAGACTCCTTACTCAGTAATGAAGCAAAGAAAACCGACAGAGATTATTCGATTAGCAGTGAAGGGCATGATGCCAAAGACAAAGCTATCAAGAAAGCAGTTAAAAAGACTGCGAATCATTGTAGGTGACAAACATGAACATCAAGCTCAGCAGCCAATCAGTGTAGAGGCTTAGCGCGAGCGTTATTGAAACAAAACGGTAAAAGGGTAATCCTAGCATGACAGTAAAAAATGAATCTATAGGTACAGGACGAAGAAAAAGAGCCGTTGCATCGGTACGTCTAAGAAAAGGCACGGGTGCATGTAAAATCAATGGCAGAGCGATGGAAGAGTACTTCCCTCTAGAAGAGCATAGACAAATTATTCTTTCTCCGCTGGTTCTTCTCGATCTTAATGGCAATTACGACATCATTGTAAGAGCAAAAGGTGGAGGCCCTCAAGGGCAGATGATTGCAACACGTCTAGGAATAGCGAGAGCACTTCTTTTGGAAGATGAAAACAGAAAAGGCGCTTTAAAGTCTGCTGGTTATCTAACAAGAGATCCTAGAAAGAGAGAGAGAAAAAAGGCCGGTCTTGCTGGAGCGAGAAAGAAGTTCCAATTCTCAAAACGTTAATAGCTTTTTTCAATTTTTTGAATTATGTATTCAAGCCTCATATTCAACCTACATTAGTAGCGTCGATATGAGGCTTTTTTTTTTGTGTTTTTGTAGTTAATTATGTTATAGTTTGATGGATTAATTAAGTTTGGGGGGAACTATTATGAAATCTATTTTAACTATTTTTTTTACATTAAGTATAGTTGCTATGCCGCTAATTGCAGAAGAGGTTAAGCCTGTGGAGAAAATAGAGGCACGAAAAAAAGTAAACTTTTATTTAAGCAATAATTTATTAC
>NVUK01000047.1 GCA_002401865.1 Candidatus Aerophobota bacterium | reverse complement strand
TGTTAGAGAAAAAATTTCGCTCCTATATCGGATATATCGATGTTCCCTACTGCCACGGCATGACTGTGGGAGAGCTGGCCCGTTTTTTTAATCAAGAGTATAAGGTGGGTTGCAAATTGACAGTAATTCCTATGCTCCGGTGGAAGCGCTCTATGACTTATGCAGATACAGGTCTAACATGGATTCCTACAAGCCCTCATATTCCTGAAAAAGATACTCCTTTATATTATGCAACTACAGGGATGATGGGAGAGCTGGAAATGGTGAATATTGGTGTGGGATACACTCTGCCGTTTAAACTCGTGGGAGCTCCTTGGATCCATGCCGATGAGTATGCTCAAAAACTCAATGAACAAAAACTTGAAGGCGTTACATTTATTCCCTTCCATTTCAAACCTTTCTACGGTCGTTTTAAAGGGGAATTTTGCCAAGGTGTGCTCATTAATATTACCAATACCAAGATATACCGTCCTCAAAAGGTGCAGTGTGTTTTATTAGGCCTTTTAAAATCTCTTTATCCAGCTCATGTGAAAGAAAAAATACAACATTTAAAGCCGGGTAAAAAAACGTTATTTTGTAAAGCGTGTGGTAGTGAGAAAATATTAACGCTTATGTTGCAAGAAGAGTTTCCTTCATGGAAAATGGTCGATTTTCAACAAAATAGCATGAAAGATTTTCACGCTAAGAGAAAACAATATTTATTGTATTAAAGAAATTAGCACTCAAAGTAGAAAAGCGCTAAGTTCTTAGGGGATATTATTGACAAAAAAACAAATTTTCCTTAAGGTTTTGTTTTTGTTTAAACGCTAATTCATGGAGAAAATGTTATGGATTCTCATATCTGCAAAGTCAAGCCACTAGGATCACGTATTTTAGTGAAAAGAGATAAAAAATTAAAAAGCAAGAGTGGTATTTTATTACCAGAATCTTCTCAAGAGGCGCCAAAAGAGGCGGTAGTCATTGCAGTAGGGCAGGGCCATATTTTAGAGGATGGATCGACAGAGCCGTTAGATATCAAAGTAGGCGATAATATTTTGTTCAAAAGTTATGCAGGAACGGAGGTTCCTAGTGATGGAGAAGGTGAATATTTAATCATGAATCAAGATGACATTTTAGCAGTCATTGTCAACAGTTAACGAGGGTAGAAAAGATGTCCAAACAGATTAAATTTAATGAAGAGACGTTAGAAGCGATATTAAAAGGCACGCAAAAATTATCTAGAGCTGTAAAGGTGACTTTAGGGCCTAAGGGTAGAAATGTAGTGATCGACAAAGGGATGGGAGCGCCTCTTTCTACGAAAGATGGAGTGACTGTTGCGGAAGAGATTGTTTTGCGTGACAAATTTGAAAACATGGCAGCTCAGATGGTGAAGCAAGCGGCATCGCAAACAGCGAGTGTTGCAGGAGATGGCACCACAACGGCGATTGTTTTAGCACAAACTATTTTAGAAGAAGGGATTAAAAGTATTGCTACAGGAGTGAGTCCTATAGCGTTGAAAAGAGCATTAGACCGTGTAGGGGGCCAGCTTATAGAGGCTTTGGACAAAATAGCTATTTCTGTTTCTAAGCCTGAAGAAATTCTTCAAATTGCAACGATTTCTTCTAACAACGATCCGGATATTGGCGCAATTATTGCCCAGGCGATGGAAAAAGTAGGTGGTGATGGCACGATTACTATGGGAGAAACAAAGGGGCTGGATACAACACTTGATGTTGTAAGAGGTATGCAGTTTGATAAGGGCTATTTATCTCCCTATTTTGTGACAGAGCATGAAAAAATGGTTACAGAAATGAGTGATACTTTGATTTTTATCACAGACCAAAAGCTTTCCAGCGCAAAAGATCTTATTACTCTTTTAGAAATTGTAAAAGAGCAATCTAACAAGCCTCTTTTGATTATAGCAGAAGATGTTGAAGGGGAAGCTTTGAGTATGTTGGTACTAAACAAGCTTAAAGCGAGCATGCCTCTTTGCGCTGTAAAAGCTCCAGGATTTGGTGATAGAAGAAAAGATATGCTTAAAGATATAGCGATTTTAACGGGAGCGACATTAATTTCCAGTGAAATGGGATTGAGCATGGAAGATGTAAGCAGTGCTCATTTAGGCCTTGTAAAAGATATTAGTGTTGGAAAAGATTTTACAACGCTTGTCGGTGGATGTGGAGAGAAAAAAGCTCTTGAAGAGAGAAAGCAGTTGATTAGATCACAAATCAGTAGTAGCGATTCGGATTATGACAGAGATCATTTACAGCAACGTCTGGCAAAACTCTCTGGCGGTGTAGCTGTAATCCACGTAGGTGCTGCGACAGAAACAGAACTAAAAGAAAAGAAAGCGCGCATAGAAGATGCGTTACATGCAACAAGAGCAGCTGTTAGAGAAGGGGTTGTTCCAGGTGGAGGCGTGGCTCTTCTTAGAGCGTTTAAAATGTTAGATAGTTCTTCTATGAAAACAGAAGAAGAAAAACTGAGTTTTGCTATCATGAAAAAAGCAGCTTTTGCGCCGCTAGTAGCGATTGCTACTAATTGCGGACGTAATGGTTATACGGTTGCTGAGAAAGTATTTGAAGCTACAGGTAACTTTGGTTACAACGGTCTAACCGATACATTTGAAGATTTAGTTAAAGCTGGGGTCATTGATCCTGTGCTCGTTACTAAATCAGCGATGAAAAATGCGCTTGTTGCAGGACTGCTGTTTACAATCTCATGTATGGTTACAGATAAAGAAGGTGCGAATAATGCTCCGGCTAATCCAGGAATGGGTGGTATGCCTGGAATGGGCGGCATGGGCGGTATGCCTGGAATGGGAATGATGTAAAGTTATCGTATTTTACTGTTTAGTATAAAGACAAAGCCCTACGACTTAAAAGCCAAGTTGTGGGGCTTTTTGCTGTTAGGATTTAAAAACAAAAAGAGACCATCCCTGTGTAGAAGTTTCAAAAGTGAGGCGGCCAAAAGAGGGGGGAATATTGTTTAAATAACGTTGCTTGTGCTGGGTTAAAATACCTGAAGTGATTAACGTTTTAGGTTTGTTGTGAAGGGACGAACAGCTTTTCCAGGCAACAGAGGATTCCATCTCGATCATATTCATCACAATAACTGGGCTGTCCATCTTATTTGAATTAATTGTTTTTCCTACTGTGATGGGAGCGTTATTTAGGAGGCTGTTTTTTTTTATATGGGCGATGGCAGCATCTTCAATATCGATAGAAAAGATGGGAGAAAATCCGAGGCAATGGGCGGCTAAAGAAAGCACTCCGCTACCACATCCTATATCGATGAAAGAAGAGGTTTGGTTTTGAAGTTTACAAATTTGTGTAAGGCAAAGTTTGGTGGTGGGGTGAGACAGGTCTCCAAATCCGCCTCCAGGAAGCATTTTGAAGTGGGCGTCAGGGCCGCCGTAAGAGTGTAGATTAACTCTTGCAACACCTTTGCTAAAATGGGGGCAAAAGCTTTCCCACTGACTTTTCCAATATGCATCTATATCCATAAGAACCATTGTAATCCAAAGAGAGATCTAGCGCAATTATTCATAAAATAAAAAAATATATTCAAAAATTAAAAATTTGAATACGTTTAAGCCTTTAAAAAATAAATAGGAGTCCCTGGTGAGTGTGACTAATTGGCAATCTCTAAATTGGTTGCCTACTACAAATATGAGTATGGATTTTGACATACTATCTGGGGCTTGGCACGTGCCAGACGATAATTTTACAAGCGAGCTGTTTGAGCGTGTATGGGATGTTGCGCAAAGTGCAATAGTGTATTTCGGAAGTAAACTGCCAAGCTTGTCGCTTCCTATGTCTGCTGCTCAGCCAGATGTTGAGCCACTTACGTATGTGTACGACGGTGAAATGGAGTATGTCTTCAATAAGGTGAATTCTTATTTAACAGGGAATGATCAATTAACGCAGCTATGGAATGACCTTACGCAAACCGTTCCTTTGGAGCTGCAGCCCTCAGAAATTAAGTCATTAAAGTGGATGTCTCAATATTTTCAAGACAAGACAGAGTCTTTTTGGAACGGTGGGATTATACAAGGTTTTTTTGATGTACTAAACTGGCATCAGACAGAAAATGAACAAAGGCAAGCGCTTTCACTTGAAACATTGAGAGTGTCGCTCTCTTTTCATCCAGAAGACACAACTTTTCTTGAAAAGACGTATCAGAAAGTGGGGCAGTGGTCTAACGTCTTAGAGAAAAATTCAAAAAGGTTAGATTGGGTTGAAACACGTATTACTGATCTAACACGAGAGCTAAGCGCGCAACAAAACACAACTATTTTACGCTTTTCTCAAGAGAAGAACATGGGGCCATTCTGGGAGCAGTTGACTCACAAGGTTCCCTTTGAGTTACATCCTGCAGAAATTAAAGAATTACTGGGATTGACAAAGGATTTATTGTACTTAAGCGAGAATGAAAAGTTTTGGGATAGTGGAGTGATAAAGGATGTTTTTGATCTGCTTAAAAAGCACCAAGGGGAGTGTAGTATAAGGCAGAAGGTTTTATTTAATGCTTTAGAGTCATTAAAATTTGCTTATCCAGAAGATACGTCGTTTGTTGAGGTGTTAAATAAGAGAGCTCTTGAGTGGTCTTTACAGCTTGAGGGTAATAGTAAGGATTTAGATAGGATCGGTCAACGCATGGTTGGCACAGAAGATATGATAAAACAGAGCGCTTCTCGGGTTAAAATGGAGGTGCCAGCGTTTAAAAGAGAATAAAGAACACATTTAAAAAAAAATATATTCAAAAATTAAAAATTTGACTACGCTTGAACACTTCTAAAAAATTAAACGGAGCTAACTGATGAGTCTTGTTACTTTGCAACCTGCAAATATGAGTGTGGGTGTTTATCCATTAGCAGAGTCTTGGCAGGTGCCAGGCGATAATTTTACGAGAGAACTTTTTGATCGTGTATGGGATATTGCACAAAGTGCAATCGTGTATTTTGGAAGTAGGCTTCCAAGCTTTTCGTTTCCTGTAGCAGGAGCTACATCAACGGAGACAGAAGGAGTGTTTGGTAACGTAACGAATTTTTCTGTATCTCGTTTAGATGTGGATGCGGCAGTGTATTTTACTGATTTTTTGTGGTATCAAGTGGATGAAGAGGAGCTCTATTTCCTAGAGGATGGAATTGTAAGCTCTATTGTTAGGGAACTTGAAAGTTATTGTGCCAAGTATGATGAACACAAACAGGTCATGGTAAAGGAAATATTCAACCAAGGATTAAGTATAGACCGAGATTTGCTTAAAGCTGTTCTTAATGAATCTGTTAATCATTTGACTCAATTCAACCGTATGAATGAAATACTAGAGACTGTTAAGAGGCATATTGTAAACGCGGACCATGTTGGAATAGAGGCCAAACTTAAGCGTTTAGAAGAGCTTTTGTCTCAAGAGGATAGTGAAAAAATGTCTGATCCAAAGTTGAGAAAAATAGTTTTATTAAACGCTTTAGAGATGGGAGATTTCTTAGCATGGGCTCGGACATTACATGCTGTTAGTAGAGATGATGAGTGTGGTTTAACAGGGGGAATGAGGGGCTTTGTTTATCATTTGATTGAGAGTAAGTTCACCATCTGGAAAGAGAAGCAAGAGATGATCTTAAATCGAGAGTCACCAAGCAGTTCGCAAGAAAGAAAAACTATATTTGAAGATGATGATGGGATATCTATACCTCTTATTGAAATTAGCAATATATTAGACGAGCTTAATAGCTGTTCTGTAAATATAGAGCCATCAAACTATTACACAGGATCTGAGTGATTTGAGCACCAGTATAGGAGTCAGTAATAGTACATATTTTGCATGGTTCTCTCCTGAAGGAGCTTGGCAGATGCCAGGCGATAATTTTACAAGAGATTTTTGAGAGCGATTGGTATGTTAAATTTATCGTTGCTGGGGCGGTGGGATTACCGTTACTTGTGAGCGGGAGATTATTAAATCTCTATACGTAGCATTGATTGGAGCTTTTGTTTTATGGGCTACACCAAAACTTCTTTTAGACTAAATAAGCACATATGTTTGAAAATTTTGTTTTCAAAAATCATAATTTTAATTAGCATCTCCTTTTTTCAAGTGTGATATCAAAGGGAAGTGTTGTGAGTGGTTTAGTTAGTTATGGGTCGAATTTTACAAATGCAGGAGTCTCTCCCTCAGATTTTTCTTGGCTGTTGTTAGAAGATGGCTTTCAAGAGATTTCCACTCGTGTGTGGGATGTGGCACAAAGTGCAATAGAGCATATGGTGAGCCGCTTTCCAAGCTTCACTTTTCCTGGAGCAAATGGCGCATTAACGGGAGCTGAAGGAGAGTTACAATCTGTAGTTAAAGGTGTACAAGAGAAGCTCAATCCTGAGCTGTCTTCTGAGATGACTATCTTTCTTACGGTCGTTGCCCCTTTAGAAGATAGAGAGGTTGTAGAAATTGCCAACCATTTATCTCGCCGTATCAACAACAGTGAAGGAACTACAGCTTTTTGGAATGCAGGTGTGATTGCCGATATAGCAAAATTATTTCAAAAGTACCACCTCGAGAGTATGCAAAGACAGGCAATGTCTTCACTATCTTTACAGGGGTTGATAAAATCGGGAGAGGTAGATAATCCCGCTTACACATTTTTATATGAGAAGTTTACTCAAAACGGTGTAGCTCTTAAGCGCTCTGCAGAAACAATGAATCTCGTGCGTGATAATATGGTTACAAAGCAACAGCTAAAGCAATATGGTGGAGCCGATTCTTTAGAAGTGAAAGAATTAGTGGCTCTTGTTGGCCACGTATCCAATCGACTGACACACGTGGGATGTTTTTGGGAAAAGGGATTAGTTAGTAAAGTGATTGAGGTAGCTTGTACGCGCCTGGCAAATCCTATGCATGAGCAAGAAATAGTGATTGATCTGATAAGAGGTAGTGCACGAGTTTCTCCAGAAACCACACAACGTTTAGCTGCCTTAAAAGAAGCACGTCGAATTCAACAACATATGTTAGGCCTTGAAGAGTTAGAAAAATATATATTCAAAAATCAAAATTTTAGTTAACGTTGCCCTGCTTAAAAATTTAAAGTAGAGGCAGTCATGACAGGAGTTAGCGGATCATCAGCAGCGGCAACAGAACAATTATCTAGAGTGCAAATTTTTCAAGAAATGGCAAGACGGTCTTGCAAAATTATTTGGCATGCAGATGGAAGAGACGATGAAACATCGGGGTGTTTTTTTAGTAGAAGAGAGGGTTCTGTAGAAGTACTTACATGTTTTCATGAAGAGTCTTGGGGTCTTGGAAAAATAGAGGTTATATATGGAGAAAATAGATGGGAAGCTTCGGTAGCGGTAGATGTAAACCGTTCTTTAGCAGCTGATTATGACATGGTTATTTTAACCGTGGAAAATGGCTCAGAAGAGATTCCATTTTTTCGACTAGGGGCAGAGCGAGAATTTCCACTAGCGGGAGAAGATGTTTTTTTTAGTGGTTATCCTTTAGGACAAAATACTTCACTGACGCATAGAGGATATATTTCTGGAGTTAGAGAGGCGTTAGCAAGTTTTACACTTGATGGTCCTATTGTAAAAGGACATTCAGGAGGTCCTGTTGTTAAAGTTCATGGTGTAGCGTTGGAACTTATTGGTATTATCAGCTCACAGCTAGTGGATATGACCAGAGCTTTTTTAACTATATCGCGGCTAGATCCTAACGCAGAATATAGAGCTTATGATGATGTTTCTCCAAGTTATGCAAAGGGGTATAGTCATGCAGATGCCATCGAGCAAATAGCTAGAGCTGTGCTAAACAATGTTTCTACAGGTATTGGCAGAGTAAGTTTTGTGACGCGCTATGTGGTTATTACCACACCTTCTTATGGACCAACATCTGTTAGCACGGCAGCGTCATCGCCGAGACGCGCTAGTAGTGCTATGTCTGCGTTGAGCTCTATAAGTGAAGCAGATCCATGGATGCAAAGAAATTTAGGAATGAGCTCGTCATCTTCTTCTAGTAGAGCAGCACCACGTCAAGAATCTGTTTCTGAAGTGCCGGTAAAGCGGGGAGAGCATTTACCTGCTGGCGCTAAAAAAGGATCAAAAGAGTGGGGTTGGGCGCACCATGTAAAAACTAATAAACGTCCATTATTCAATTTGATTACAGGTAGAGCTGATAATAAAGGGAAGAAGAATTCGCGTGGTAAAGACAACATGAGCGATGACGAGTACAGATTGCTTATGGTCTATTATGCTTTGAGTCATGCAGTGGTTTCAGAAGAGCAAATTAATAGCAGCGATTTACCCCAAGGAGCCAAAGTAAAACTGATCGAAGGCCTTCAACAGAGCGCTTCAACAGAAGAAGAGTCTCTCTCTTTTAACGATCTTAAAAAGCGTATAAAGAAGTTTTTCAATAAATTGCAAGGTACAGGAAAAGGCAAAGGGAAAAAGAAAAGCCAAAAGAAATTATCATCAGAGGAAATCAAAGCCCATAAAACCACATTTATGCAAGCAATTAACAATTCAGGTTTTCCTGAGGAGGAAAGAGAACAGCTGCGCGAGCTAATTGAGCTGGGCGTTGATTAAAAAAGTATTGTATAAATTAAATTTTAAGTTATAGTGTCCCTCCGGAACACAGATGAAAGCAGGAGATGGTTATGAGCGGCGTAGGTGCATATGGAACGGGTGTTAACTTATACAATAGTAGTATGAATTCAGTGGGCTCTTTAGACCCTACTGCTGTGATGAGTGATGCATTTCTTGCTGAAATAGCTGACCAAGTCTCGTTTGTGGCTAAGGGATTGTTTTCCTATGTATCTCATCAGTGGGAAAAGGTTTCTTTTTTTCCGCAAATACCTATGGCTTCTGCTTTAGAGGATATGGAATTCACCTGTTTAGAGGATAAGATAAGTGAGAAAGAGGAGTTAACTTTGAGGTTTTCTGATATTAGGGAAACGGTAGAGCTAACAAAGTATTTGTATTGGGGGAGTGAGAGATATTTTTCTCAGAGCGGCGTTGTACAAGAAGTGCTTGATCTAGTGAAAGGGTTCACGAACGAATGCTATGAGCTGGAATTTTTGATTGCAAATGTAACCGAGTGGGGCACTGAAAAAGAGATTACAGCTGCCAAAGCAAAACAGGTACAACTTACTGCGTGGATGATAGAAATGGGAAAATCGGACCTGATGGGACAGTTTTTAGAACAGCATGTGGATGAGAACAAGTTTCAAGAAAAAAAAGATAAACAGGTAAGTTACTGGAATTCGGTAGAAAAAGGAAGAGCCATATGGCAGTACACAGGATTTGTTGTGATAGTAATGATAGTGCATGGGTTGGTGAATAGCTCTAAATTTAGTACAAAACAGCTCGTAGCAGCGGCTTTTTGTTTTTCTATGGCAGATCCTGTAGGAGTGTGGCCAAAATTTTACCTTGAGTTTGTAAAAGATGCCATATTGTTTTTTAGAGGACAGAATGAGTAATAATAAAAGTTATTTTAAGTAGGGTTTACGCGGTGAATATTCAAATATTAAAAAAACTAAGGAGAGATTTATGAGCGCTTTAGAGGGTTGGAGAGCATTTAATTTCTCAAATAATGGAACCAGTATAGCAGCTATGCCACTGGTGCTGGAGGAGAGTGCTAATCTCTTAGCAGGTATTGTAGGCAGTGTTGCAGAAGGTGTGATAACATCTGTTGTGGATGCATGGCAGAAAATGCCATCTTTGCCGCAGCTACCGAGTATGCTTCCTATAGCAAGTGCGCAAGAACTTCCAAATCTTTCGCAAGAAAGATATCATCAATTACGTGAGAAGTTTGAAGGGATGCCTAGAGAGACACAGCCTGCAGAAATAATGGAATTGATTGGTATAGCTAAACATTTACGTGGGCAAATTCGATGGAATCCAAGAAACTATAGCGACAAAGGCGTTGTATCCAAGGTTTTATCTATAGTAGATACGCGTGTTAATGAACGTATCGATGAGATGGAATATTTTTCTGTAAATTTACACGAACAAGCGCAATTTTATAAAGATCAAGCTCCAGGGTTGATGCGGAAAGTAAAGCATGCAGTCGGGTGGCTAAAAAAGGCAAAAGAAGCTGAAGCTATAGTTCAAGAATTAAAGAGTAAGCTTGTCAGTGAAGATAAGTTGTTGGCGCCAGACTTAAATGAAAAATTACAAGAGTGGATTGATACAGAGGGCTTAGAGCGGCTTTTTACTAATGATTATGTTTTTCCAATTTGTGCTGCTCTAGTTTTTGTGCCTTTTGTATTGGTCGGAGATGATAATTTATTACGGGGACTGTGCGCCTTTGTTTTATTTTACTTCATTACAAGCTTTGTAAACAGACACAATCTTTTTAACAAAAACTTTAGTATCAGGTTGTTGAAAACGAACTAATTCTTTCAACACTTCAAAAAGCACAAATCGATCATGTCGAACTTTCGACCGGGCGAGACTACGCCGACGAATTGGTGCGATACTTTCA
>NVUK01000046.1 GCA_002401865.1 Candidatus Aerophobota bacterium | reverse complement strand
GGCTTTCCATGTTACTTCAATGATATTGATCGTTAAGGCTATGGAGATAACTAAAACAGCAATCGATAGTAAATATTTAGAAGCCATAATGTGTTTGAGACTATCTTTTAGCGACAACTTTGTTTTAGCGTTAACATTCATTTTCATTACACTAGGGTCAAAATAACGCTTGTCTGTGAGAACATAACGGCTCATCCAATAGTAGGTTCCCATCATTAAAATGCCGCACCCGATCACATAACACATCAAAGATTGGAAGGTGAGTAGGTAGTCTATATGTAAGTATTTGTTTACGTAAAACAGAGTTAGAGGTCCCGCTACAATGGTCGCTACGTCACCGGCAGCAATAAAGAGCGTATACGTTCTCTTGGCCTCTTTCATTTGAGTAATATGGTTAGCAAATCCCCAGTAAAGGATAAAGATAACAACTTGGCCCCATAGCTCGGCTGTTACGAAAAATAGGGAGTGAAACCAGTGCCTATATACAGCAACAAAGTGAGAAAAAGAAGGACCTAACCTATCCAACAAATAGTCTGCTGATGTGGTTGGTGTAATACTGGCAGCATTGGGGTAGAGTACAAAACTATAAAGAGTAATAACTATTAAGAAGCTTGTAATGATACCATAAAATAGAGTGGAGCGTGAAAACTTATTACTTAGTTTAGTATAAGCTATCGCACAACAAATAGAGATGGGAAAAACAAACCACCCTTTAAGAACAGGAATAATTTCAGCGCCTGATCCTTCAGCTGTGACAACTAAAGTGTCTTTCATACAAGTAAGAAGAGAATAAGAGATAGAAACGAGGAATTTTAAAAGGAGAAGAGGGAGAATTTTCTTTAGCTCAAATCTTTCGATTGGCCATAGTTTTTTCAAAAACGAAGAACTAGTACCGCTTTCCATACTTCCGTGATTTTAGATGAATTATAACATATATAGAAAAAAAAACAACCTCTTTTCTGTAAGAAAAATTAAGATTAAATAATTTAATAAAATTAATATAAACAACGAGTTAAAGTTGACTTTTGAGTCTTTTTTTTACATTATGGTGTCTCTAATTAATTTTTAATTAACTTATGTGAAATATGGAAGGACAAAAAACAAGCGATGCTTTACGTATTTTGCTAGATGATAACGTGATGGAAGGGGCTGTAGAGCCTCAATTGGTTGCTAAGCATAGAGTCTGGGTGCCTAGATGGTTGTCTAAGCTGATAAAATATTATTTACTACCGTTTGCTTGGCTTGATATTTTTAGTGAAAAAATAGCTAAAAAAATTATTAAGCCTCCATTTAAGCAAGTAGGGTCGTGTAAAAAGCGTGGTAAATGTTGTCACTATATTTTATTGCCTCACCGTAAGGGATTCGCTGGAAGGTTAGCTTATTGGTGGTATACCCAAATTCACGGGTTTTTCCCAAGATTTTCCGATGCTAAATGGTATAGGGGTAAAAAAATTCATGTCATGGGCTGTTCTTTTTTAAAAAAAGATGGTTCTTGTGGTCAATACTCGACACGCCCTATTTTATGCCGTAAATGGCCCTTTATAGAGAGATTTGCCCATCCAGAAATTTTACGTGGATGTGGCTTTTCTTCTAGCCCTTCAGTGGAAGAGGGGATGGATCTGGATAATGCTTTAGAGAGCGAGAAGTAGAGTAGGCCCTATCCATTGATATTTATCGCTATTTCTATTAGCATGACTTAAAATATTTTTTTCTTTTTTTAACACATTTTTGGAGAGTTACTATGTCACACCAACAGCCCCCCCTTCCCTATCCACTCAATCAACTCGAAGGCTTCATGTCGGAAGAGCAAATGGATTATCACTACAACAAGCACCACAAGTCTTATTTTGTAAATCTAAACAAGCTTATAGAGGGAACACGAGATGAAAATAAGAGTTTAGAAGAGATTATCAAAGCGTCTCAACAAGGTCCTATTTTTAATAATGCCGCTCAAGCTTGGAATCATATTTTATTTTGGAATTGTATGTCTTCGGAAGGTGGAGGAGAACCTACAGGTGTTTTGATGAATAAAATCAAGGAAGCTTTCGGTAGCTTTTCAGCCTTTAAAGAACAATTTATTAAAGCAGGAGCGACACTGTTTGGTTCAGGTTGGGTCTTTTTAGCATCTAACTCTCAAGGTAAATTGGAAATTATGGCATTGCCTAATGCTGAGAATCCTATTAAATATGGTAAAAAAGCGCATTTAGGTGTGGATGTATGGGAACACTCTTATTACGTTGACTATCGCAATAAAAGGCCTGATTATCTAGAAAAGTTTTTTAGTGTGATCCATTGGGATTTTGTAGCTTCAACGCTGTAGCGCAGGCCGGATATGATTTGCCCAGAAGAGGACTCGAACCTCCAAACCTTACGGCACCAGAACCTAAATCTGGCGTGTCTACCAATTTCACCATCTGGGCTGATCATGAAGATACCATTCTCTTGATTCTACCTCTTTTAGTCAAGAAAATCGAAGCGTAATGTGTAAATTTTAATCGCAGATCTCTTTTTGGTACTAAAAAGGAGAGTATTAGGGGGGATTTTTGCAGTCATTTATTTCCCCTTTTTATATACTTGGAGGTCATTATGGATGATTGCTATTTAACATACCCCTATCTGGATTACACAAAGAGAGAGCCAAAAGTTTCTCAGGGTGTTTTCTTTATCCCTGAATACTATCCTCTTGCAGATCAGTATGAAAATTTTGATTTTGATTTATCCACTTATCTTGGAAAAAAAGAAGTGGTAGTGGAGTTTTGTAGTGGAACAGGGGATTGGGTGGTCAATCAAGCTAAACACAATAAAGATGTTTATTATATTGCTGTAGAGAGAAAGTTTAAGCGCGTTTGTAAAATTGCTGCTAAAAGAGATCGTTTAGGATTAAATAATTTGTTTATCGTGTGTGGTAATGCTGAGGCTTTAATCAAACACTTTGTAAAAAAGCGTTGTATTGCTGAAGTTTATGTGAATTTCCCTGATCCATGGCCTAAAACACGGCACGAAAAACACCGTCTTTTTTCCAAAAAATTTGTAAAAGATTTAGAGCAAGTATTACTAAGTAGTGCAAGCTTAATGCTTGTAACCGATGATAAGCCTTTTGCCCAGCATGCAACGGGGGAATTACTTAGCGGCATTAATTGGGGCCATGAAGAGCTGAACCATGAAAACTATTTAGATTATGGAGACTCCTTTTTCAGAACTCTTTGGCTGAGTAGAGGAAGAGAGCTTTATTTTAACCGTTTTAATTTTTTACAAAAACAACAAGACTTAAAAGAAGAAAAGCTTGCTATATGCATTGATGTAGATTTATCCATCCCATTTACAATATCTCAAGAGCAACAGATGCAACCTCTACCGATCATATGGTGTTTTGATTTAGAGCTAGAGTCAAAACCAACACCTTTTGTGTGGGAATCTTACGTACAAAACTTGAGTGTGAAAATCGAGAGTTTTTTAGCAGCTATGGATAAAGATTGTTTGGCAAAAACGTATGGCTTTTCCTTATTTAAAGGCAGTTTTAAACTGCCCATGATTAAACAAGAGGCCCAAAGCTTAAATGCTTTTAAGAACGAGGAGAGTAGCAGCGCACTGTTTTTTAGTGACTTTGACCATTATTCTCTATTGCTTTTTGCTAAAATTTTAAATGAGTTTGTTCCTCTGTTTTCTACGGACAAACCTCTTTTTCTCTTTTTTACCGCTATTGCAGATAGCTTAAGCGAAGTAGAAGTGATGGCGACTCTGTCCAAAGAGCTTTTTCCCTATTTTGAGAGTTTACTGCCCACTCCTTTTCTCTCTGAGTTAGTCTATGAAAAAAATACGCAAAGTGTAATTAAAAATAAAATATACCCTAGCTGTACATGGGCAATAGTTCTACCTAATATAGATCAATTAAGCCCAGAAATAGTTTTGAAGTTGGAATCGATCCTGTCTTTGCTTAAAAAACAAAAGAGCGTAGTTAGAATACTATCTGAGACGGCGCTTAATGAAGAGTGGGAAGGGATTGAAGGGATTGCTTATTTAGAGGGATCTATATCTCCTATGGGAAAAAGGATGATAAAAGGTTTTGAGCTGGGTGACGGGTCTATTATGTGCTTTGATGCAGAGAAACTGCACTTTTAAAGAAGCGTGAAAAAGATATCGGGGCAGAGGGATTTGAACCCCCGACCTTCTACTCCCAAAGCAGACGCGCTAGCCAAGCTGCGCTATGCCCCGTTATCAGAGGTAATTCTAATTTCAGGTTTAATAAATGGCAATCATTAAATTGATGAATCGGAATTAGAGCTGCATTTTTTTTAAAATCAAAAGGCCTGGTTTTTTTCCTATTTTTTATTTTCTTTAATAATAACGTAAAAATATGTTAATTTATACAATCTAAAAAATTAAAGTTAGTTCAAATAATGGGCATAGAAGAAATTTCAGGAGATATAGAGGCAACTTATGATGTCTCATTGAAAGAAGAGGCATTAGACCGCTCTTTAAATCAAAGTAACCTTGTCGAGAAGGTCAATAGAGCCTTTCATAGTAGACTTTGCCAGTTTGAAAATTGGAGTTATGAAGGTTTTTTTGAGCTTTTTTCTTTTGCGGTATGGACCAAGGGAATGTGGCAGAGTAATCCTGCAACGTATCTTGTTGGAAAAGTAATGCGTGTTGTGCTGTCGCCTCTTGCACCTTTACTGACACTTGCTAGGTGGGGGTATTCTCCTGTTAACATGCTATTGAGTTATTTTTCTAGTGAGGGTTTTTTCTATAGTCAGGGAGAGAAAAGGAAGCTAAAGCCTAATTTGGACAATTTTGTCCATTGGAATGTGGATCTTTACTATCATCCAGAAATTCTTTCTTTTTCTCAAGAGCTTCCCTTTACTGACCGTGTTAATGATGTTGCGGATAGTTTAAGAAAACAAAATAGTGATGTAGTATTTTTATCCCACGTTGATCGTAGATGTAGCACTTTGCTATATGATAAGCTTAAAGATAATTATACTGATTTTTTCTTAGATATTGGAGAGAAGGCGGGGTGGTCTATTGATGCGGGCATGTTTATTGCTTCAAGAGTTAATATTACCAAAGCACCCGAATTTGTCGTTTTAGATTTACGCAAAGAATATAATTACTATGGGGGAGTGCTTTTTTTTGAAACAGAGAAACAGCTATTTCTTTTAACCAATCTACCCAAAGGCCCCTATGTATTTATGCAAAATTTAAGGGCCAAATTTTTCGAAGAGGTGGCGAATGTTTTAATAAAGAGAAATGAAGAGAGCCCTATAGATAAAGAGATCTTTATTGTAGGAGATTTGTCTTTTGAAGATTCTTTAGAGATTGAGAAACTACAAGTTAGTACAAGTCAAAAGGGTGTTAAACTGGAAGGGGGTAGCGCGTTCATGCGAGTTTTCCTTACAGAAAAAAAAGAACCAGGATTAGATCAATTGGGTCCAAAATTTCACCATAACTCCGTAAGTCATCGTTATGCGACAGTTAACCTTTTAGATACGTTTTCTTTAGCGAGTCCAGATATTGCTGAAGAGGAGCAATTAATCGTGGAGAAAGGCTTTGTAAAAGAAGAGGGGAAACCTTTAGTTAAACCTGAAGAAAAAGCTACGGATAAGCCCCTCAGTGATGAGGATTATGACCAAGGGCTATTGCCATTGGAAACAGATAAAGAGTCCCGAGTTGAGCGGGACTTTACAGAATCAGGAAAAAGAGAAGAGGTCCACCAGCCTTGGATTGAGCAAGACTTTACAGAATCGGGAAAAAGAGAAGAGACACAAAAATCTTGGCTTGAGAATGACTTTACAGAATCAGGAAAAAGAGAAGAGGTCTACTTGCCTCGGATTGAGCGAGACTTTACAGAATCGGGAAAAAGAGAAGAGGACCACCAGCCTTGGGTTGAGCGAGACTTTACAGAATCAGGAAAAAGAGAAGATGTTCACAAGCCTTGGGCTGAGAAGGACTTTACAGAATCAAGAAAAAGAGAAGAGGGAAAAGAGTCTTGGATTGAGCGGGACTTTATAGAATCAGGAAAAAGAGAAGAAGCACAAAAATCTTGGACTGAGAAGGACTTTACAGAATCGGGAAAAAGAGAAGAGGGAAAAGAGTCTTGGACTGAGAAGGACTTTATAGAATCAGGAAAAAGAGAAGAGGCGCAAAAATCTTGGACTGAGAAGGACTTTACAGAATCAGGGAAAAGAGAAGAGATCCACCAGCCCTGGACTGAGAGCGATTTTACAGAGTCAGGAAAAAGAGAAGAGATACCAGAGATTCCAGAAGAGATTCCGGAAGAGAGAAAAGTAGAGAAGATAGAACAACGGGAAGAGAGTATACCGTTGCCTCCAATACAGCCTACACTTCCTACACCTTCTGAAAAAAAACCAAGTGTTGCTAAAGCTCCATTTTTTAGATAATAGCGATAAAAAGCTTGTCACACACTTTATTTTAATGTATCTAATGGGTAGTTAATACTATTCCGGCTCTATGACCAAATTTAATACATACAAAGCTACCCACGAGCTACGAAAGTTAGCACGTTTTCCTTATGATTGCACCAAAGAGGGCGCTATTTCAGAAAAGCGTATAGAAGATTTTTCTATCGTTTCTCATGGTTTAAAATTACTGTATGCTACAGAGCGCGTGGATGAAAATATTATTGAGGCTCTTATTGCTTTAGCTAAAGAGGCTAAAGCTGTAGATAAGATGCACCAGATGCAAAATGGTGAAATCATCAATTGCATAGAAGGGTATGAAAGTGAAAATAGGCCTGTACTACATACAGCGATGAGAGATTTTTTCTATGATAGAAAAGAGTTGCCAGAAGTGGCAAAGAAACTTTCTGAAAAAGCGTATTTAGAACATAAAAAGTTACGCAGTTTTCTAGATGAAATTGAGCAGCAAGGTTTTACTGATATTATTCAAATTGGTATTGGGGGGTCTGAGCTGGGTCCTAAGGCGATTTATCTTGCTTTAGAGGCATTTAAGCGTAAAGATCGTAGAGTACATTTTATTTCCAATATTGATCCTGACGAAACAAAATCTGTACTAGATCTACTCGACCTTTCTAAAACATTGGTGGTAGTGGTATCTAAATCAGGAGTGACTTTAGAAACACGGACTAATGAAGCGTTTGTTAAAAGTCGATTTTTAGAAGAAGGGCTTTCTCCAGAAAAGCATTTTTTAGCCGTAACAGGAGAAAAAAGTCCGATGGACAATCCCGATCACTATTTCCGCTCTTTTTATATGTGGGATAGTGTTGGAGGCAGGTATTCAGCAACATCGATGGTAGGATGTGTGGTGTTAGCTTTTGCTTTAGGACTGGAAAAAGTGATGCAATTTCTCCGAGGTGCTAGTAGTATGGACCAGGTAGCATTAGAGTCTGATCCGAAAAAAAATCTCCCTCTGTTTTCTGCTCTTTTAGGTATTTGGAACCACAACTTTTTACATTTGCCCACCAGAGCTGTTATTCCTTATAGTAAAGCTTTATCGCGTCTTCCTGCTCATTTACAACAATGTGATATGGAATCTAATGGGAAGAGAATTGATAAGCTAGGCAACGTTGTAGACTTTTCTACAGGTCCTATTGTTTGGGGAGAGCCCGGAACGAATGGACAACACTCTTTTTATCAACTCATTCATCAAGGCACCATTACTGTTCCGATTGAATTTATAGGGTTTAAAGAGTCTCAATGTCATGTAGATCAAGATTTTGAAGGAACAACGTCTCAAGAAAAACTTCTTTCTAATTTATTTGCTCAATCTATTGGGCTTGCTAGTGGCCAAGAGAATACAAACCCCAATAAAGTATTTCCTGGTAATAGGCCAAACCGTGTTTTACTTGCTAAACAGTGCACTCCTTACACAGTAGGGGCTTTACTGAGTTATTTTGAGCATCAGATTGCTTTTCAAGGATTTATCTGGGATATAAATTCTTTTGACCAAGAAGGTGTTCAGCTTGGAAAAATTTTAGCTAACAAGATTATTGACCTTTTCAATAAAGATATAGAATTAGATAAAAAGAGAGATTTCCCTTTAGGCCGATTATTTATTGACCAACTTAGAGATTTATAAAATGAAGAATGTAAAACTTACTCTTTGGTTTATATGGATGCTCGGCGTCCTGTTTTTATTTTATAAGTATTTTATTCAAAGCGCCCTAGCTGTAATGGGACATCCGTTAATGAATTCTCTTCATATTGGCGCTGCTCAATTTGGAACGTTATCCTCAGCTTTTTTTATCTCTTATTCCATTATGCAGGTACCCGTTGGTTTGTTGATGGACCGTTTTGGTGCAAGAAGGCTTCTCAGTTTGGCAGTAATTGTGGTGGGGCTTGCGTGTATTTTATTCGCTTCTACAACCATATTCTCGCTAGCTATTATTAGCCGATTGATTATGGGTATAGGAGGAGCATTTGGTTTTGTGGGTATGGCCTATATTTCTTCTCACTGGTTTCCTAAAGAAAAACTTCCTCTATTAGTGGGAATAGGAAATTCTTTGGGCATGATGGGGGTGATTGTTGCTCAAGCACCGCTGAGTATTTTGTTAAACCATATTACATGGCAAAGTGCTTTTTTTGGTTTCGCTGTTGTAGGTCTTTTGATGGGGCTTTTAATCATGATTATTTTAGGAAAAGAGCGCTTTCAAACAGAGCATCATAATACAAACGTTATGGAAGTTACTACGGCCATTAAAGGCGTTTTTTGTAACAAATGGATATGGATCAATGCTATTGCTTCACTCCTTTTTTATGTTACAACTACGGGGTTTGGAGGGCTTTGGGGCATCCCTTTTGTAAAGCATGCTTATGGTGTAAAAGACTCTTTAGCCGCTTTTGCTATTTCGATGGTCTTTTTTGGCTGGATTATAGGAGGCCCTTTAGTAGGTATTATTGCCGATAAATTAGGTCAGAGGAAAAAAGTGTTGGTTGTGGGTGTTATTCTTGCCCTTTTTTGTATACTTCCCGTTATCTATATCACAACCATGCCTCTATATTTACTCTTTATTCTACTGTTTGGTGTAGGCCTTTTTTCCTCAGCGCAGCTACTGAATTTTTCTTTAGCGGTAGATGTTGCACCTATTGAGTTTAAAGCGACCAGTATTGCTATAACCAATGGTCTTTGCGCGTTGGGTTCATTTATTGTTCAACCTCTTGTGGGTTATATCATTGAGCTGTTCTGGAATGGTACATATCACGCGGGCGTTCCTTTATATACTGTTCAAAACTACCAAATGGGTCTTACCATATTTCCTATATCTTTAGTATTAGCGCTTGTTTTCATTTTGATTTTTAAAGAGAAGAAAGAGGAGAAACAGCCTAAAATGCGAGAGTGGGATAATACTGCTGGTATGAACTAAATTAAACTAAAGTAAACATATTTTTGTGATTTTTTTGCAGTTGTGGCATAGTTGTGCGTTCATTGCTACAACGTGAGAGGATGTTTACTGTGAACAAAAAGTCGTCATATATGCCTTGGTTAATCTGGACGTTTGGTGTACTCTTTCTTTTTTATAAATTTTTTATTCAAAACTTTGTCTCTCTAATTTCTAATAGCTTGATGCAACAATTTTTTATTGGAGCAGCTGGGCTTGGAGCCTTATCGTCGGCTTTTTATATCGCCTATTCCATGATGCAAATACCTATTGGGGTGTTAATGGATCGCTTTGGAGCGCGCTTCTTACTTGCTACTGCTGCTGCCTTATCAGGAATAGGGTGTTTGATTTTTAGTATGACTAATAGCTACTCTGTAGCTATTATTTCGCGCGCTTTTATGGGTATAGGCTCTTCTTTTGGCTTTATAGGCATGGCTTATATTTCTTCACATTGGTTTTCTAAAAAGCGTTTGCCTCTACTTTTAGGTTTGGGGAACTCTTTAGGGATGTTAGGTTCTGTGTGTGCAGGAGGCCCTTTTGCCCAGCTTTTAAACTCCATTCCTTGGAACCATGTGATTTTATTATTTGGCGTTTTTGGTATTCTTATTGGGATAGGAATTATTGTATTTTTAAGAAAAGAAAAACAGAGCTCTACGCACAACCACGAAAAGGTTTCTCTTAAGCATTCTATGAAGGTGGTAGCTTGTAACAAGTCCATCTGGCTCAATGGTGTCATCGCTCTACTTTTCTATGTTACAACCACAGGTTTTGCAGGACTTTGGGGTGTTCCTTTTTTCCAAAATGTATATGGCTTAGATGCGCGTATTGCAGGATGGGCTGTATCGATGCTCTTTTTCGGTTGGATTGTAGGAGGTCCTATTATTGGGATGATGGCAAATACTTTGCATTCTAGAAAAAAATTGCAGTTTGTCAGTATATTGATCACTTTTTTATGTATGGTGATTATTATCTATTTTACGCACATATCTACGCCGATTTTATTTGCTCTAATGTTTGCAGTCGGAGTGTTTTCTTCTGCAGAACTTTTGAGTTTTGCTCTGTCGGTAGAAGCGGTTCCTTTTAATGTTAAAGGAACTTCTATGGCTATAACTAACTGTATAATCTCTTTTGGATCTTTTGCTGTGCAGCCGCTTGTTGGC
>NVUK01000045.1 GCA_002401865.1 Candidatus Aerophobota bacterium | reverse complement strand
CCTGTTTCAACGCCTAAAAGTTCGACGTCAATAATATCACCTTTTTCAACCAAGTATTGTTTACCACCTGTTTGAATAACAGCGCTGCTAGACTTTTTTTCTGTAGACACTTTTTCTGTAGACACTTTTTACACCTAAAACTTAACAATTTTTAGAGTTATATTAAGCAAAAAAAACTAAGATGTCAATCAAAACCCTGAAGGGGTAAATAATTTTGAGTAAAAGAAGGGCGATGGGGTAAATAATTTTTACAAAAGATTATATTTTTTGTTTTTGTTTACGCATAACAAGGTGGGAGAAGTAGGCAATAGCAGCGATGAGGGTGATGGTAGCGCCTGGGGGAAAATTGAACACGTAGGAGAGGTAGAGTCCTACAACACCGATGAGCATGTTAAGGCCTATGGTTAGGGCCATCATGGTGCTGAGTTTGTTGGTGTAGGTACTGGCAATGGCTGCTGGCAGAGAGAGGAGGGCAATGAGGAGGACAGCACCTACAATTTTTACTAAAATAACAATGGTTAAAGCGATTAAAATCATTAATAAAGTATTTAAAAGGCGCACATTTAGCCCTTGTAGTTTGGCGAGCTCTTCGTCGAAGATAATTACCATGAATTTGTGGTAGAAGATGTAAGTGGTTAAAATAATAATTGCGCCTAAGCTGAGCAGGGTGAGGATGTCTTGTTTGGTGGTCCACAAAATATCGCCGAAGAGGAAGTGGAGTAGCTCTGTTGTGTAGCCCGGGGTGATAGAGACAAAAATAATACCAGCAGACATACCCAGCGCCCAAATAGATCCAATCACAGTATCGAGGCGTTCTTTATATTTGGTCGTTGCCCAAGAGATAATAAGCGCAGTGACGATACCGGAAAAAAGAGCGCCATAAAGAGGGGTTAAAAAGGGCAGGTTAAATGTGCGTGATAAAAAAAGAAAAAGGCCCATGCCTCCCAAGATGGAGTGGGCAATACTTCCTGTGACAAAAACCATCCGTTTAACCACGACAAAGCTTCCGATAATACCACTTGAAAAAGAAGCGCCGATTAAAGATAGAAGAGCCATAAAAAGTAGAGGATTGGAAAAAAAAGGGGCGTAAAAAGAAAAAGTCATTTTAAATCCTTTTTGTCGTGATAGAGACCCATGGCAAAGTGGTGACATACTTGACTTGGCTCAAGAGAAACAATATTTTTTTGTACACTCAAAATTCTATCGACATTGTTTACGATGGCATCAAAGTCGTGCATGATCATGAGGATAGTTTTTGTTTTTGTTAAAGACTTTAAAAAATTTAAAATAAAGGAAGCGGAGGCGTTATCTACGTGGTTAGTAGGTTCGTCAAGTAAAAGCAGATCAGGGTCTAAGATTAGCGCGCGAATGAGTAAAACCTTTTGCATTTGTCCTCCAGAGAGGGCGTTGTAGGGTCTATGTGCATGTTTTGTTAATCCAAAACGCTCTAGCCAGTCATGTGCAGTTGCTTTGATATCTTTAAGGTTGGAGCGTCTCCAGTTAATGCGGCAAGCAGCGCCCATGATAATCATTTCTAAAACAGAAGCAGGGAATAGGGGGTCATGATGGGTGTGTTGAGGGACGTAGCCAATAAATGGTTGGCTGTTTTCTAATTGAATCGTTCCACTACTTGGATTTATAAGATTTAAAATGAGTTTGAAAAGGGTGGATTTTCCGCAGCCATTAGGGCCGATAACGCCGATAAATTCACCGGGGAAAACCTTTAAGGAAATAGTACGAAAAACTTCATGGGAGGGGTAGGAAAAACTGACGTCAGAAAAAGTGAGTAAGGGACGTTTTTTCATAAAGAATTATCCAAATCGTCGCCTATTTTATCTATTGTTGCGAGTAAATCTTCGGCCATGGGATTAATTTCATATGTTTGCACTTGCATAATGTTTGCTACTTCTAAAAGAGCTTTATTATTGTGATCAATGAAGGTAAAAGCACAAAGGATTCTATCTTGAGGGATATGGGATAAAATATGGTCTAATGTTTTAGGCAGTAGTGGTTTTCCGTGAGATTCTAAGGCGTATTGTTTAAGGCCAAAGTCGTAGCAGAAATAGCCGAGTGCTGAATGAGAAACTAAAACACCTTTGCCGCGCACTCTTCCTAGTTGAGAGTGAAGTTTTTGATTCAGGTGCGTGATCTTTTTATTTAGCTTTTCAAAGTTTTCTTGAAATACAATTTCTTGAGAAGGAACGATAGCGATTAGTGCGTCTTTAATAAGTGTGGCTTCTTGGCTTAAGAAACGGGGACTTAGAAAGAAGTGGGGATCCATTTCAGAGTGAGCATGACCATGGCCATGACTGTTCGACACAGGAAGGAGGGGATCATCTTCGGAGCGCATTAAAGGAAAGTGCTTATTCATCTGAAGGATGTGCATGTTAGGGCTTGTTTTTTTAAGGACGCGTAATATCTTGGGCTCATAACTCTCACCGATTCCAATCCATAAAGAGGCCTTATCAATGGAATCGACTTGTTTAAAAGTGCTTTGCGATAGATGGGGGTTTTGTTTTTCACCAATAACAGACACGACATGGACGCTGTCGCCTGCGATGGCTTTAACAAGAGAGGTGTAGGGAGGAATACTTACAGCTACAACGGGGATTTGTTTAGCTGATTTTTTTGCATGGGGAGCTGACTTTTGGCAAGCTATGGTTGCCAGGGAGATGAAGATAAGAGTGAAAAGGGGAGTAAGGAGCCTTGCCCGCATAAAGTGACCTCGTTTTTCCTCTGCTTATAACGGAAAAAGCTTGCTGAGTCAAAAGCTTTTAAAAATTATTTGTTGGCTGGAGAGGAAATGTTGTATAGACGAAAAGTTGCTTTTTGTTTACTTGTTTTTAACGTTTTTTTTGAATTTTGCATTATAGTTCAAGTAATGAATTGCTTTGCCAAGAAAATATCCTGAAAAAACTCCGTTGATACCGATGTCAAGTACGGCAAGATTGTTATAAAGAGCATGTTGTGTGGCATTTAAGAATCCAAAAAAATATTTCATCGCAAAAAAAGTCATCCATATTATGAGAACAGAATAGGTTCCGGGTAATTGAATTGACATGGGTTTCGGCATTAGTTTTATTTTTTGTTTACCTACACATTTAAAGCTAATAAATGAGGAGACAGCGAGGCATGCAAAATAACTTACCCATATCAGCGGGCTGTTTTCAAGGAAAAGTTTCCATTTTAATGCAGAAAGAACAAGAGGAATGATAAAAAGTGTGGGTATATAAACCACTCTAGGCTTAAGAGCTCGAATGCCGATAAAAAATAAGTACCCGAATACAAGCCATACCCAAAGGGGTGTGTGATATAGCGTGGTAAAAATGAGTGAAGCTAATGTTTGTTGAGTCATATGTCTCCAAGGAATAAGTAAACTTATTTACTCTATTTATAATGGAAAAGCGGCGTTTAGTCAAAAGATTTCAAAAAACATTTACCGATCAGATAGGAAAATGTTGCATAGACGAAAAGTTACTTTTTTGTTAAATTCTGTAAGCTATTAGTGGAGGAGTGTCCGAGTGGCCGATGGAGCTCGCCTGGAACGCGGGTATACGTGAAAGCGTATCGTGGGTTCGAATCCCACCTCCTCCGCCATTTCTAATAGTTAATACCCCTTTTATTACACCTTGGAGAAGCATACATATGAGTAGTCGAGATAAAATACATGTTTTAAGTAGAGCTGTCATTGTAGACCGGGGCCAGATATTGTTGTGCAAAACGCGCAGTTTGAAAACAAATTTCTATTTTTTGCCTGGTGGTCATATAGAAAATGGAGAATCTGTACGTAGCTCGCTTATTCGAGAGTTAAAAGAAGAGACGGGGTTTGAGTGTACAATAAAAAGATTTTTAGGCTGTTTAGAGTATAGTTTTGTTCCGGGACATAGTTCCATTTGCCATAACCACGAATATAACTTTATTTTTGAAGCAGAGTCGAGTGCTTTAACTTCGAATGAGACAATGGTTTGTGAAGAAGATAATATAGAATTGATGTGGAAGCCTCTTGATCAACTATCTAAGCTTGATTTTAGAGCTGAGCCTTTGCAAAAATTGATTCCGCATTGGCTAGCAAAAAAAGAAGATTCAGATATATTTGCAAGTGAGATGGTGCCGCAAACAGTTTCCGATGTTTAAAAAACTTATCCGATTCGAAAAAGCTACAGCAGCGCATAAAGAGATTATATTTTCTTGGCTAGTAGAGCCTCATATTCAAGAATTTTGGGATAATACCCCTGAGCATAAAGAGGATATCTTAAACTTTATTGAGGGGAGAAAAACACCCTCGTCTTACTGCGGTGGTAAATATGTTTATTGGATAGCGTGCGCAGGTGGTGAGCCGTATGCTATGCTCATGACGATTCAAGAAACGCCTCAAGATGACATTGGAAAGCTTAAATTAGCACAGTTATCTAAAACAGGGCATACGTACGGTATTGATTATATGATCGGTAATACTGATTATTTCGGTAAAGGGTATGGAGCAAGAACTCTAACCGAGTTTGTGGATTTTTTGCGTAAGGATTTTGATAATAAAGCTGATACATTTCTTATTGATCCAGCAAGCGATAATCCTAGAGCTAAACGGGTATATGAGAAAGCTGGGTTTAAGCCTATTGCTGAGTTTGTTATGGGAGAAAATTGTAGTGGAGCAGGTAAGCTACATCAATTGTTAATCAAAAAAATTACGCCTACAGCCGCTTTAGAACCCGCAAAGAAGCATACTGTTAATATCACAACAAGCCTTGTTAAGGCTCTTATAGCTGATCAGTTCCCTCAATACAGGGGTTTAGACATTAGTCTTGTTAGATTCAGTGGAAGTGATAACCGTACATTTCATCTGGGTGATGATAAGCTGGTGCGTATGCCAAGTGCTGAAGGGTATGCGCCACAGGTTTTAAAAGAACAAAAATGGTTACCAGTGCTTGATAAATATTTTGAGATACAGATACCCAAGCCTCTTCACTTAGGGAGGCCAGGAACCGGTTTCCCATGGCACTGGTCTATTTATCAATTTATTCCTGGTACAAGTGTTAATGCCTTAAAACTCACACCAAGCGAAATCTGTGCATTAGCTTATGATTTAGCGAGTTTCATTAAAGCACTACATAAAGCGCCTACAAAAGATGCGCCAGCGGGTGGTTTACATAATTATCATCGCGGATGTCATCCATCTGTATACAACCAAGATGCTAGACGAGATATAAAAACATTGAGTGATAGCATAGATTCCGTAAAAGCGCTAAAGCTATGGGAAACAGCGTTAGAATCGGAGTGGAGGAAAGATCCCGTGTGGGTTCACGGTGATATAGCGATTGGTAATATTCTAATGCGCAATGGCAATTTGTCTGCAGTGATTGATTTTGGCTGCATGGGTGTGGGCGACCCTGCATGTGATCTTGTGATAGCTTGGACATTTTTTGACGGCGAATCTCGCAAGATATTCAAAAATGAAATAGGCCTTGATGTTGACACCTGGAACCGTGCTCGTGCCTGGGCTTTGTGGAAGGCGAATTTCGAGCTTGTAGGTTTAAGGAATAAGTCTTCGGATGAAGCTGTGCAAAAAATTAAACGCATTGATGCTGTGATAAATGATATAGAGTAACACGTTATGAGTGTAGAAAATAAAGATTAAATTATAAAAAAACATAATTTTTACTTGTAGGGTTTTCAGATAAAGAGAGCGCTATTTGTCTTGCCACGGTAGGAGAGCCTGTTCCTAATGGTCAAAAACTACATTAGTTTTTAAGCAGCTTTATAAACTTTTTTCTTATCGTTTAAAAATTGTATTGAATATATGTATTAAAAATCCTTTTATAGGGTAAGGGCCCTTGATTTTTAAGGTTTGTTGGTATATCCTTAGCCCTGTCAGTTTTGACCTACTCTTGCTAAAGTGATGTTGCTATGTTAAATCGCAGCTCATGTCTGTAAAGGCCCCTGAAGATCTTCCTTCTTTAAACAGGTTGGTTCTTAGCGTTTGAATAAGAGTAACTCAAAGAGAGGCAATAGTGCCTTTAGCTTTGGGTAAAATACTCTTATTAAACAATGTAATGCCAAAAGCATATACAAACGCATTTATGCGAGGGGAAAATATGGAAACATTTCAAGAGATGGAGCTGCCACAAGCTTTATTAGACACATTGCAAAAAATGCAATTTACTACGCCAACACCTATTCAAGCAGAGGCTATTCCTCCTGCTTTGAAGGGTCAAGATGTACTGGGATCAGCGCAGACAGGAACGGGTAAAACAGCCGCTTTTGGTATTCCTTTAGTAGCTCACCTTTTATCTAATCATGTTGGATCAGCTTTGGTGATGACACCAACGCGCGAATTAGCGGCGCAAGTTTTGCGTCATATACAAGATATTTTAGGTAACCAAACACCGATCCAAACTGCACTGCTCATAGGGGGTGACTCTATGTACACTCAGTTGAAAAAATTGCGCAGAAATCCAAGGATTGTAGTGGGCACACCTGGCCGTATTAACGACCACCTTAGACGTGGCAGTTTGAACTTAGAAGAGACAGATTTTTTAGTGTTAGATGAAACTGACCGTATGTTAGATATGGGTTTCTCTATTCAGATTGAAGATGTTCTGCGGCATATGAAAGAGGAGCGTCAAACGCTTTTGTTTTCTGCGACACTGCCTAAAAATATTGTTTCTTTGACCAAAAGATATTTAAACAACCCTGTCAGAGTGTCTGTCAGCCCTACTTCATCACCTGCTGCTAATGTAGAGCAAGAAACAGTACAGATCTCGAAGAAAGAAAAATATCCGCGTCTTCTTGCTGAGCTAGAAAAACGTGAGGGTTCTGTGCTTGTTTTTATTAATACAAAGCATGGCACACAAAACATGGCGGACGATCTTTCGGACGAGGGATATACTGTAGAGGCTATCCACGGTGACTTAAGACAACGTAAGCGTGACCGTGTTATTGCTGACTTTAGAAGAAAAAAATATCGCATTTTAGTGGCAACAGATGTCGCTGCACGTGGTCTAGATATTCCTCATATTGAACATGTGATTAACTATGATTTACCTCAATGTGAAGAAGATTATATCCACCGTATTGGTAGAACAGGAAGAGCTGGAGCAGAGGGAAAAGCTTTAAATTTTGTCTCTCCTTCAGATCAGCGTAAATGGCGTGCTATTGAAAATCTGCTTGATCCAGAAAGAGCGGCATCGAGACCTCAGCATAACGATTCAAATCGTTCATCTAGAGGTAATAACAATCCACGAAGAAGATCTAACGATCGTTCACAGGGTAACGACCGCCAAGCACGCTCTGACAGTAGATATAAGCCAGGTGGTAATAGAAAAGGTGGCAAACCCTCTTCTAAGCGTGGCAATTCAGGACGTTTTACTTCTAAAAGAGGTTAACTAGCGTTTTCTCTATGCGCCCGGTTTCAATACTGGGCGCTATTTTTTTTTCAAATATTTATAAAGAGGCTAGTTGGTCTGGTACTGCTCTTTAGTTAACCGGTACAAAACATGCCGTTTTAGTGGGCTATTATCATTTAGCTTAGGATGATCAAAATCATCGCTTTTTTGGCGGCTCAATCCAATTTTTTCCATAACACGTTTTGATGGGGCATTGTCTGTTGCAGTGAAAGATACAATCTCTGGTATTTCAAGAGTTTTAAATGCGTAGTCTAAAACCGCTTTCGCTCCTTCTGTAGCAAAGCCTTGTCCCCATTGATTGGATGCTAATCTCCAACCAATTTCTGTAGCGGGCGTAAAATGTGCTTTGAAATTTACATTGAGCAGGCCAATGAATCCAATAAACTCATCTGTATCTTTTCTTACAGCCGCATATAAAGAGTAACCATACGTATCAAAGTGCGCATTTATCTTGGTGATAAGATGTTTTGTGGCATCTAAATCTTGCAGTGAAGGAAAATATTGCATCACTTTGGGATCTTGATTGATAGCACACATGGGCTGTAAATCAGTGTCTATCCAAGTTCTGAGTATAAGACGCTCTGTTTCTAATATTTTCATCATTTTCTGTAGCTGTTTTGACTCTTTATATAGTATGCAGAGTTAAATCTACAGTGAGGGGCTGTGTGTGTGAATAGAAAAGGTAGTACGGTGAAAAGGTTTAGATTTTGGCAGGTAGATGCGTTTACTAGTGAAGCGTTTAAAGGCAATCCTGCAGCGGTATTTTTTTTAGAAGAGCAAATCGATGACGCATTAATGCAAAACATTGCTATGGAAATGAATTTGTCAGAAACAGCCTTTGTTTTATTAAGAGAGGGGAAAAATCCTTTTTTACGTTGGTTTAAGCCTACGCATGAGGTGGATCTTTGTGGTCATGCTACTTTAGCAAGCGCGCACATCTATTTTTCTGAAATAGAAAAAACTGTAGAAGAAGTAACTTTCGAGACCAAGCAAGCAGGCTGTTTAAAAGTTTTAAAAAGTGCAAATACTCTAACCATGAACTTCCCCCTGTTTTTCCCAGATGAAGTGGCAGTAACCTCGGTCCCAGAATTTGTATTAAATGGTTTGTCTTCTACAAAGCCAGTACTTGCTTTGGACTTATCAGTATTAATGTTGGTCTACGACAATGAAAAAACGGTTTTAGAAATGGAGCCTAATTTACAAGCTTTAGCCGGTTATACAAAATCGATTATTGTCACCTCTAAATCTAGTAGTTCTAAGTATGACTACGTTTCCAGGTTTTTTAGTATGGGACCTAATAATGTTTTAGAAGATCCCGCTACTGGGTCAGCGCACTGCTTTCTTGCTCCATTTTGGTCCAAACAGTTGAGTAAAACCGAGCTATCAGCTTATCAAGCTTCGAAGAGGCAAGGCTTTTTTTCTTTGCATTTGCAAAAGGAACATGTAGCTATTACAGGCCAAGCAGTGACGACAGTTACAGCAGGTTTTTTAGCAGGCTAGTTTGCTGGTTGTAATTACTAAATCTGTAACGGTCCTTTTTAACGTTTCTAGTTGGCGCGCATTTTTTAGCATGCCATTAGAGTCAAAAGCTTGCAGTCCACTGATTATAGTTGTTTGTGCAGGGATTACATTTACACCTATGTAGGTTAACATCATCCGTAATTGAATCAGGCCATGCAAGCCTCCAAGCATTCCCGGAGAAACAGAGCCTAAAGCGACTACTTTATCTTTAAAGGCGGCCAGGGGCTTTTCATCTTTTGCTTCAGTACGTGATATCCAGTCCAATGTATTTTTAAGTAGGGCTGGAATGGATCTATTGTGTTCGGGTGATGCTATAAATAAGCCGTCATGTTTTGCAAAAATTACTTTTAGTTTTTTAGCATTTTCGGGCAGGCCATAAGCTACTTCATCGTCTCCATTAAAGATGGGCATGGAAAAGTCTTTTAGGTTAATAGGTGTCACTTCAGCACCTAAATCTTGAGCTATAGTAACAGCAAGATTGAGAAGCTTTTGGTTTAATGAATCTTGGCGTGTGCTTCCTGAAAAAAACAGTAATTTAGGCATCACTTTCTCCTTTTAGTTTTATTTTTAGCCATTTTTCAATTAGCCGTTTTAATTCTTTTTCGTAGCCCAGGTTTTGATAGGGATGGTCAATAACCAAGGTGTGGATTTTAGTTTTTTCTCGTGATTTAAATTCTACGTGGACATAGCCAATCACTGTGGTCGCTTTATAGAAAACGAGATGTGTATGTTGAGTGTCATTGGAAATTTCTTTACTTTCTAAAGGGCAATATTTAAGGCGCATAGCGCGCGCCCCGTTCCAGTCAGCGTAGTGCGCGCATAGAACCAGTCTTTGCCGATCAAAGCCTAGTTTTTTTAAAATATCTTCTAGAAAAGGGTGTTTATCCAAAGTGTATTTTCTGTAGAGAGAGCCATTTTTTTTGTCGCACTCCTCATCTGAGGCTAAGCGATATTTTAACTGCTCATAAGCTTCGCGGTCGGCTGTGTCTTTTCTTAGATGGTCGCGCAACATTAGGTTCAGTTCTACTTCAGGGTCATCGTGTTCAAAGACGTGTAGGTTAACGTTGAGATCATTTGATCTGTAGGTAAAACTTTTTCTAAAAGGGAGACCAAAACCACCTCTATAAGCAAAATTTAGTTTAAGTAAGGGGGCGTGATCAAAGCTTAAATGTTTGACTTCAGCAATAATATCAATGATGGGTTTTGCCGCAAGATCTGGTACAGAAGTAGAGCCTACATGATGGATAGCAACAAAAGACTCTTTTAGGGCTGGCCGAATTTGTTTTTCGATCGATTCAAACTGTTTAGGCCAGTCTGGACTGTAGGGCATCACATTTTTTTCTTGTTTCATGGCGCAATTTATCAGTAAAGCGTTGATGGATGACGCCTATAGTAACTTATAAATAGATTTTGCGCAAAGACGAGTGAGGTGTACGCGTTTTAGGCGTTGAAAGCAGTCCACTGCTCTTTCAGCCATTCTAAATTTCTTGTATAAGACTCAGGAGATACGATGGTTGCTAGTTGCGCGCGGAGGCCTTGGAGGTTTTCTGGCGTTATGAGAATGTTGCTTGTATTTTTTTGAGTGTCCGTATTATATCTATTTATCCATGCAGATAAGGGACACATAGAGAACCCTGTAAGCGGTGTTTGGGCGCATG
>NVUK01000044.1 GCA_002401865.1 Candidatus Aerophobota bacterium | reverse complement strand
TTCCACACAGCCTCGTGGTAGTTCATATTCCCACGACCGAGTAGCGTGTCGATAGTTGCGGTTAAGAGCAATTTTGCCATTTGGCAGCAGTGGTAATACAGCAATACCCGGAATACTTTCTAAGCCACACTTCCAAATAATACGGCCATAGACTCCGTAGTTACCTCCAGGAAAGCGAACCGCATCATTAAGCCAGATCCAATAATTATCCTCAGCAACAAGACCTACCATTCTATTGGTGGAGGCTTGAATTTCAAGCATTTTCTCACGATCTCTGATAATTTCAATCTCGCCCTCTTGGTATGAGCCATCAGGGCCCAACGTAGCAGGGTATTGATCAAGGTATTTAAAATATTCGGTTATGTTGTCTTGAGATGCATATAGTCCTTGTAGGCACAGTATGCTTGTAAAAAAAATCACCTTTAAGCGCATAGCTAATTCCCTTTAATGTTTGATTATATGCGATTATAGTTTTTTTTTAATAAAGGTCACTCAATAAGTCTCGGAGCCACTTCGTCAAAGAAAAGCGCCCCTTTAGAAGAAAGAGAAAGTAGATCTCCATTTTGGCTTTTTTTGATGAAATTTTCATCGCAAAGTTTAACAATCTCTTTCATGGTAATTGTGCTAAGTTTACCATGCCTGTGTTCAAAAGAGGCAAGAGAAAAACCTTGAGTAAGCCTTAAGTGGAGCGTAAAAAGCTCTAATAAAGAAGCACTAGGCGAGAGCTTTTCTTTGAAATCTATAGGTTTTTTACTCTCATTAATAAGTTTGGTATAACGGTTAATATGGGCAAAATTTTGAAAACGCTCTTGCTTGATGTAGCTAAAACTAGAAGCTCCAAGGCCTAAAAATTCTCTACCTGTCCAATAACCTAAATTATGTATCGAAGCTTTTCCTTTTTTGCAAAAAGCAGAAATTTCATACCTTTCAAATCCCATAGATTCAAGCTCGCGTATGCAAGTTTTTAACATTTGAGCAGCTATTTCATCACTTGCGATCTTTTTTACAAGTTGCTCTTTTTGTTTATAAAAAACCGTTCCTTTTTCAATTTGTAAATTATATAAAGAGACGTGGGTAATATCTAAATTTTGGATTTGATTCAGTGTGTTTTCAATGTCGTTTAATGTTTGAGTAGGCAGCTCTGTCATGAGATCAATTGATATGTTGGAAAAACCACACGCTTTAGCATTTTCTATGCTTAGTAGGGTGGATCCTGTGGTATGCGTGCGTCCTATTTGCTTGAGCAAAGGATTACTTAAAGTTTGAGCTCCAAGGCTTAGGCGGTTCACGCCCGCTTTTTTAAGCGCTTTAAACAAATCAAGAGTGCCATCTTCTGGATTCACTTCTACACTGATTTCTGTAGTTTCCATGGAGAAAGTTTCTTTAAACAAAGCGATAAGCTCTATCACCCCTTCAGGGTGTAAACTGGGAGTTCCCCCTCCAAAGTAGAGCGAGATAAGTGAACGGGAGGCAAACTCTTTCTTGTAGAAGTCCCATTCTTTTTTAAGCGTCTCAATATAGACATTTGCAACACTTTTTTTGTACGGAATGACATAAAAACTGCAGTAGGGACACTTTTGCCTACAAAAAGGAAGGTGAACATAGATAGAAAAATCTTGATCTGTAGTAGTAGAGGAGTAAAGCATTTACCAAGAGTCCGAATCGGGATCTTCTAAAATACCCCGTTTCCACCTGTTTTTATCACTAAAAGGATCATCATCATCAGATACAGTCGTATGCGCCGCAGTTTGAGAATCTGTATAATTTGTCGCAGTATCCATTTCATGCGTTTCAGTAGACATGTCTAGCCCTGTCTCTGTAAAGCCAGAACTGGTCTCATTTACATCAGGAATAGTATGATGTTCTTGGTAGGCAGCTCTTCCGCCTTGATTTTTTTTGGGGATAACAAACTCAGTGCCATCCTCTTGATCTTTAAGATGTTGGAGACGTTGGTGTTCATCACCGATCTTCTTGCGAATGCTTCCAATTTCAACTTTATGTTTTTCTTCTTCTACAGAAGGAACTAAGCCTAATTTTAACCATTTCTCAAGATCTTCGAGTTCTTTTTCGAGCTTTTTTAATCGTTCGCTTTTAATTGCCATGCAAAAACAGTCCAATCGTTACATTTTTTGATATTTAATAACATAGCCAGAATATTGGTAAAGCCTTTTTTTAGACTTTTCTATCCGCCTGCTAGGGAATAATAGCACGGGTTTAAAAATAAACAAAGTAAAAAATATGTTTAGTTTATATTTAGATGTAAAAATAGAGAATACATATAAAAAAAATCTTTAATAATTATTTTATCTCTGATATGGAATAGGAAAATCACCCCTATATAAATAAATGGATAAAAAGATACTTGATTTTGCTAATCTCTCCAATCTATCGCTGATTGAGCAAATGTATACCAAATATCTTGAAGATTCCTCTTCAGTAGATCCTTCATGGAGCCATTTTTTTGAAGGGATAGCTTTTGCTCAAACACTTAGCCATGTACCCACAGAGCAAACAAGCTCTTCTGGAGTAGAGACTTCTATTGCAGTGTTAATAGATAATTACAGAAGGTATGGCCATTTTTTAGCTACAACAAACCCTTTAGACCTAGAATCAAAAGAGCATGCGTACCAAGAGCTTCTTTCTATAGAAAAGATGGGGTTTAGTAGTGCAGATTTGGATAAAATGTATGAGGTTTCTGGTTGGAGTGGAGAAAAAGAGATTTCTCTACAAGCGTGCTTAGACCGTTTATCACGTATTTATTGTGGTAATTTAGGTGTAGAATTTATGGGTTTTACCACTCCTGACATAGAGCAATTTATTATTGAGCAAATGGAGGAGGAGAGTGCAGGTGCGTTTACCCGTGAAGAGCAGGTAACCGCTTTTTCCAAATTAGTAGATACAGAAATTTTTGAAGAGTTTTTAAATAAAAAATATCCGGGGCAAAAGAGGTTTTCTATTGAAGGGTGCTCTCTGTTATTGCCGGTATTATCGCAACTACTCGATACAGGTAATGCTTTAGATGTAGATACATTTATTTTGGGTATGGCTCATAGAGGAAGATTGAGTGTTTTAGCCAATCTTTTAAACAAACCCTGTGCTGCGATATTTCGAGAGTTTGATCCTGATTTTATCTCTGATATGCAAGGGCGCTCTGGAGATGTAAAATATCATATGGGCTATAGCACTGAAATAGAGAAGGGACAAAAGAAAATTCAATTAGAGCTGTGTGCTAATCCTTCCCATTTAGAATCTGTGGATCCTGTTGTGCTTGGTAGAGTGCGTGCTCGCCAAGATCTTTTAGAAGAGGAGAAAAAAAGTTTCGTGTGCGCTGTTTTGGTGCATGGAGATGCTTCGGTTGCAGGACAAGGTGTGGTGTATGAAACCATGCAAATGGTCAATCTTCCAGGGTATGAAACACGCGGATCTATCCATATTGTAGTAAATAATCAAATAGGGTTTACAGCTACAGAAAAGGATACGCAGTCGACATATTATGCAACGGATATTGCCAAAGCTTTTAGCGCGCCGGTTTTACATGTAAATGGTGAAGATGTAGAGGCAGGTATTAGAGCGGCTAAATTAGCGATGCTAATCCGCCAAAAATTTCATATCGATGTGGTTATTGAAATTGTTGGGTACCGTAAATATGGGCACAATGAAGGGGATGAGCCAGCCTTTACTCAACCTGTGATGTATCAAAGCATTCGAAAAAAAACAAACCTTAGAGAAGTATTTGCTAAACAGATGGTAGAAGCGGGTGTTTTATCTGAGAGTGAGGCGAAAGCGATTGAAACACAAAGTGAAGCGCGTTGTGAGGAAAGTTTTAAAAACAAAACACAAGCAGTTATTTCAGAAAAAGAAGAAGAGAAAACCTTAGTCGAGGCAAATCCTAGTTATATGAACGCTAGCGCATTGCGCACTTTAGCAAAACGTGTGTGCACTGTGCCAGCTGATTTTGATTTGCATAGGAAGATGAGGCGGGTGCTTGATGAGCGTTTAGCTATGGTAGATGAGAAGGGAGAAAAGAATATAGATTGGGGAATGGCAGAGACTCTTGCTTTTGCCGCTCTTCTTGTTTTTGAAAAGGTTCCTATCCGCTTATCTGGGCAAGATTCAATGCGTGGAACCTTTGCTCATAGGCAGGCCACATTTTTTGACCAAACAACTAATGCGCCCTTTACTCCTTTAGCTCATTTAGAGCAGGGACAGGCAAGTTTTGAAGTTTATAATGCTCTTCTCTCTGAGTATGCAGCGCTTGGTTTTGAGTATGGGTATAGTTTGGAAAATCAGAAGGGGATGACTTTGTGGGAAGCCCAATTTGGTGATTTTGCCAATTCAGCTCAAACAATTATTGATCAGTACATTGTTTCAGGTTATCAAAAATGGGGAGAAAAAGCGCCTTTAACTCTTCTTCTTCCTCACGGTTATGAAGGGCAGGGGCCAGAACATTCTTCGGCTAGAATTGAACGTTTTTTACAATTGGCTGCTTTTGATAATATAGAAGTTTTTGTCCCTTCTACTTCTGCCAGCTATTTTCAAGCTATTTTTGAAAGAGGACTTTTAAAAACGGGAAAACCTGCTGTGATATTTACTCCTAAAGCGCTATTGAGATTTGCTCCCTCTCTTTCTTCATTTGAAACAGTAATAGAGAGAAAATCCCTTCCTGTCATTTGTGATGAAAAGTTTTCTAGTGGAGTAAAAAAGCTCATTTTTTGCAGCGGTAAAGTAGCTTATGATTTAAGAGAAGCAAGAGGGGATAAGAAAATTGCTATTGTCACCCTTGAGCGTTTATACCCCTTTCCTAAAGAGGAAATAGCTGCGTGTATAGAGCAGATTCTTGGTAAAAAGAGCTCTTCTATACCAGTTTTATGGGTACAAGAAGAACATCAAAATATGGGGTGTTGGGAATTTGTTAAGCCTAGGCTAGAAGAAATTATTGGAAAACGGGCAAATTTGCAGTATGTGGGAAGAGCAAAAAGTGCTTCTACTTCTGCAGGGTCAAAAGCTCTACATTTAAAAGAGCTTAATCAATTTGTGAAAGAGGCAATGGACGTGTTATGAAAGTAGAGATTAAAGTACCCGAAGCGGGTGAATCGGTTACAGAAGCGACTGTGGCAGAACTGTTTTGTAAAAATGGAGACTTTGTAGAGAAAGAAGCGGAACTTTTAGAAGTAGAAACGGACAAAGTAAACCAAGTAATTCATGCCCCTGAAGCAGGCACTATCCATTTAGATGTTAAAGTAGACGATATAGTAAAACCATTACAGGTGATAGGCTTTGTCGATACAAGTGGCGCTACTAAAGAGGAGTCTAAGGCTCCTGTTGAGGAGAAAAGTGGTGTTCAAGAAGAACAAAAGCCCTCGAGCGCGCAACCAGCTAAAGAAGAAAAAACCTCTTCTGATCAAAGTGCGCGCCTTTTTGCTAAAGATAAAGATTTTACTGCAGTGGATAAAAAAGAACCAGAGCCAAAACCGGTCTCGCCGTCTTTAGAAAAGCCTGCCATTAAAGAAGAGAAAAAAAGTAGTAGTTCAGAGCAAGAGTATACCAAAACAAGAATGTCCTCACTTAGAAAAACGATAGCTAAAAGACTTGTTGAAGTGAAAAATCAAACAGCTATGTTAACCACTTTTAACGAAGTGGATATGTCTTTTGTGATGGGACTTAGAAAAAAAGAGCAGGAATCATTTGTAAAACGGCACGGCATCAAACTGGGCTTTATGTCCTTTTTTGTAAAAGCGGTTACAGAATCCCTGAAACAAAGCCCTTCTGTACACAGCTTTATTGATGAGGGCTATATTTTAACCCCTTCCGCCTACCATATAGGTGTGGCTGTTTCTACAGAAAAAGGGTTGATGGTGCCTGTCATTAGAGATTGCGATAAGCTTAGTTTTGCAGGGATTGAAAAGGGTATAGCGCAAATGGCTAAGTCTGCAAGAGAGGGAAAAATTTCTATGGATGATCTGAAGGGGGGAAGTTTTACCATCACTAATGGAGGAACTTTTGGATCAATGCTTTCAACGCCCATTTTAAATCCTCCTCAAAGCGCTATTTTAGGGATGCATAATATTGTTAAACGCGTGGTAGTGATTGACGATAAGATTGAAATTCGTCCCATGATGTATTTAGCTCTTAGTTATGATCACCGCGTGATTGATGGCAAGGAGTCGGTTTCTTTTCTTGTTAAAGTAAAAGAGATTTTAGAAAATCCAGAAAAATTGATGTTTGAGCAAGAGTAGCGGAAAAAAGGAGAAAGGTTAGCAGTGACACAAGATTTAAAAGAGTATGACCTTATTGTTGTAGGATCGGGCCCTGGCGGCTACGTGGGGGCTATTAGAGCCGCTCAATTGGGGCTGAAAACACTATGTATAGAAGCACAAAATCTGGGGGGAACCTGCCTTAATGTGGGGTGTATTCCTTCTAAATGTTTACTCCATTCATCAGAGCTTTTTTATAATATAAAACACCATGCTAAAGAGCATGGCATAGAAGTGGATAATCCTCGTTATGATTTTGCTAAAATGATGGAGCGAAAAGAGGGTGTTATTCAAACTTTTAGAGCAGGTATTGAGGCACTACTAAAAAAAAATAAAATCGATCTAATGCTAGGAAAACCTGCCACATTTAAAGATGCACATACACTCGATGTGGGCGGTGTTATTGTAAAAGGGCGCCATATAATGCTCGCTACAGGATCCTCTGTTGCAAGTTTGCCTTTTCTTTCAATCGATGAGGAAAAAATTATATCTTCTGCTAAAGCACTCTCTCTTGATCATGTGCCTGCCTCTATGGTGGTAATTGGCGCGGGTTATATTGGCGTAGAGCTTGGCTCTGTTTATGCTCGTTTGGGCACTAAAGTGCAGTTTGTAGAATTTTTTGACCGCGTTTGTCCCGGTATTGATCCAGCTCTCTCTATTGAACTTAAAAAAGCGCTTGAAAAGCAGGGTATGGAGTTTAAACTCTCGACAAAAGTAACCGATGTTACCGTAGACAAGAAGGGATGCACAGTAACTGTGGAGAGCTCTACTGGCGGACAAGAAAAACTCTCCAGTGATATTGTGTTGGTATCTGTTGGAAGAAAGCCTAATATTGAAGGATTGGGTCTTGACTCTATTGGAGTCACGCTCTCTAGCGAGGGCGGCGTAATGATTAATGACCAATTTAAAACAAATTTAGACCATATTTATGCGATCGGCGATATTGTAGATGGTCCTATGCTGGCGCATAAAGCGGAAGAAGAAGGGGCTGCTGTAGCAGAGATTATTGCTGGAGAGAAGCCAGTGATTGATTATACTGTGATACCCTCTGTGATTTATACCAGTCCTGAAGTGGCTTGTTGCGGGCTTAGCGAGCAAGATGCCAAAGATTTGGGTCTAAGTATCAAAACAGCAAAGTTTCCCTTTAAAGCCAATTCTAGGGCTAAAGCTGTAGGCTCGGATGAGGGATTTGTGAAATTGATTGTAGAATCTGCAAGTCTTGTGATTATTGGCGCGCACATGATTGGCCCGCAAGTAGGGGAGTTAATAGGAGAGCTTGCTTTAGCTATTCAAGAAAAGGTAACAGCTCCAAGACTATCAAGCCTGTGCCATGCTCATCCAACACTTTCAGAAGCTCTTAAAGAAGCAGCCTTGCAAATTGAGAAAAGAGCGATTCATATGTAATCAAGCGATTATGTACTTAAGGCGCTTGTAAATTAGCGATAAAAGTTGTGCCATCAAAATCGTCTAGTAGAGCATTAAGCTCTTGGAGAATAGCTACGGGAGTTTTTCCTGGTTGGAAAATAGCACTTACTTGTCCGCATAAAGCTTCGTCTCTTGGATCAATAGCATTAAGAATTGCGTTTGTGATAGGTCCGCTAGAAAATTGATCAACCACATGAGCAACAGTGTCAGTGTGGTTGGTAAGGTGGGGTGCAAGACTATGTAGTAGCTCTATTTTATTTCCCTGGGCTTGTTCAGTGATGGTAGTGAGTATAGTTTGTAATTCACGCTCCCAATCTTGCTGAAAAGTAGGTAGGTTTTGAGCTTGCATTGCAATTTTTTTCTGGCTAATCGCTTCCATAGTAATATCCGTTATTTTTCCTTTACCTAGCTTACTCAGAAGTTTGGATGTAATAGTAACAGAAAGGTCATATTCATTGGTCCAAGAAGGATTCGTGTCTAGTATAGAGCCATAAAAAGCAAAGTCTCGCTTAGCTGCTCCTAGGATTACATGGGTGTATTCTTCATCTAACGCGTGTTGCTCAGCCGCGCTTGCTCCATCCTTAAGCTTATTGACTGCAGATCGCACCATAGGATGTTGATCTTGAATGTGTGCGATGTGTTTAGATAAATTGTGAGTGCTTTGCGTATTAAAGCTTAGTAATTCTTGGTAACGGATTAAACAATTTTCCATAGTCTCTTTGTGTGCAGGACTGCTTAGTAATTGCTGTTGAATAAAGCTATCCGTGATTTCTCTATCTGAGTCACCTGCGTAGAGTTTTTGGAGTACGACTTTAAGTCCTGCAGATTGATAGGTATCCATTTTGGTGTCTTCATAAAGGTCAATCATGAAAGGGCGGTGTAGAGCTGGATTGGTGGGACGCGTTTGTGTTACGGGTGCATGGGAGTTAAGGCTTCTTAAAAATACAGGATTAGATTGTACGCCGTGACCAGGTATAGTACTTGCGAGATAGTAGTTTACTATTCCCTTTTTAATAGAGGTTTGAATTCCCGCAGCGAGTGTTTGTTTATCACTAGGGCTAATGCCCTTTGCTTCGAAAAGATCTTTAGAAAACATACTCTCTACTAAGTATCCAAGTTCTTCAACGCTATGGTGCAATGTTCTAGATGCTTGTGCAATCACACCGCCCGGCGATTGTAATGCAGTCCCTAGTATGCTGGTCATTAAGTTTTGTGCGTGTGCGTTTATATCTCTTAGAAGAGTTGCTCTACCCGGAGCATCTCCTTCCATGGTTAAAAGTAGGTTTAATTGCTGTTTAATATTTAAAAATTGAGGTGTAAAAGGGGCAAAAAAAGCAGGGTTTTGTGTCAGGATTTCTTGTATGCGAGGGAAATTTTTTAATTGTTTTTGTGTAGGGTTTTGAGAGAAAACGATAGAGGCTAGTTGGATACGCTCTACATCATCGCGGCTACTAATTGTATGTAGCTTTGTGAGTGTTGGTGGTAGCTTGGTATGAGCATTAACAAGTACTGTCTTTCTATCAGCATTATCTTCTTCATAGTCAAAAGATCTCTCGTTTAAAGCAGCACCTGAAACAATTTGTTCAAATGATTCTATCATATTAGTAGTAGCATCTGTCTCGTCTTCTTCACTAATCATAGGGTTAAAATGTCTTGCAAGCTGATCGATACGTAAATCTCCATAATACTGAAAATGGGACTGGTGCCCAGGGCTTGCTTCTACTAAAGTAGCAGGATCCATCTGTGTACGCTCTCTGTTTGATGAGTGATTTGGATCACTGTGCATTAAGTTATGCGTAGCTCTATAGTGTTGGATGACTTGGTCTAATTGACCGATACGTCCTTTATTTTGGCCCATAAGATCGTTTAAGCTCATAGAGCCTGTTACGCTGGTAGCGGAGCTGCTGTGTACATCTTGATAGTTTTGCTCTTGGAGAGTTAGAGCTGTTTTAATTTTTCCTAGTGCTTGTTGATGGCCCTGTGCAAACATTTCCATTAAAGTTTTCATATCTTCAGGTTGAAGAGTCTCTTGAGAAGTTTTTCCAGCACCCAGTTGTTTTGATTGTTTGTGTAAACGTTTGATCATACGACTAGAGCTGCTGCCCTTAGTAGTAGAGGCTAGTTTCAACATTTCAACATCCTGTGCATATTTCTCATTTATATGCTTTTTTAATGCAGAGGCATCAAAATCTGGATGCTTTATTATAGCATTGGCATAGTACTCATCCGACTTCATTTGCGCAATATGGCTCATTAGACGATCTTTTGTAGATACGATATCTCCGTGAGCGCCTTGAATGTGATTAAAAGAGATAGCTAGATCTAAAGCTTCAGATAAACCTTTAACATACTCGCCATTGCCAATATGAAATTTGCGTGTTTTTAATTCTTTAAGAAGCTGCTGACATCTTTTTTTAGTTGCATAAACAAAAGGTAGCGCGCTCATGGACTGTTGAGTTTTAAAAACTACATCGCTTTGTCCTATTTGCTCAGCATAGAGAGAGGTTTGAAATTTAGCTGCTTCTTCTCGTGGATCTAGTCCTAACTTTTTAGCAAGTACCCCTACCTCATGTTGTATTAAGGTTTTGCAGTCGTAGTAGTGTTGAAAATGGGAAGGGCTTTGCTTTGATTTTTTAGCTATAGCTTGTTCAAACTCTTCTATTTTTTTCTCAAATAACTCTCCATGATCTTTAAAAAAGCTTAACCTTTCCATCTGAACATTATATTCTAGTTTTTCAGTTTCAGCTTTAGAGGTAGTAATTACCTCTTTTACGGCTTTTATCCTGCGTTCAAGAAAGCGTCCTTGGTCAAATGTTGACCTATTTTGGGGTAAAGATCCAATGTGATCTTTGTTAGCATTTAAAGTGTTGTATTGATCTGTAAGTTTCTTTAACTCTCGCTTTTTATTAATTAAAGCTTTTTTTACTTTTTGAATTGATTCAGTTCCAGGGAAATGGTCTTCTGGATTGGCTCTTAAATGGGCGTGCTGTTGCTCTATTGCTCGGTGCGCTGCTTGTTTAAGAACTTGCGCTGGAATCTTTCCCTGCTTAGCTTTTGCTGCAAAGTAAAGCATACTATTTTTTGATCCTACTGGAAATCTTTTCTCGTATAATAAGCCAAGCATCTCTTGGCGCTGCTCTTTTTCAAACTGTATCATGGTTAAGTTTAGCAGATTATTGCAGTTAGCGCAAAGCGGCGCGCTAGGCGTCGCAATACTTGCTCTTACTGGATTAATAATAGATTTAACATGGTTTTGCATTATTTTTTTGCATGTACCTAGTTCACGGGTAAATGTTGGAGAGTCCCAGTCCAAACGTTGCGCTTGTAATTCACTATGCATTTGAACATGGTGCACTTTTGCAGAGGAGAGTGTTTGACTCTTCCAGTTAGCAAATTCTGGATGCAGGTTTTTCATGATGGTAATAATACCATCAATATCAGGATTACGTCCGGGCTGTGCATTTGCATTTAAAACAGTTCTAACCGCTTGTTCTCCCTCATGTGTAGGTGAGGCAATAAATTGCTGAATTACTTCTAACTGCTTGCGAGGTAAAGCATTAAACTCTCCACCTAAAGTAGTATTTAAAGCTTGCATCGAGGTAGTAAATAGAGTAGATCTAGCTGTTTTGGGTGCTTGATGACAAGCTGTCATTGTGCTTACTTTAGACCCAAATAGATCAGGATTAATACCCTGTGCTTTCAATGCCTTTGAAGCATTAAATGCATATCGATTAGGCTGCGCGCCATGATTAGACACTTGTGCCATAATTTTCCCTTCTTTCACTTACTCTTATTGTAGCATAAACACATTATTTTTAATAGATTAAAGCAAATTTTTTAACTGCTCAAACCCCTTTAAAATGGGGTTTGAGCAGAAAAAATGGGGTGAAAAGGGGGATTAAGGGTTTGGCCCTACCCTTAATAGGGTAATACTTGAAAAATAACTATAGAATCTGGTTCAATAGTCTTGAAAATAGCCGTATGAGGGATAAGAGCGTGGGAAAGCTAATTTGTGATGGAGAAGAGATCGAGATGAGCGAGGGCGATGAGCTCAAGTCTGTTTTAGAGGACATGGGGGTTCCTTTTGCCTGTGAAGAGGGTATATGTGGTACTTGCGTGATTGAAGTGATTGAGGGGGGAGAAAACCTCACAGGGCGTACAGAAGAAGAAGAGGACTTTTTAGGCGATGTGGATAATGAAAGACTGGGATGTCAGTGTAA
>NVUK01000043.1 GCA_002401865.1 Candidatus Aerophobota bacterium | reverse complement strand
TTTCATCACTTCCACGCTGCAACAAGAAGCATCTCGCCATTACGGATTTTCAGCCTCTAGAACAATGTCTATTGCTCAATCTCTTTATGAAGGAGTGGACATGAAAGCTCTCGGTTCTGAGGGTTTGATCACCTATATGAGAACCGATTCGATCCGTTCAGCTCCTGAAGCTATTGACGCGGCAAGAAAACTTATTTCATCCACTTATGGCAAAGAATATTTACCTGACAGCGCTAAACACTACGTAAGTAAAAAAAATACGCAAGACGCTCACGAAGCGATCCGTCCGAACGATGTCCTTCTAACACCTGATAAAGTACAAGATTTTCTAACGCTTGATCAAAACAAACTCTACGGCCTGGTCTACAAACGTTTCGTCTCTTCACAAATGGTGCCCGCTATTTACGACACCCTTACCTGTGACATTGTAACTAGAGACAATCTTGTTCTGAGAACGACAGGATCTATTATCCTTTTCAAAGGATTTTTAGCCGTCTATGAAGAAAAGACCGATGATGATTCTGAAACAGAGTCTAAGGCTAGTGAAATAGGGGCAAAACTTCCCGATTTAGAAGAGGGACAAAAGCTTCTATTAGAACAGGCCCACTCAGACCAATCCTTTACTAAGCCGCCTCCTAGATTTACTGAGGCGTCACTGATTAAAGAGCTTGAAAAGCAAGGTATTGGTAGACCTTCTACGTACACTAGTATTATGGGCAAAATTCAATCGCGTGCTTATACGACAAAAGAGCGTTTGACGATCAAGCCTACAGAGCTGGGTAAAATTATTGCTCAAATGTTAGAAAGCCATTTTTCTATCATCATGGATATTGCTTTTACAGCCAATATGGAAAGGGATCTAGATTCTATTGCTGAGAATAAAAAAGATTGGAAAGCTTTTCTAGCTACTTTTTGGAAACAGTTTGATCCTGTTATACAAAAAGCTGAAAAAGAAGCTTTTGTGCCGAAAATTGCCACCGATATAGATTGCCCAAAATGTGGCAAAAAATTGCAAAAAATTTGGTCTAAGAATAAATATTTTTATGGTTGCTCCAATTATCCTGATTGCTCATTTACTGTGCCTATAGAAGCTTTAGAGTTTAAAAAAGAAGATTATGCAGACAAATTTAACTGGGATCAGATCTGTCCAAAATGTACCGCTCCCATGACCATCCGCTTTGGCCGTTATGGCGCTTTTTTAGGATGTTCACAATATCCTGACTGTAATGGAATTATCAATATTCCTAAACAGGGCGAAAAGCTAGCTGAAGATATGCCTCAGTGTCCAGCTATTGGATGTGACGGAAGACTGGTGCAACGTATGTCACGTTGGGGTAAAGCTTTTTTCAGCTGCTCAAATTACCCAGACTGCAACGTTATAGCAAATTCTCCAGAGCAGGTAATGGATAAATATGTCAATTATCCTAAAACAGCTTATGTGAAAAAAGTGAAAAAAAGTGCAGTAAAAACTGCAAAAGGAAAAAAGAAAGTGACTAAAAAGAAATCTACTAAAAAAGCAGCCCCTAGAAACATGCCCAAATATAAAGTTTCCAAAGAACTGGCCGACGTTATTGGACCAGATCCTATAGAAAGAACGACCGCAACAAAAAAATTGTGGGATTATATTAAAGCTAACAATCTGCAAAACCCTGAAAAGAAAAGAGAAATAGTTCCAGACACTAAACTTGCTAAAGTTTTTGGATCAAAAGAGGGTATCGACATGATGAAATTAGCAGGTATTCTAACTAAACATTTAGAGAAATAAAGTTTTTGTTTAGTTTTTATAACGCTAAAGCTGGCTCTCTATGACTATTTTCTTCCTGCCAATCTTGTAACGCTTGTTGCAGGTAGGAAGAAAAGTTTTTCTGAAATATTTTTTTATCAAATTTTTGTGCATGGCGGCGAATTATAGATGGATCAAAAGTTAAAGATTGCTCTTCGAATAAGTTCACACACGCACAAAGTGACTCTTCCGTTTGCTCATTAAAAAATAGTCCCGTAGTCCCATCTACCACGGTTTCCAAAGAGCCTCCCTTGCCAAAAGCTATTACAGGAGTGCCGCAACTTTGAGCCTCTAATGGCGCGATACCAAAATCTTCTAATGCTGCAAAAACAAATGCTTTTGATCGCTGTAAATAAGTACGTAGATCTGCTCTATCTACGCTTCCTACTAGTTTAATATTACTAAACGGTTTGGCTAGTTGTTCCAATTTTTTCCGCTCAGACCCCTCACCTATTACTATCAACTCTCGCCCAGGCATTTTAGAAAAGGCCCTGATAATAAGGTCCATTTTTTTATAAGGAACCATACGGCTAGCAGTCACATAAAACTCTCCCCCAGTCTGTTGTTTTAAAGAAAAATAGTCGGTATCTATCGGTGGATAGATCACATGTGAGTCCCTGCCATAAATACTTTTAATCCGTCTTGCCACAAAATGGGAAATAGCCACAAAAGCGTCCACACGGCTTGCACTTTGATAATCCCACATTCTTAAATAGTGCAGGCAAAGCGTTGCCGCAACTCTTTTAAAAAAGCCTTTTTTAAGATTAAAATCTTTCAAATAGTCAAAGTATAAATCCCAAGCGTAACGCATGGGCGTATAGCAATAACAAAGGTGAAATTGATCCGGTTTTGTAAGTATTCCTTTAGCAACGCAGCTAGAAGAAGAAATTACAACGGGATAATCGGTAACATCAAATTGCTCAATAGCCAAAGGGAACAAAGGCAGATAACTGCGTGCATGTTTTTTTGCAAATGGCAAGTTTTGAATAAACGATGTTTGGATAGAATTTTTTGCGAAACAAGACTCTTTCTCCATTTTTTCGCTAGCAAAGAGAGTAAAAAAGTCGAGCTCATACACTTGCATTAACGCTTCCAATACGCTTTCAGCCCCGCCAAATACATCGAGCCAATCATGAACACAGGCGATTTTAACCACTAAACTCTCTCCTTTTGCTGAGTCACTTTTTTATAAACGCTGAGCATCTGTTTTGCCGCCACATCCCAAGAAAAATCTTTAACACGCTTTTTCCCCGCTTTAATTAAACTAACACGCAAAGTTTGATCCTGTACCAATTGTTCTATGCCATACCGAATCGAGTCTACGCTATAAGGGTCTACAAAGATAGCATTGCCCACACCTGCAATCTCTTGCATAGCGCCGCAGCCGGATGTAAGTAAAGGGATCTCGGATGCAAACGCTTCAAGTATAGGAAAGCCAAAGCCCTCATACAAACTAGGTAGAACAGCTCCCAAAGCCCCTTGGTAAAGCGCTCTTAATTGGTCTTTTCCTACGTAGGAAAGCCAACGCACTTTTTTAGCGCTATTTAACTGTTTGACTCTAATGTGCATTTTTTTATGTATTTTCTCGCTGCCCATTTTCCCCACCAAGACAAGGTCTATAGATGAGTTAATAGAGCTAAGCGATAGATACGCATCTAAAAGACGGTCTATATTTTTATAATTTCTAAGCGTGCTCACCATTAAGATATAGGGCCTATCTAACTTAAATGCCTTTAAACATGTTTCTATTTCAGAAAATTTGCAGCGATGGTCAAAAAATGGATCTCTTCCTGGATAAACGACATCGACTTTAGATGGATTAACACCCCAATATTTTTCTAAATCAGCAACCATAGCATGGCAATCGGTAATGACTCGATCTGCACGGTCAATCCCTTTTTGAAAAAGAGGATTTGCTATACGTCTTTTCAAGGATTTATCCCCATATTTAAGACAGATAGCATCATGCACGGTCGTAACAACAGGAACATTTAATTTAGGCACACGAAAATCGGTAGCGTGGAACAGGTCTATCGACTTTTCAAAAGTAGAATAAAAAGGAAAGGGACTAACATAGCTAAGTAAATAGCGCGCAGCTGACACGTTAAAAGGCACCACCCTGGCGCCGTCCAGACCATCTATATTTTCCTTAACAAGTCTGGTGAATTGACCCAGACCATCATAATCTTTGTAACTACCATCAGAATTCAAATAACTGCTCGTGCTAATACCTATTCTGAGCATACAACCTCTCTCGACAAACTGAGTACAGCGTAGCAAAAACACCTTTTGAGCGCTACTAAAGGCCAGATATTTATTGATAAGAAATAAACTTCTTTGTAAAAATAAAGCTTTATAACTCTCAATTAGGAATGCAACATGCGCCGCCATTTTTTTCCCCTAGTTTTTAGCTTTTTAGTTTTTTTTCAATCTTTGCCTTTATCGGCAAACAATTCCAAAGCTGATTTTATTAGCCACTACAGCGCTAATCCTGAAAAGAAAGCTGGCCCCTACTTCACCAGAGTGATACGCACTCTTTCTTGCCCTGATAGTGATTACATTCCTAAAGTAGATAATGCGGGCCAGATTATTCAGCACAAAGGTAAGCCTGTGCAAGTAATGCATAACGGCATTATGATTCACCTTCACTCTTATTGTGAGGGGAAAAGGTGGAACACAAGATGGATGACAGATCTTATTGAGGGATTGAGTGGACACCACGAACCCCAAGAAGAGAAAGCTTTTTATGAAGTTGTAAAAACTCTCAAGCCCGGCTCTACCATGCTTGAACTAGGCTCTTGGTGGGCTTACTATTCTATGTGGTTTAACAAAACCGTAACAGGTGCAAAAAACTATTTAGTCGAACCTAATAAGATTAATCTTGCCCTTGGCAGAGCTAATTTTGAGCTTAATAGCATGCAAGGAGACTTTAACTACGGCTATTTGGGAGACAAAGTTGATCAAGGCATAGGTGGAATTGATTTTGATGCGCCTAAAACCTCTGTAGATGCTTTTCTTAAAACAAAAAATATTTCCTTCTTAGATGTGCTTCACGCCGATATTCAAGGGGGAGAATTGAAAATGCTTTGGGGCGCCCATGAATCGCTTAAAGCACATAAAATCCACTATATTGTTCTATCCACACACGGCGCAGAAATAGGGATTGGAGAGGCCAACTTACATCAAAAATGTTTAAGCTACCTTAATGAGCATAACTACCATATTGTATGCCAGCATACAACACGCGAAAGCTGCTCTGTTGATGGACTAATCGTAGCTAGGGCCAAATCTATTCCAGGCTTAGAACACATCGATCTTACCAAATATAATTACAACTGGTAAATACTTGTGAAAAAAATTTTTCTAAGCTTATTAATTTTCCCCCTCTTTCTTTTTGGTGAATACCATGGGCAATTCTTGCAAGACAAGTATATGAATGAGCATTTCTTTAAAAACAAAAAACAGGGTGTTTTTGTAGACATTGGAGCGCATCTGCCTGTGCAAGATAGCAACACCTACTTCTTTGAAAATGAAATGCAATGGACAGGTCTTTGTATTGATCCTCACCCTGTCATGTTTAAACAGTTAAAGAACAAACGAACTTGCAAATGTTTAGAGGTTGCTGTTGTTCCCTTTACTGAAGGACATCAGAAGTTCCTTCAACTTGATAAATTGGCTGGGCTTAGCGGCCTCATTGGCAGTTACGGCGAACAAGATACCGCACGAATTAATAAAGATAGCAAGTTACATGGCGGAAAACAACAGGTCATTAACGTCAAAACCGTGCCCATCAACCAAATCCTCAGTACACATAAATTATTTCATATCGATTTTTTATCCCTTGATATTGAAGGGGGCGAACTAGATATTCTTAAAGCGCTAGATTTTGATACATTTTTTATCGATGTCATTACAGTAGAAAACAACTGGGAAGATGCTTGGCACTGCGAAGCAAAAAACAGCTCAATTCGAAAATATATGGAAACAGCTGGATATAGATATGTTACACGGCTAGGTGTAGATGAAGTTTATAAAAAAATCTAATAATTCTTAGACTGATTTACTAACCTTTTCTTTCTCTTGAGATTCGATAATCTTTTTCAACTCCGGAGCTTTTTTTCGAGTTGTGATCATCACCTTATTTCCATTAGAAATAGCAACGATATCCTCAAGACCAAAGCCTACAATCTCAACACCTTTTGAAATAAAAAGACACCCTTGTGAATCAATTGCGCTTACTTGTCCCTCTAAAACATTAGCTTGATCATCTTTATCTTGATGATCCCAATAAGCATCCCATGTGCCTATATCACTCCAATCTATGTTTGCTGGAACAACAGCTCCCTTATCTGTCTTTTCCATAATAGTATAATCAATAGAATTACTAATAATTTGATCATAATATTGAGCTTCTAAAAATACTTTTTGACCTTCCGTAAAACTTTGGTCAATAGAGCTCATGATTAAATTTAAATTCGTTGGATCATACTTTAACATTTCACTTAAAAAGACTGAAGCTTTGGCCATAAAAATCCCACTGTTCCAAAAATGCTGTTTAGAAGCGATATAGCTCTCTGCTTTTTCTTTACACGGCTTTTCTTTAAAAGAATCAATTGAGAATCCTTCACCGAGTGATTCTCCTCTCTTAATATACCCATAACAAGTTTTAGGCCCTGTTGGCTCAATACCAAAAGTTACAATGTGTCCTTTTTCTGCTAACTTAGTAGCCTGGTTAATATACTCAACAAATTTATCAAAAGGAGTAATTACATGATCTGCAGGCAATACCAACATAATAGGATCGTCTCCTTTATGTGCTAAAAAATAGGCAGCCGAGATAATTGCTGGTGTAGTATTTTTCATACAAGGCTCTATCAATGAATAAAACTGCGTTACTCCTATAGATTCCGCTTGTTTCCGACATAGGGACTCAAATGCCTTATTAGTTACAATTAAAGGTGAACCACCTTCTTTTAAAAATGGTGTTATGCGCAACATCGTCTTTTGAAATAAAGACTTCCCCTCAAAAATTTCTATGAATGGCTTGGGAGTTTCTTCACAAGACAGCGGCCAAAGGCGTGTTCCCAACCCTCCAGCTATTATGACAGGTACAATAGACAACAGTTTTTCTTATTTTGTTTTGAAAACTTGAGTCTACATCATGCATGTTTTTTTTCAAACCCCATAGGCAAATTGATAGCCTTTGCTTTTTTTCTTCTGTTTTGGTATCCATGTGTATATGAATAAAAATTAAATTTTTTGTAGCAGTTATGCAACCTCTCTTCCTTTTTACTTGGTTGCACATTCTTTAAAAGAATTTAATATAAATAATAAATTATCAACAAACACAATTTTATGAAAAACTTTCTAACATCTCTATACCGCCATACAAAAAAATATCACGGACAATTTCTTCAAGACGAATATACTAATACACATTTCTTTAAAAATAAAAAAAATGGTGTCTTTTTAGATATAGGAGCCCACTTACCTATAGAGTGGAACAATACCTATTTTTTTGAAAATAAGCTCCAATGGAAAGGCCTGTGTATCGACCCTAATCCAGTAATGTTTAAAAAATTAACAAAAAGCAGAGCTTGCCCATGTTTAAATGTAGCAGTAGTCCCCTCTGGTACAGGTTATCAAAAATTTTTACAGCTCGACAAGCTTTCTGGACTCAGCGGTCTTATTGATAATTATGGCGAAGAAGATACATCCAGAATTGATAAAGAAAGTAAACTACATAACGAACAACAAAACACTATTGATGTCAAAACACTGTCTATTAACCAAATAATTAATCATTACGGACTCTTTCATATCGATTTTTTATCTCTTGATATAGAAGGAGGCGAACTAGACATTCTAAAAGCTATAGATTTTAACCAAAGCTTCATTGATGTCATTGCAGTAGAAAACAATTGGGAAGATGCCTGGAATGAAGTAGCAATAAATAGTTCTATTCGCAAATATCTGGAATCAACCGGCTATAGATATGTCACGCGGCTAGGTGTAGACGAAATTTATAAAAAAATTCTATAATGACTTAGTAGAAATAACCACCATATTTTTAGAGAACAGCACCTGTCCTACCAAAGGAGGCAACTGTATCTATAAATGACTCCCATAAAGGAGCTATTTCCTCAAATGAAAATCTTTTTATATTTTGATACCCCTTATCTATAAGGTTTTTTCTCTTGAAGTCTTTATCGGTAGAAACAAGTAATTCAATAAAACAACTCACCAGTGAATCTACTGAATAAGGGTTACAAAAAAGAGCTGCGTCTTTAGCTACCCACTTGAAAATTTCAATATCGGAAAGAATAGCAGGACAACCAAAATACATAGCTTCAATAGCTGGCATCCCAAAACCTTCTGCCTTAGATGGAAGCACTAAACATTGCGCTCTCTTAATTAAGGAAATTACGTCTAATTGACATACATTTTTCAACATAATAATTTCCCCTGTTTTTAAATAATGTCTTAGCCTTTCAGGAGCAATATTTGAAGGGCCAAAATGAATAAACGAATCATCATGACCTACTCCTCCCCCTCCTAACAAAACAAGTTTCACCTTATGTTGGGGAAACATTTGGCAATACTTTTCCCAAGCAAGCAGCGTCAGTCTATGGTTTTTTCTATCACTTACAAGATCCAATGAACCTATTTTTAATACATATTTGTCTTCTTTAGAGGGCAAAAAATTTATTCTGTCCAACGCTTTTGAAGCGTACTTCAAGACAATTTGATCAAAACTCTTGCTTTGTCCTCTTACTGTTTGATCAGATAAATGTTGAAACACAATGGGTAGAACTTTAGAGAGTCTTTGAGTATGCGGCAACAACTGAGTTAAATTATCACGCACAGGTTTAGAAATACATGCTATATGCTTATCCTCTTCAGTATTTTTTAAGAAGGAAGGTGCAACGACTGGAATGGCAGCCGCATGGAGATATTCTAGAGGTATAAGGTCATAATGAATAATTATAGATCTTTCAAAATTAAAATTCTTTACCTGAGAACAAGAAAGTACTTGAATGAGTACATCGTAGTCTTTAACTTTTTCTTCATCAAAATTTTTATAATAAAATGCTTTATTTAACCTTAAGTCATTTTTATTCTTAGAAGGGAATACTTCATCATAATGCGCATCCCAAACATAGTCAATCGCCGCCTGTCCTTCCTTAGTCGAAATAGCTCCACCTAAACCAACAATAACATCAATTTTATATTTTCCTATCTTGGAAAGAATCAGTAGTAAATTTGAAGCCCAAATATTAACACTAAAAAATTTACCCACTTCTGGTGTAAAGAAAAAATCTAATAAAATCTTTTGCTTCATCAAAAAACCTCGGTGTTTTGAATTAAGATGCTCTGAAAGGAAGGGTCAGCTTTTGAAGCTTTAATCTCAAGTTTTTTTATACTAGCAAAAAAACTAAGCCTTCTGAAACAATGACCTTATATTAAGGTCAAAAGAGTTTTTGTTAATGAGTGTTTTTCGTAGTTTTAAGCGTGGTGTAAAATTTGTTATTCCAAATCCCATGTGGAGAAAAGTTTCTAGGACAAAACATAAACTTCAAAGACTACTCTCCCCTACTGCTGACCTTAATATGCTTGATATTATTATAGATCGTCACAAACCTGCCGCTGCATTTCCTATAACAAAAGATGTAATTGCTCAGTACATCACAAACCCAGACAAAAGAAATACTGTTTATTTTCCTAGGGTTTGTAGAACTATTTGCTCCAGCGATGCTGACTACATACCCAAAGTCGAAAATGCAGGTCAAATAATCAAATATAAGGGCCAACATGTACAGGTAATGCACAACGGTGTCATGGTTCATCAAAATTCCTATGGAGAAGACCCCAAACGTGTTGATATATCACTATTCGGCACCTGGACAAGCGACATTATTTCAATCCTTAAGGGTCATCATGAGCCTCAAGAAGAAAAAGCTTTTTATGAAATCCTCAAAGATATCCCTAAAGGGGGTGTTATGCTCGAACTGGGGTGTTGGTGGGCTTACTACTCCATGTGGTTCAATAAGCAAATACCCGAAGCAAAAAACTACATGATTGAACCTAATCAAGTTAATCTAGAATTTGGAAAAGCTAACTTTGCACTCAATGAGATGCAAGGAGATTTTACTGTTGGCTTTTTAGGCAAAAAATTTGATAAAACAACTCACGGTATCAACCCCAAATCTCCTAAACTTTCTATTGATGAATTTATACAGCAAAAGAGCTTGGATTGTATAGATATACTACACTCTGATATTCAAGGTGGTGAATTCAAAATGCTTCTTGGAGCACACGAAACACTGAGCAACCACAAAATACGTTACGTTTGTATATCAACACACGAAGATGTAATACACCAACAATGTATTGATCTTTTAAAGAGTCATAAGTATCTCATTGTTTGTCAACATACTATCAGAGAAGGATGTTCGGCTGACGGACTTGTCGTAGCAAGAGCTTCTTCGTTACCTGGGATTGACCACATTGATATCACAAAGTATGATTACGACTGGTCAAAGTTTACATTATAAAGTTTTTAACACAAAATATTAATGAAAAATCTACTTTTCATTTTTGTTTCCACTCCATATATCTGAGAAAAACTTTACGTCTTATTTCTTCTTTAAGCGCATAAATAGAAAATCGAGATTTCACATAATTGGACAGCTCTTGCGCTTTTCCTATAGTACTTGTTTCTTCCTCTTTTATAGTAGAGTCAATTAACTGACACACTTGGCGAAAATCACCTTGTTGCACATATTGCACTTTCTCTTCAAAAAGCCATCTAAAATGCTCACTATCTGTCGCAATAACACATGTATTATAATAACCGGCGCTAATAGCACGATCATACGCTTCTCTACTATCCAAGCCTGCAAAGAAAACACTCGCTTCCTTTCTCATAGCCTGTTGTTGATCTGCTGTTATTTCTTCTAAAAAACAAATATTGGGATACTTCTTTACAATCTCTCTATCAATTTTTTGATCAGAAGTGTACACAAAATTCCAAAGTAAATCTTCGTGCGACAAACAAAACTGATTAAAATAATGTAGCATTTCTTGAGACTGATTAAGATCTATATCTATCAATACGATATGTTTGTTTAAGTTTTTTACAGCACTAAATTTAGTACGAGAGTTTTCATACACAAGAGATTGAATATAGCTTCTATTAGATAAAACCGTCTGCTTCGGATAAAATCTCGTTGTAGGTATAACCATAGATTGTATATGTAAATTCTTATTTTTCTTTGCAGCACATGCCCGTGTCAATGGATTATCAAATACAAAAAATAAGTTATTGTCTATTCTTTTGAGTAACCTATCTATGTTCATCTTATCAGAACAAAGTACACAGTAAAAACATTCCGGTAGCGTGTCAGCTAGACGATCAGCATCTACAATAATTAAGGATTTTTTAAATTCCTTCGCATCTATTTTACTTGTTTGATTATTACACCACTTTAAATTACAGGATTTAATAAACTGCTTATAATAAACTTCCAGTTTTTTATCTAAAAACCTATCCCATACTACATCGTAATTCGTTTGAGGAAAAGACGCTTCTTTGTATATTAAACTAAGTTTCAATCCATTTTTTTTATCAGTTAGCTTATCAAGCACTTTTTTAATTCTTTGTCTTACAGCCTTTTTATATAAAAGTTTTCTTCCAATTTTTTTTATATATTGATACCCCTTTTGAGAAGCACTTACTTCGATTACTTTTTTATCGATTTGATAACCATGCATTTGCACAATATATTGAAAGGGTTCATCCACACCACAAGAAGGAAATAACAAATTTCTGCATTCAAATACGATGGAACAGTCCAGTTCATCTGATTCAAGCATTAAATACCTAGAAAATAGCAATGCTAACGGTGAAGATGAAAAAAACAGACTAATCTCATTATGTATAACTGGTAAATCTCGTACAGCAATCGCTTTTTTATTATCTCAGGCTTAACTTTTCAAGGTACCAAGTATCGCTCTAAAATACTTAAAGAAAACTTTAAAGGACCCAGATAGTGTTAAATACATTGAATGGTCCAAACTCTTTAAAACTAAAATCCTAGCAGCTGCAAACACAGCTACCGAAAACCTAAAACGAAGTTTAATTATATAGGAATATGTGCCATAAATACGGTCAATATCGTGGCTGTCGCAGTCTATTGCTAGTCTCTTAGTATTCAAGTAATCATCAAATTAGTAGCGAAGTAGTGACTATGTAGTTCTTGATAAGCTCACTGCGGCGCGTTAAATTCAGTTGATCGTATTTACCCTTTTAATCTTTACCAAGGAGTTCACATGGCGACTGTCTTAATCACCGGTTGTAATCGC
>NVUK01000042.1 GCA_002401865.1 Candidatus Aerophobota bacterium | reverse complement strand
ATTTCATCAATGATCAGACGCAGTCTATCATTGTCTTCTCTATCTTCTGTGTGTATCAAACCTCTTAAAGTAAGTTTTCCTCTTCCTGTATGATAAGCTTCTTTGATCCCTCTATATCCACAGATCACGCCTCCTGTTGGAAAATCGGGAGCTGGCATCACTTCCATGATCTGCTCAATACTACAATCGGATTCATCAATCACTAGTTTTGCTGCCGCTGCAAGCTCTTTTAAGTTGTGGGGCGGAATATTAGTTGCCATACCCACAGCAATACCTGACGATCCATTACATAGCAGCGCAGGAAATTTCGAAGGAAATACCGTAGGCTCTTTGCGTGTTTCATCGTAATTGGGTACAAACTCAACCGTGTCCTTATCTAAATCTTCCATTAAATGCATTGCAGATTTAGTAAGTCTTGCTTCTGTATATCTCATGGCCGCTGGTGGATCACCATCGACAGATCCAAAGTTACCTTGCCCTTGTATCAGCGGATAACGCATCATCCATGGCTGAGCCATACGTACGAGCGTTGGATAAATTACAGTCTCTCCATGAGGGTGATAATCTCCTGATGTGTCTCCACAAATTTTCGCACATTTTCTATGTTTGGCTCCAGGAGAAAGATTCAATTGACGCATCGCATAAAGAACTCTTCTCTGCGATGGTTTAAGACCATCTCTTGCATCAGGAAGCGCCCGCGATATAATCACTGACATCGAATATCTAAGATAGCTCTCTTTCATCTCATCTTCTACATTCCTAGATAGGATTTTTTCACCTTCAGTATATGACATATATTCAATCTCCTTCTTAGATATCTAGGTTCTTCACAGAGAGTGCGTGTGTTTCAATAAAAGCTCTTCTTGGAGGCACCTCATCTCCCATAAGCATTGTAAACATATGATCTGCTTCTACCGCATCCTCAATAGCTACTTGTACAAGTGTTCTTTTTGCTGGATCCATCGTCGTTTCCCACAGCTGATCTGCGTTCATCTCACCAAGACCTTTATACCTTTGAATTTCACTTCCCTTCCGTCCATTTTCTCTTAAAAAGAAAATTAGCTCTTTACACGTGTATATAGGAATCTCTCGACCATCTTCTTCGACGATATCTAAAAATTTGCCTTCTGCTTTGTTGTATTGATCTAGTGTTAATGAAAACGTAGCTAAACGCTCATCAATATCGCTTAAATTTTCTTTATCAAAAATCTCTAAAACAGATAAAGGTTTGGGCTTAAAGTCTAAAATTCTCTGCTCTCTCTCTTCTTCAGGAATTAATTCCAGCTCCGCTTCAAAAGCTTGTCTCTCTTTTTCTGATTGCTCCTGCTTAAACACTTGGAGATCTTCTTCCGAGTGAAAAAAGAGCATTTCAGCATCTACTACCGTTTGATACACCGGCAAGTTTCCACTCTCATTTCTCTGCGCTAAAAACTCTTTATAAGGTATCCCTTTACGCTCGATAGATTGAATCAACATCTCTACATCTAAAATAGTAGAAATTAGTGAACGTACACTCTCGTCCTCTATTGCCAAATTATTCGATGCCATTCTCAAAGCAACATCGCTCGTTCCCAGCCTGAGTAGATGTTCATCCATCTCCCTTTCTGAGTGGATATATTGACTACTTTTCTTTCTTTTTACCCTGTAAAGAGGAGGACGTGCAATATAAATAAACCTGTTTTCTATAAGTGCGGGCATGTGACGATAAAAGAACGTTAACAAAAGCGTTCTAATATGCGATCCATCCACATCGGCATCGGCCATGATAATAATGCGATGATATCTCAGTTTTTCTATATTAAAACTGTCTTTACCAATACCACAACCAAAAGCGGATATCATCGATCCCACTTCTTCATTTTGCAAAACTTTTTGTAATCTTGCTTTTTGCACATTTAAAATTTTTCCGCGAATAGGCAAAATCGCTTGAAAACGGCGATCTCTTCCCATTTTTGCAGAACCACCCGCAGAGGCTCCCTCAACAATGTAAATCTCACATTTTGAAGGATCTTTTTCTTGGCAATCACTCAGTTTTCCTGGTAGACGGCTACTATCTAGTGCGGTCTTACGTAGCGTAAACTCACGCGCCTTTTTAGCCGCTTCTCTCGCTTGCGCTGCAAGAATGGCCTTATCTACAATTGTTTTAGCAATAACTGGATTCTCTCCTAAAAACACGCCAAACTCTTCACCTACAATTTGCTGCATCACCGAAGCTACCACGCTATTGCCCAGTTTCTGCTTTGTTTGCCCTTCAAATTGAGGGTTAGCTACTTTCACAGAAAGCACAACGGTTAAACCCTCACGCATGTCCTCACCAGTGACGGACACTTTGACATTTCTCAGCATGTTATTGCTTTTAATATATTGGTTTAAACAACGTGTTAAAGCAGCAGAAAATCCCGAAACGTGCGTTCCACCATGGCGGGTTGCAATGTTGTTTACATAAGAATGGATAGACTCTGTATAAGTCTCATTCCACTGCATAGCTACTTCAAATTCAATCGGACCGTCAGATAATTCTCTTTTTCCTGTGATATAGATAGGCTTTTCAAAAAGCGCTTGTTTATTTTCGTTAAGATAGCCAACAAAAGAAACAATACCTCCTGAATATTTAAAAATAACAGGTGCTCGCTCTTCTTCACTTGCTCTCTCATCTTTAAAATGGATCTCTATCCCTTTATTTAAAAAGGCTAGCTCTCTAAGTCTTTTAAGCACGAGGGTGTAATCATATTCTTTCAGTTCAAAGATCGTATCATCGGGTAAAAAGGTAACCTTAGTTCCAGTTCTGGTTGTTTCTCCCACTTCAACAAGAGGAGAGACTACTTTACCTTTAGAAAATTCAATAGAGTACTCTTTATTCTCTATAGAAACTTCCACCACCATTTTTGAAGATAGTGCGTTTACACAGGACACGCCTACGCCGTGAAGACCTCCAGAAACTTTATACGTATTTTTGTCAAATTTACCCCCAGCGTGCAAAATTGTCATCACTACTTCTAACGCAGAAACATCTCTGCCCTGTTTTTTTGACTCTTGCTCATGTTTGCCTACAGGAATACCACGGCCATCATCACGTACACTTACCGAGTTATTAGGATGTATTACCACTTCAATAATGGAACAAAACCCTGCCATCGCTTCATCGATACAGTTATCCACCACTTCATAAATTAACTGGTGCAGCCCTTGAGTATTCGTGTCCCCAATGTACATACCGGGTCTTTCCCGTACTGCTTGAAGCCCTTCAAGAACCGTAATGGAACTAGCTGTGTAGTCTGGTGTCGGCTTTTTACCCTTAGTCATTGTCATAATATCCTAAATACATCTTATATTTGTTTTACCCTATTCGAAATGATATATCTCGAATATTGATTTTTGGAAACCTCTTTTGCAAATTTCTTAGCAATCTAGGCTTCTCGGTGCATTGAAGGACTCCGAGCACTGTAGAGTGACTCACTTGAACACTTAAAACACCTTCTTTTAAAAAAATAACTTTACTTTTGCTCGCTATCGCAGCACCCACAATCTCCGGCCAAGCTTGCTCTATCCGGTGCATTTCTAACTGCTTTGCCCCATTCATAGTTTTCAAAAAACGGCCCGTTAACTCAGATAAAGTGTAATGAGGTCTTTGCACCCCTATATTCAAATAATTTCTTTGTTTTCCGTTTTCTCTACGCATGCTCTACCATTTAAAAATGAGCCCCTGCACGACTATAAAACAGGTGAGGGATAAAAGCAAGCAACCAAAAGACCTTGTTTCTAATGCAAGTAAATATTTTATTATATGTAATAAAAATTACATTGTTATTTACAATAATTACCATTTTATTATATAATAGTTATCAAATTAACAATTATTAACAACAAAAGGGAGGGTTGGATATGACAGTAAATCAAGCAACAATAAAAGATGTTCTTGCTTTGGCTGGACTAGCGCTATCAGCAGTTATCGCCGCTTCTCCTGCTTTAGCTAAAGATTTAGCCCAGCGTATATCTAACGTGATGGGCAGTGCAAATCTCACTATGCTACAGCCTGCTGTTAAAGCTGCTGCCAAAATGACCACATCAACAAATACTCAAAAAATGATGCAACAAGCTTGGAGCACTGTAACAACAGCTAAACCTGTAGTTCAGGCAGCTGCCCAAACAATTGTAAGCGCAGCCCAGCCCGCCGCCGCAAAAGCACAAGCTAAAACAACCACTTCTCTTATGTCTGTAGCTAAAACAGCAGCTGGTACTTACGGAGCTTGGAGACTATTTAGAGATTGCTTTGGAAAAGATGACAAAAACAAAGGTGTGCAGATTAACAACTACGCTCCTTGGATTAACAGAGGCACTGCTGTAACCGTTATTACATCTATCGCTACCTACGCAGTTTGTGAACGCATGTTTGGGAGGACAAAATGAGTCTTTATTTAGATTATGCCGCTAAAGGCATGGATGCATGGAATAAGCATGTACCCACCAGTATTAAAACCAACGTTTATAAAGCAGTAGGATTTGCCGCCACGAATAAAAAAGCTTTGGCACTCTTTGCAGCTGGATGGGTATTAAAAGGAAAGTTGAGCCCTCAAACACTTAATTACGCAACTGATAAAGAGGTCACTGTTATCAACACTCAAACGAACAACAACTCCTCTTCTACTTTATCCACCATCGCAAAATCGGCACTCACAACCGCAACTCTCTGGTGGGTCTTAAACCGAAGTGGGCTAGTAAACAATTAAACTTAAAAAAACATTTATTTAAAAAAAAAGCAAAAGTGTCTTTTAAAACTAAAGACTAAAGGGCACTTAAGAACACACCTTAGGGGGTATAATCATGAGCTTTATAACAAGACTAATGGGCGGCTGGGCTAAACAACCAGAACAACCTACAACTGCAGCACCTACAACAACTGATAATTCAAATAACGCCGCTACTACTGCTACTACTAGTGTTGTTGCTGGTGATGCGATCGCTGCTGCTAATACTGCTGCAAACGATTTTCCTCCTGCTGATCCACTAGTAGCAGCTCCTATAGTCAATGATAATGACAACAACTCACGCGCTTCTGAAGCAGAGGACAATGACAATAACTTACGTGCTTCTGAAGATAGCGATGGCAGCTCATCAACATCTACGGACGCTGCAGAAGAGAACGCTGCTACGCCTGAAGTCGAATTAAGAGGACAAAAAATTTTAAGGAAGCTGCATCAAAACTCTAAGAGAATACCTACTATTTTTGCTCGTTTTTTTAGCTCTAGCAGTAATGCTGCAGGTCCTGGAGAGCGCATGGTTGCTTTTACAAAGTCTGCAATAATTAGTGGATCTCTCTTTGTTGCTACTAACAAAGTACAAGGGCGAGCTAAAACGCCTCTACAAGCTATGGCGGCTTTAACCGCTGTATGGGCTGGAGCTAGATTTGTTAAGATCATATTTGCACCGCCTATAATGAAGGAAATAACCGTAGCAAAAACTCTAGACTACACAAAATTAACAGAGCGTCTGCAAAGCTGCTTAGATCTACAAGGCGAGCTACAAGATGTTTCTAAGAGTTTAGATCAAGGCGCTGACGAGAGAGACTGCGAGCCTTTTAATGCAAAAAGAGACGAACTTTTAGCTGCAATAGCCAATTTGTTATCTATGCAAGGAAACAGCGCTCTACAGATTACAAACCCTAAAGAGTGTTTAAAAACACCTGCTGATACCCGCAATTTTCTTATCGAATTGTCTCAGACAATGCTAGCAGCACTAAAAAATGGTTCTGATATAAGAGAGGTTCTCAAGGACAGACAGGAAGCCCGCACTATTACAACAGAAAAATGCAATACAGATTTAAAGGACATGGAAAAAGCATTAACAGAGGTTAAACAGCTTACCTCTGAAGAGGCACAAGTAAAGGTATTAGAAGCTTTTGTAAAAGCGTTGAAAAAACCTGCACCTGCACCTAAACAACACGTGCCAAGTTACTTTCACGCTAGATACTTAGCTCCTCTTTGGGCAAAGCCTGCTTCTGTAGAGCAACCAAGACCAGCTGTTCCTGTATGGACGTATCCTTCTATTGGAGGAATTGTGAAGCAGTTACAAGCATTAATGCCTAAAGCTGCACCAGCAGATCAGCAGCTTACGCTCAACGACAAGGGTAAGTTGGTAGATGCACAGGGCCGTGTATTCAATGTAGATATAAACGCTGCCAATAAAGCTCCAGTTACAAAGATTACATTGGGCGATGATGGTCGACATTATGATCAACTCGGACGCCTGGTAAATGTTCGCACTAACGGGTCACAAAATCCACACAGAAGAGAGCAGCAGCAGTATCCTCATAATTACACACCGCTGAATAGATGGCATAGTGGCAACGATGGCTTTGATTCTGATGGTACACCTCATCCTATGCACTTTGGTGAGTTTAGAGGCGCAGAAGCAGCGTCCCAGCACACCCAATAATGAGTAATGTATAAACATTGGTATTCAAAAAGCTCCTCTCATTTGTTTGAGAGGAGCTTTTTTTTATTCTATTGATTTTTTTTTATAAAAATCTTTATCGTGGCTTTAAAACAAAAAAGTCTTTAGCGCATGCCTACTCAACTCTCTTCACAAGAAAAAAAATCCAATCCTAAAACCTTTGAGCAAGACATTGAAAAGATGTTTGACTCGATAGCCCCTGCCTATGACAAGCTCAACCGTATCTTATCTTTAGGGCTAGACCGTTATTGGAGAGCAAGGCTGCGCCGCCTCGTTTCTCAAGATAAAGACGTGCGTCTTTTAGATCTCGCTACCGGTACAGGTGATCAACTAATTTCCATTGTTAAGTCGTGTAAAAATATCACATCTGCCCTGGGTATTGACCTCTCACAGGCCATGATCAATAAAGGGCGCGATAAAATAAAGCATCAAAGCTATGAAAATAAAGTAACTCTACGTCAAGGTAACGCTCTTAACACAGGACTAGAGAATAGCAGCGTCGACTGCATCACGCTCTCTTTTGGGCTAAGGAATGTTTCCTGCTTAAAAACATGTTTAGCAGAATCTTTCCGCTTGCTAGCACCTAGTGGCAGGTTAATTGTTTTAGAATTTTCAACACCCACACATCCCGTGTTTCAATGGGGACACCGCCAATATTTAAAGTTTATTGTTCCTAAAATAGGCGCTCTAATTTCTAAAAAGGGGTACGCCTACAACTATTTAGGTGACAGCATTGGAGCTTTTAATACTCCAAAACACATTGTAAACCTATTTAAAGAAGTAGGCTTTTCCAAAGTGCGTCATATCCCTCTCACTCTCGGCGTGGTTTCGCTTTATGTCGGTGACAAAGAATGACACAACCTCAAGCTTTCCTTGCTGATCTAAATCCGGTTATAAACCGTTTAAAAACGCTTGCCTTTGAACCCACGCATTTGACACTAGAGGGTAAAAGCTATCCATGGATGCACTATAAATTTTCCTTCACTTTAGACTCTCCCATCTTATCGCTTTCCTCTCCACTCGCTTTTCCTAAAATTTTATGGCATGAAAAAGATACCGGTTATTCCAGTATCCATTTTGGATCCACCCTCTCTTTTTCCCATATCCCCACTTTCTCGCCAAACTCTCACAAGGCACCGCTCGATTTTTTCTATATTCAAGACTTTGGTAAAAGAAAAACAAATCTCTGGTCTACCCTTCCCAATAAACTTTGCTTTTTGCCCCTTATCTCCCTCCACCAAACTTTTTTCCTCTCACGCGCTAATACCGTTCTACTAAAAGCAAATTTTTTCTCTCTTGAAGATATAAAGCGCGCTATCGCTTTTTTAGAATCGTTAAATTCTCACGGCCTAACGCCGCCGCAAACTCCCCTTTCAAAAAATTATCTCCCCTCAAAATTGAAATGGAAAAAGCAAATCGAGCGCGCAAAAACTCAAATAGAAAAACAGGTGTATGACAAAGTCGTGTTATCCAGACTCGCCTCGCTCCATTTTGAAAAACCTATCGATACTTACTCCACTCTCACGCGATTGCTTACCAATCCAGGACAAGGCACAGCCTTTTGTTTTGCCCCCGACAATTCCACCTCTTTTTTAGGTCTTACTCCAGAAATTTTATACAAACGTCTAGGCTCCCAGCTCAACACCATGGCACTGGCAGGAACAATAGGTAGAGGAAAAACAGAGCGAGAAGATAATAAGTTAGCAAAAAAACTCTTAGCCTCAGCTAAAGATTTTCACGAATTTGATCTTGTCAGAATAGGGATTACTCAAGCGCTAAAAAAGCTATGCATTTATACAGACACCCCTTTTGGCCCGGTAAGCGTTTTAAAAACAGCACACGTACAACACCTTTTCTCTCCTATTAAACGCACACTTATGCCAGGTGTTAACGATCAAACATTAATTACAGCGCTCCATCCCACTCCCGCAATTAGCGGATGGCCCAAAACTGCAAGTATGGCTGAAATTTTCAGATCTGAACAATTTGATCGGGGCTATTTTTCAGCTCCTGTTGGATTTATCTCTCCCAGCCAAACACAAATTCACGTCGCCATCCGCTCAGCTCTTATCACAGATAATACGCTCCATCTATTCTCAGGCGCTGGCATAACCGCACAAAGTGATCCACAAAAAGAGTGGGATGAATTAGAATCTAAATTACGCCCTTTTTTATCCACTCTGAAAATTCAATAAAAAAAAAGCCGGCAATGTAAAAATGGAGACACGTATATGACCCTAGAGCCTTTTTCTCAATCGCTTGCCGAATTTATTATCAGCACCCTTATGGATAAAGGTATACGTCAATATTTTATCGCGCCAGGCTATAGATCTTCTCCCCTTATTCAAGCTCTAGCTAGATCTAAAGTAGCTAATACTAGTGTACACGTCGATGAGCGCGCTATCGGTTTTTTAGCACTCGGTTTTGCTAAAGCAACAAAGGAAATTCCCGCCATTATTGTCACTTCAGGAACAGCTCTTGGTAATCTTATGCCCGCTGTGATGGAAGCATATCATGACAATATCAACATGCTAATAATTTCCGCAGACCGCCCTTTTGAACTACACGGTATTGGCGCCAATCAAACCACCTACCAAGAAAACTTTTTCGCTCCTTTTACCAATACTGCTCTAAATATCCCCGCCCTTAGCGCATCTACACCTATGCGCTCTATCTATACAGCGCTAGACAATCTTCTCCCACCCAATTTAAACGGTGTTGCCCACCTAAATATTGGCTTTAAAAAGCCCTTTTTTAAAGAGGATAAAAATTTATCCCCCTCTCTTACCACGCCGCTCCATCTAAAAAGAAATGTGCAAACACAACTGGGGGAAAGCTTTTTAGAAAAAGAGCAAATTGATACAATTTTCCAACTCTGCTCACGTTATAAAAAAGGGATCATCTTAGTAGGGCAAAAAGATAGCGCTGTAGATATTTACCCTCTTCTTACTCTGAGTAAAATATTGGGTTGGCCCCTATGTATCGATATTTTATCTCCCCTTGCAAAATATCAAAATAACCGCGAAGTAATTTCTCACTTTGATCTTATACTCAGTAACGGCAATAATTTATCCTCTTTAAAAATTGATGCTATACTTCAAATAGGTCACCGCTTTATCTCTAGCTCAACCCTCGCTTTTATAGGTCAAAGCAAACCTAAACTACATGCCCACATCACCTCATCGACGCCCAGCATGGACCTATGCCATAGTTTTACCCACCGCTACGTATGCTCTGCAAATAGCGCTATCAAAGCTTTGGCCTCTACAGCTAAAAATTTTCCTAACTCGTGTGATGACACCTCTTACAGCGCCTTATGGCAAACACTCGATCAGCGCGCTGAAACACTCTTAACTCAAAACAGAATGGAAAGTAGCCATGGCACACTTTTACAGTTTTTTAACAAGACAGCGCCCTCACTGAAAAAGGGATTTGCTCTTTTTATCGGTAACAGCCTATCCATCCGAGCAGCAAGTAAAGCATTTAAACGGCCTCGTCATCTAGAGCACATTTTTGCCAATAGAGGACTCTCAGGTATCGATGGTAATATTGCTACAACAATTGGTATTGCTACAGGTTTGCAAACGCCTACAATAGCGTGTATCGGAGACCAAACTTTTCTTCACGATTTATCCTCTCTCCAAATGCTTAAAAATTGCCCCTATCCTATTATGTTTGTAGTACTAGATAATCAAGGAGGGCAAATTTTTTCTCGTCTACCTATACCTTTAAATGAGCAAGATCTAAACCACTTTTTTATCAATTCTTCTCCCATAAATTATGCACATGTAGCAGCTCTTTTTGACATGGATTACCATCCACTAAATGGTTTTTCCTCCTCTATTTTTGAAACAACACTCTCTAAACACACCTTAGTCGTTATAGAAATTGACAAAACCCTAGATGAGACAGAAATGCTCTACTTACAAGATAATATCACGCTAAAAAAAACCGCTAGTGTATGACAAAACCAAAAAGTGCAGTTATCTTAATTCATGGCTTTTTAGGCCATGGTGATGATTGGAAATTTTTAGCCTCCAAATATTTACAAAACTATGCTGTGCACCTATATAATTTACCAGGGCACAATGGTGTAAAAATACCCGCCTCTTCTTCTTTATTAAACACCATTTTAAGGCAATTACACTCTATAGTTAAAGAATTACATGCTCGCGGGGAAAGTGTACATTTAGCAGGCTATTCTATGGGGGGAAGAATTGCGATGCACTTTAAAGCGCGCTATCCTCACCTGGTTAACAAGCTCATCCTTCTATCCTCTAACCTTGGACTCGATTTATTAGAGGAAAAAGAAAAAAAACTCGCTGAGCAACAGCGGTGGGGAAAAATGCTCGTCAACCAGCCCTTAGAGTTTTTTTTAGATCAATGGTATGGCTCGCCTCTTTTTAACCACTTCTCTTTAGATAAAGTAACAAGAGAAAAACGCCTACAACATCATAAGCTAGATCTCGCTACTGTTTTTACAAAACTATCGATATTAAATCTTCCCAATCTTTGGCTCCAACCCTCCCCTTTTTTCAAAGATTGTCTTTTCTTTTTTGGGAAAAAAGATATAAAGTATTTGAAAATAGGGAAACGGCTAAAAGCTGAAAAAAAAGCGTATGTCATTGAAGTAGAAAACGCTTCTCATGCACTACTTTTGGAAAAGCCAGACATATGTGGCCCCCTAATGAATCAATTTCTAAATCCTTAAAAACTAGAAGGAGACAAAAGCCCATGACTTTAACAACTACCGATCTAAAAAAGCCTGAATGGAAAGAGATAAAAAAATTTGATGAGATTTTATACCATACATTCGAAGGATGCGCTAAAATCACTATTAACCGTCCCCATGTACACAACGCCTTTACTCCCCATACCGTTAACGAGATGATTCAAGCGATGCAATCGGCCAAAGAAGATCCAAAAATTGGTGTTATTCTTCTAACCGGCGCAGGCGACAAAGCTTTTTGTAGTGGCGGAGACCAAAATGTGCGCGGGCACACGGGATATAAAGATAGTGACGGCCAAGAACATCTCAATGTATTAGACCTGCAAAAACTTATCCGCTCCATTCCTAAAGTAGTTATTGCTATGGTCAACGGCTTTGCTATTGGCGGCGGGCATGTACTACACGTAGTATGCGACCTAACCATCGCAAGTGACACAGCTATTTTTGGCCAAGTGGGGCCTAAAGTGGGCTCTTTTGACGGCGGGCTGGGCACGAGTTACTTAGCAAGTATTGTAGGACAGAAAAAAGCTAAAGAGATTTGGTTTTTATGTGATCAATACTCAGCACAAGAGGCTGAAAAAATGGGACTGGTGAATAAAGTTACAACCCAAGAAAGATTAGAGCCTACAGCGCTAAATTGGGCATTTAAAATTTTATCTCACTCTAAGCTTGCTATAAGATGCTTAAAATCTGCTTTCCATGCTGATTGTGATGGACAAGTAGGGCTTTTAGAACTGGCCGGTAACGCTACCATGCTCTACTACATGAGCGATGAAGCCAAAGAGGGAAGCAAAGCCTTTTTAGAAAAAAGAAAACCTCGCTTTGATCAATTTTAATCCTTAACAATTTACTAAAAATTTAGGAGAATTCATCTTTTGGAAAATATTTTGCATAAACCTGCACCTTTCAAACTATACATAGAAGCGGCGCGCCCTAAAACTTTAATCGCTGGTATCGCTCCTGTTGTTTTAGCTACAGCGCTCTGCTCTTTAAACAGTGCTATGTCTTGGCTAATCGCTTTTAGCGCGTTAATTTTTGCACTAAGTATTCAAATAGCGACCAACTATTTTAACGATGCCTATGATTGGAAACGAGGCGCCGATACGCCTTCTAGAAAAGGACCAAGAAGACTGGTGTCTGCAAAGCTTATCTCTTTTAACTCTATGCGGCGAGCTGGATTTATTTGTTTGGCAGTGGCTGCTATGTGTTCTCTTGTTCTTATTTATAGAGCAGGATTTTTACTCATGGCTCCGCTCTGTTTACTCGCAGGCATTTTAGCTTTTGCCTATACAGCAGGGCCTAAACCTCTAGCGTATCTTGGCCTAGGCGATATTGCCGTTTGGATTTTTTTTGGCCCCTTAGCAACAAGCGGTGTTTATTATCTTATTCAACTTGAATTTAGCCCAGTAGCTGCTGCTGTTGGCGCTATTTGTGGTTTTTTATCGTGCCAGCTTTTAGCGATTAATAATACGCGCGATATTGAAGAGGATAGATCAGCTGGAAAAAAAACGCTCCCTGTCCGTCTGGGCATAAAATTTGGAAAG
>NVUK01000041.1 GCA_002401865.1 Candidatus Aerophobota bacterium | reverse complement strand
TAGTAGAGGATGTGATTAAAGGGAGAATAGAGACGCCTTGGGCCGATGTAGACGACCAAGTTTTAGTCAAGTCAGATGGCTTTCCTACCTATCACCTAGCCAATGTAGTCGATGACCATTTAATGGAAATCACCCATATTATCCGAGGCGATGAGTGGCTATCCTCTACTCCAAAACATGCTCTTTTATACGACGCTTTTGGATGGAAACGCCCACAGTTTTTACACATGCCCCTACTGCTAGGTAGTGATGGCAAAAAACTCTCTAAAAGAAAAAACCCCACGTCTGCTTTCTTTTACCGTGATTCTGGCTATTTGCCTGATGCTTTTTTGAACTTCTTAAGTTTAATGGGCTATAGCATGGACAACGACAAAGAAATTTACACACTCAATGAAATTATTGCTGAATTTGACCCTAAAAAGGTAGGCTCTTCTGGCGCCTTTTTTGATGTAAAAAAACTCGACTGGATCAACCAACAATACTTAATCAACGAAGTGAGTGAAAACAACCTTTGGGATAGAATACGTACTTGGGGATTCTCTGATGAAAAAATGGCTAAGCTCATGCCTTTAATTCACACGCGTATAAAAACTTTTGGTGAGTTCATTGAGCTGTGCGACTTTTTATTCATCAACAATATCGCTTTAAACGAAACACTACTTACTCCCAAATCCACCAGCAAAGAAACCGCCATGATGGTAGCCCAAGCTATGATTTGGTCGATGGAAAAAAGTGAAGATTTTGGGAAAAAAGGATTTGAAGAGGCAACGCACAATGTGGCCAAAGCTTTTGGTCTTCACCATAAAAAAATAGTGATGAAAATTGCTTTTGCTACCATTACAGGAAGGCATCAAGGCCCTCCTTTATTTGACTCTATAGACATTTTAGGCAAAGAGAAAACAAGAGCTAGGTTTTTAAAAACGATTGAGTTTTTAGGAGGCATTTCTAATAAAAAACTCCATATTTTGACAAAAGCTTGGAATGGGGGTGACTGCTCAGCGCTAGTAAGTGCCGCGCCGCAAGACGGATAAAGATGAGTTACTGTAAAGATAAACCTTTTATCTCCCGCATTATCCAGCGTGACAGGCTGGATAAACCAGGCTCCACAAAACCCACCTTTCACCTTCATCTTGATATCACAGGCTCGGGCATAAGCTATACACCCGGTGATAGTCTAGCCATTTTACCCTCACATAGCAGCGCGCGCGTTGAAACACTTCTCGACGCCTTGTCTATACCAGGAACAACCATTGTCCATCTTGAAAGGAAGGGGATCACGACCACCTTATCAAAAGCTTTAAAGTATCATATTAATCTAAGTAAACTTCCCAAAAAAGCGCTTTTAGCCTTTGCTGAAAGGCATAGTAATGATGAGATAAAAGAAGACATTTTGTCTCTCTGCAGAAGTAGCACAAAAATTCAAGAAGACAAACGCTTTGCATCACTCGATGCTTTTATCTCTACTTTTAAAATGCCTCTCGACCTATTAAATCCTTTTCTAAATGCACTATTACCACTACTACCCAGATTTTACTCTATAGCTTCATCACAAAAACAAAATCCTAATCAAATAGACTTACTCATTGCCCCTATTCACTACCGCTCTGAAAATCTAAGCATAAAAGGTGTTGCCAGCGATTTTTTATGTGAAAGCGCGTGTTTAGAAACCACACCTATCCCCATCTTTTTAGTGCCCAATACACACTTTTCTCTTCCACAAGACCCCAATACTCCCCTCATCATGATTGGCCCTGGAACGGGAATTGCTCCTTTTAGAGCTTTTTTACAAGAACGCTTTAGTATAAACGCTAAGGGAGAGAACTACCTCTTCTTTGGAGATCGCCACAGAGCTTATAACTACACCTACCAGTACTACATGCATAATTTGGCAGATAAGGGCTTCATTAAGCTATTTACAGCCTTTTCTAGAGACCAGAAAGAGAAGAGGTATGTGCAACATTTGCTTTTAGAGCAAGCGAGACATTTATTTGAGCAAATAGAGTCCAAGGGAGCCCATGTTTATATTTGTGGTGATGCCAAATTTATGGCTAAAGATGTCAAAGAAGCTTTGATGCATATCTTTGAAAAAGAAGGCGCTTTGCCCCGAGAAGGGGCTAAAGCGTACCTGAAATCCTTGATTCGCAGTAAACGTTTACTGCTAGATGTTTATTAAGCGTGCTCTTTATAAGCGTGCTCTTTAATAGATGCTAAACTGTTAGTAAATTCTGGTTTTAAAACACCTTCATTTACATCAAACATCGGCTCTTCAGCGCTGAGTTGAGATCTTACTGCCGCGACCATCAATGCAGGCGACTGTCTCGCTGACACAGGTGAGGCCGTTACAGAGCGTGAACGTGAGAGTGAATCTGAGCGGGATTGTGAACGTGATTGTGAACGTGATTGTGGGCCAAACGTCCAAGATGAACTTGAACCAGATCTTGATGAACTTGAACCAGATCTTGATGAACTTGAACCAGATCTTGATGAACTTGAACCAAAGCTTGATAAACTTGAATCAGGTCTTGATAAACTTGAATCAGGTCTTGATAAACTTGAACCAAAGCTTGATAAACTTGAATCAGGTCTTGATAAACTTGAACCAGGTCTTGATGAATTTGAACCAAAGCTTGATAAACTTGAACCAGGTCTTGATAAACTTGAACCAAAGCTTGATAAACTTGAACCAGATCTTGATGAAGAAGTAGGAGTGGAGCCTCTTCCTCCCAGTCTTGGAATAGGCATCCCTGCTTCTTCCGCCATTGCTGCTGAGGCTAACGCTTGTCCAGTTTGAGTCCAAGACACTGTAGGTAGTGCTGCTGTTGCTCCACCTTGTGTTACTTTAGCCAAAGATATAACCTGTCTTAAAGCTTCGATTGCTTTAGCAGCGCTCTGCATTTTACTCCTAATACGCATCACTTTGTGTTTATCAGTTTCCCCATCAAGCTTTGCTTCTTTACGCTCCATGAAAGCTTTTAACTCTTTTTCCGCTTGCTTAAGTTGCTCTATTTCGCCATCTTCCAAGTCGATATCTATTGAAAATGTGGGTACATTAGGAACACTTATTCCAGGAGGCACATCATATGACGCCTGCTCTCTACGTGATTCTACTCTTGTATCAATACGTCCAAGTAATACCGCAACACGGCACATATTTGGCAGTGTCCTTGATTGTTGAGCTACTTTCATAAATTGCCCCATACTCTCTAGAGCTACCCTTGTAACGCTTGTGGTCACTGTATTTACAGCTATTTGCCTGCGCGCTGCTTTTCTAAATCTATTGACCATGGTGTCACCACTTGAACTACTTACTACATGAAACGCCATAACTTCCCCCTTCTTCCGTTATAATAACATTATTTATTATAACATAATAACACGCTGCTAATAACATACCAACAAACAACAAAAGTTTAAATCGACATAAAAACTGTTTAAATAGCTTAAAAACAGCCGCTTAAGTAGTTGTATGGGTCGATTAAAAGAACAAAAAACATATAAAAAATCAAGGTATTTAAGTATAATTATAATAGATTCATTAATTAAGGGGTAATTATGAGCATTCAACCTACAACTACTTCACATACTAAAAGAAAAGCACCTGAAAGCAGTTCTAATAACCAGGGGCAATTAAACACAACAAACGTTACCAACGTATTTAAAAAAGAACGTGAAAACACAACGCCATCACCTGATAACACCTCAAATCACGGATTTAAAAAGAAAAGACCCAAGCTAACACTGCAACTAGGGTCTTCCTCCCATGCGGTAGCCAGTAGCTCATCATCCAGTTCTTCGCAGCCCCTCAATTTCAACCAAGCTGTAGTAAATACTCTTATACGCGCTCCATTTATAAAAGCACCCCATGTGACAAGCATGCTCCCTATGGAAAACTCGGGCCAGGGAGCCACACTTATCACAACAGCAGAGCACACTTATAAAGGAAAAAAATTGGATTTAGCCCGGTTATACCACCAAGCAGGAACAAAGCGTCATGGAGAACCTCTCTCTATTTTTGACATAAATCCTCAATTAGCAGCATTTGTCGCAGCGCCTTTTACTCACTATCTTTTCCCTGAAACGGTTCTTCCTTCTACTGTTTTTAAAACAGAAGATAACTGTTTACTGATGCTACAACCATTTCAACAAGGCTCGCAAGATCTTAAACAACATTTGAAAAACTGGGTTATATCCGCCCCTTTCAAGCAACAAGCCTTTGAAAGCGTAGAAGATTTTGAACTCTGGATTGCTTTTGGTAATGCCTCTTCGCTTTTAACAAGCAAAAATTTTGCACTTTTTTGTAAAAACAACCAAATTGATACGACCCGCTACACATCATTGCAACAGCTGAAAATAGCAATGCAACAAAAGCATTCGAATAAACAACAGATTCAATATCAATTAACTGCAGTCGATTTTTTAAATGCTCTTTTCAGATTAGATGCACAATATGAGCAAAATTTTCTTTTAGCCTCTTTAACTGAAATCATCATTGGCAATGTTGACTCTAAACCTGCCAACACACTTTTTAATGCTACACGCGGTACTTTTTCTCTATGTGATACAGATATATCGCTTAAAAACGTGACTACTATTGCAGAAGCACTGGGCTCCATAGAAACAGGAAGAGAGCTTGTTTACTTATGTGAAGCAACCGATTACAAAGGTAGACACCTTGCTTGTATGCAAACACCCTTGAAAACCCTTACTGAAAAATACCCAGCAATAAAAACTTTGTTAGAAAAAAAGCAGCGCGCTGAACGCGCTTTTAAAGCCTATCAAGAAAACGTATCTAATGCAGCTTTTTTAAAAGCATCTCCAGAAGCTAGAGTAATTACAAGTGAAGGGATAAAACTTGTCAACAGGCGCATAAGAAAATTAAATCTAATAAAAACGCTCGGTTTCTCTCTTCTTGAGTGGTTAAAACCGTAGAAGCTAGCTTTATAAAAAACAATAATATTTCCATACGATATAGCTTCTTGTAGAAAAGGGTTTGCTTTTGGTAGTCTCTAAATCAAGTCCTATTTACGAAAAAATTGTTTGCAAAAATTATGTATACTTCCCCCTCTCTTGACCATCTTGAAATCATGGGAAACCACCCATTAAATGGTGAAGTGCAGATTAGAGGAGCTAAAAATGCTATCTCCAAACTTCTTGTAGCTTCCATGCTATCAAGCCACTTACACACCTTTTTTAACGTGCCTAATATTCAAGAAGTGGAGATCACTTTGCAGTTGTGCAAAGCCGCTGGTATGCAAGCTTATTGGGACCGAGAAGACGGTGTTATCACAGCGCAAACAAAACAGATCACAAGTGCAACTATTCCCATGTCCTTTTCAGGATCTAACCGTCTACCTATTCTACTTTTAGGAGCGTTACTTACTAGAACGCGTGAAACAATCACTATCCCAGCACTTGGAGGGTGTAATATTGGTAAACGTTCTATCGATTTTCATCTTTTAGCACTGCGCGCGCTTGGCGCAGAAATAGAAGAAGTCCAAACAGGTAAAGGCTTTGTCTATAAAGCTAGAAATGCACAAGGACTAACAGGAACCACTATCAATCTTCCCTACCCTTCAGTAATGGCAACAGAAAATGCTATTTTAGCAGCTACGCATGCAGAAGGGGAAACGGTAATAAAAAATGGGGCTATTGAGCCTGAAGTTTCTAACCTGATTTTATTTTTACAAAAAATTGGGGTAAACATATCAATTAAAGAAAACCGCTCTATCCATGTCCAGAAAACTACCCATTTTCATCCAACAGAACATTTTGTTGTTACAGATCGTATTGAAGCAGCCTCATATGGTATGGCAGCGATTGCAACTAAGGGCAGAGTTTTTGTTAAAGGAGCAAAAAAGCAGGACATGACCTCTTTTTTAAATGCACTGCGCTCTAGCGGGGGCGAGTTTAAAACTTTTGATGAGGGCATTGAGTTTTTCTACACCAAGCCTTTAATCGGAGGTGTGCATATCGAAACCGATGTCCATCCAGGATTTTTAACTGACTGGCAACAACCTTTTGCGGTATTGCTAACTCAAGCTAAAAAACCCTCTATTATCCACGAAACTGTATATGAAAACCGCTTTGGTTATATTGAGGCGCTAAGAGAAATGGGCGTCAAAGCCCAGTTATTTACTGACTGTTTAGGGCCAAGCACATGCCGCTTTCATGGCAAAAACCACTTGCACAGCCTCATTATCCAGGGAGGAGCCACTTTAAAAGGGGGCAATATCCAAATCCCTGACCTGCGTGCAGGTTTTGCCTACGTAATGGCAGCGCTTATTGCACCTGAAAAGAGCCACCTTTTTGGCCTTAACTATTTAGAAAGAGGGTATGAGTGCGTAGCAAAAAAACTGATTACCTTAGGCGCAAAATGTAAAAAAGTTACCGCAAAAGAACCTCTTCCAGCAGTCGCTGCAGTATAATTTTTTTTAAAAAGATAGTAGCTGTCTCTAATTAAGCATCTGCTTTATACTGTTTTTCATGGATAAACCACCTCTTTCTTGGAAACAAATTTTACGTCAAAATTTTACAAAATTAGAACCTTTGTTAGATTTTCTAAGTCTCGACCCTGCAAAAAGAGCGCTTTGCTTAAACCTTCCCCCGTTCCCTCTCAATCTTCCCAGACGTTTGGCAGAAAAAATAGAAAAAAACAATATTGAAGATCCCCTCTTTCTACAATTTGTACCCCTTATTAAAGAAAAGCAAAGTTCACAAGATTTTATACTCGACCCTGTCTGTGATAAAGACTTTACTAAAGCGCCTAAACTTTTACACAAGTACCCAGGCCGCGTTTTGCTACTGGTAACTTCAGCCTGCGCTATGCACTGCAGGTTTTGCTTTCGCCAAAATTTCCCCTATGAAACTGAGGATAAATCTTTTGAGAAGGAACTTTTCTATATTGCCTCTAACCCTACCATCCACGAAGTAATCTTAAGCGGCGGAGATCCTCTTTCTCTCTCCACACATAAGCTCCAACCCCTGCTAAAGGCAATCGACCAGATTAAGCATGTAAAAATAATACGTTTCCACTCCCGTTTTATTATTGGTGTCCCTGAAAGGATTTCTCCAAATTTTCTCACTCAACTGAAAACACTCTCTAAAACTCTTGTCTTTGTTCTTCACATCAACCACGCTACGGAAATCGACAGCGCTGTTATAGAGTCGGTTAAAAAACTGAAAAGTATTGGCGCTACAGTACTCGCCCAAAGCGTTCTTCTTAACGGAGTTAACAATTCGAAAAAGGCTTTAAAAGAACTTTTTTTAACGCTTGTGACTGCCGGCATCACGCCCTACTATTTACATAAACTCGACAAAGTAAAAGGCGCCCACCATTTCAATAGCGAAATAGCACCTGCAAAAAAATGGCTTTTAGAATTAAGAGACGAAATGCCCGGCTACGCCGTTCCCCACTTCGTTGAGGAAATACCCCATAAACAGAGCAAAACTTTAATCTCTGTATAGAAAAAATAAAAAAACTAAGAACTACATCTTATCGAGTGTCTTCATGCCTAAGATTTGCATCCCTTGCTCAAGCATGCTTGCAGTAATCACGCACAGCTTCAACCTGGAGGCCTCGTGCTCGCTTCCTTGCACATGGCAATCTCTAAAAAAGGCATGGAAAGCTTCTGCTAGATCATACAAATAATCTGTCAACCTATTGGGAAGTAGATCTTTGTCCATCATCTGCAGACTCTCACCAAAACGGAGTAAATGCAACGCAAGCGCGGTCTCTGAAGGGTGCTCTAATGTAATTTCTGCCCCTTCTAATAGTTTTTCAACATTTTGGATTTTTCGCTTAATCCCTTGAATCCTAACATAAGAGTAAAGTAGATAAGCAGCTGTATTCCCTTCAAATTTAAGCATTTTGTCATAACTGAAAACATAATCTTTAATCCTATGACAAGAAAGATCGGCATATTTAATCGCATCAAGGCCAAGAACTTTACCTAAAACCTCCACTTCCCCAGGCTTGGGAGAGTCCATTCTTTCCGCCAGTACCTTGCTCGCCCGAGAAACCGCTTCTGTCAGTAAATCAATAAGCTTTTCTGTTTTTCCTGACCGTGTTTTAAACTTTTTCCCATCTTCTCCAAGAACAACGCCAAAAGGCACATGCTCAACACGTACTTTTTTCTCATCTAAAATGCCTGCTTTTTTACACGCCGCAAAAATCATTTGAAAATGGAGTGACTGTCCAGAATCTACTACATAAATAATTCGGTCCGCTTTTTCTTCATTTACTCTATGATAAAGTGCCGCAACATCAGTAGTCGCATAGTTGTAGCCCCCATCTGATTTTTGTAAAATTAGAGGAAGAGGATCACCCTCTTTGTTTTTAAAACCTTCTAAAAAGACGCACTTGGCCCCATCAGAAACTTCCAACAACCCTTTGTCTTCAAAAATCTGCACCATTTTAGCCAAATACCTATTATAAAAGGATTCCCCTCTCTCTTGGCCGCTCACATCTAATAAGGCATAAATGGAATTAAATCCTCGGCTAGAAATAGCACATATTCTCTTCCATGCACCCAGGGCTACCTTGTCGCCCCCTTGTAGCGCCACCACTTCTTGCTGCGATGCTTTTTTAAAGTCTGGGTCTTTATCAAATAAAGCTTTTGCACTACGGTACCATCCCATAAGCTGAGAAAGAGTCGCCTCTTTTTCCCCTTTTAAAACTGACTCTTCTCGCGTCTTTAAATAGTGGATCAACATCCCAAACTGCGTTCCCCAATCCCCTATATGATTTAGCCTTAACACATCGTGACCTAAAAACTCAAAAAGGCGCGCAATACTCTCTCCAATAATCGTAGACCTTAAATGCCCCACGTGCAGCTCTTTGGCTACATTGGGAGAAGAAAATTCAACAATAACTTTTTCTTTTTTTGTGGGAGGCTCTATGCCTAACTGAGCGTCTTTAGAAAGCGCATTAATTGCTTGAGATAAGAATGTGCTTTTAAGCGTTATATTAATAAATCCAGGCCCTTTCACGTCCATAGATTCCAAAGCGCTATACGTTTCACCGTCAAACGCTTCTAATAATTTTTCAGCAATTTTTTTCGGATTTTGCCTTAGCTGCTTACTCATTTTCATCGCAAAATTTGTCTGGTAGTGACCAAATTGTGGCTGCGTGGATTGCGTTACCTCTATAGTCGATGGATCAAAATCCTCACCTATTTGATCGCCAAAACTCTCAATAATCATCTGCCTGAGAGCGCTAAGCACAACCCGCTTCAAATTCGCCATAAAAAACCTTTCTCGTATGCTCTAAAGCTATTAAATTAAAACAGTGCTTATCTCTTGTTTTTCCGCAATACGGCGCTTTGCTAGTGAAAGAGCTGCTCTCTCTGTAGAGCAACCATTTTTCTTCGCTAAATCATAAACGCTCATAAGCGTAGAAAAAATTTGATCTACTGTATCTCTTGAACTTGTTGCACTATATCCACTAGCGCTAACCTCGTAACATACATTAACAAGGCCACCTGCATTAATCACAAAATCGGGTGCATATAAAATACCTTTCTGGTGCAACATCTCGCCCACTTCCTCTGTCTTAAGTGGATTATTAGCAGCTCCTGCAACAATGTTTGCCTGAATAAGCTTTACCGTCTCAGCCGTCAACACGCCTCCCATAGCGCACGGAGCAAACACATCACACTCTACAGCATAAATCTCCTCCGGCTCTACCCACTTAGCTCCAACAGAAAGCACAAAATCGTTTTTCAGTTCACTATTAATATCGGTAACAATTAAGTTAGCCCCTTCCCAAAAAAGATAACGCGCAAGCCACTTCCCAACGCTACCAAGACCTTGGATGGCTATTGTTTTACCTTGAACGCTTCTATTTCCTGTTCTCTCATAAAGAGCTGACTGTAAACCGCGATAGACACCTCTTGCGGTAAATGGAGCAGGATTACCACTACCGCCAGGAAAATCAAGTCCTACAACATGCTTTGTTTCCTCACGGATAATACCTACATCTTCCGTCGTACATCCTACATCTTCAGCGCAAATATATTTCCCTGCAAGAGACTCAACAGCCCGGCCAAAAGCCCTTAATAGTTCCGGTGTTTTTTCCGTTTTAGGATCGGCTATGATAACACTTTTTCCTCCTCCAAAACCAGATTTTGCAACCGCAGATTTATACGTCATTCCCTTAGCTAAACGAAGCACATCGTAAAGAGCATCTTCTTCATTAGCATAAGGATAAATCCGTGTTCCACCCAAAGCTGGACCAAAAGTTGTGTCATGAATTGCAATAATTGCATGGAGACCCACTGAAGCATCTTCCATCCTTAAAACAAGTTCATATCCATCTGTCTCTATCAAAGTACTTTTTAAAGTCATAATCACACCCTCTTTGAAAAATTATTTAAGCGTTTCAATTCACAATTATACCATATTATTCTCTCTAAATCAACCTATCAAAAAGTTTGCCGCTTACAATAAAATTAATTCTATCTACAAAACTTGGGCCTTGAAAAATAATGCCCTCTCCGTGTACTATTAGCACCGGAAAGTACTTGAAATTTGTAGGAAAAAATGACTGAAACCCTGATTTCTGAAAGCCTAAAAAGCTTATTAGAGAGTTTTTTATTAAAAAATAAAAAAGCAGATCTACTCACCACTTACTTCTTCTTCCTAGAAAAGAAGTATAACATCCAACCTGTTCTCTTTGTTAAAGAAAAGACTATCTACCAGAGTAAAGACTCTCTTATCAAAAAAGTAGATGGAGAAGGAAAACTTTGCCGAGAGACCGAAATTAAAATTAAAATTGGCAAGCCTGCTGTTAACGCCAAGACACGACGAATTTATATCTGCCCTTACTCTGGCAAAGTGTTTGGTGACAATACGCACCCTAACGCTCAAGACGCCATCTACGACTGGGTTTCTACATGTCCTGAAAACACAGAACGCCTCAATGGCATGAGAGTCAAACGTTTTTTCGTTTCTGAAGATCCTGCTATCATCAAAAATTATGTCCAAGAACATAAAAAGACGATCTCGAAAACAGTGTTTTCTTCTGGTGTTACAGGAAAGCTATTCAACGACAGAGCGTCCGTTGTCGAAGATTTCGAAAAAAACCAGCTCAAACCTATGAATTTTATGGATGTTCCTGCTCAAAACCGTTTTGAAATTGAAACAACTTTTATGCAATTTATTCAAACTCACTTAGATGATGCAGCCGTGGAAAGATTTTTTGAAGACGTCTCCTCTTTTGACTCATTGTCCAAACATGTTGATCGCTGGCTTGAAGAGTAGTTAACCAGCAAAAAAGTTAACTCAATCAGAAGGGAAGTTTTTTTTATGCCTCAACACGCTTTGGTCTCTTCTTGCTCTCTACATGAAATCGACACTATTGCCGAAAAACTGCTCCACCTAGCACAAGAAAACTCCTCTATCTTCGCTTTTTATGGCCCACTAGGCGCAGGGAAAACTACCCTAGTCAAAAAAATCATCGCAATAAAAGCAAACATTTGCCCCTCCTCTATTACTAGTCCTACCTTTACTTATGTGCAAACCTATGGCAATAGCCACCCAATACACCATTTTGACCTCTACAGAATCAAAACCGCTGAAAGCTTTGAATCCATGGGTTTTACAGACTACCTCGACCAGACCTGTTTGATAGAATGGCCTGAAGTTATTGAAAAGCTTTTACCAAAAAATACAATCCGCATCCACATTGCCTATGCAGGGCAGGAGAGTCGAACATATAAAATTGAGCTGGGAAAGCCATTAGTAGGAGAATCCATCGCGTGAAAAAGAAAAGCTTTAGACACTCACACTTTCTTATCTCAGCCTTAGAAGAGGCTCAGTGGCCCACTACAAAAAGTCCTACAGGAAAACGCTTTAAAGAGCTTGCTATTGTCGGTAGATCGAACGTGGGGAAATCCTCGCTTATCAATCACCTGTTAGGATCAAAAGCAGTTGCTAAAGTCTCTTCCAGACCAGGAAAAACCCAGCGCCTAAACTATTTCTTGATTGATAACGCCTTTTACCTCGTTGACCTTCCCGGTTATGGTTACGCCAAGGTGGCGAAAAAAATGCAAAAAGAGTGGGGAGAACATTTGGAATATTTTTTCTTAAACAGAAAAATTGACGTTTTACTCTTTCTGATCGATTCAAGAAGAGGTCTACAGCCTGCAGATGAAGAATTTTTATCTTTTTTATCAGGAACAATAAAAGTAATCCCTGTGATAACCAAAACAGACAAGCTAAATCAGAGTGAAAAACATAAAAACTTCCGCAATATAAAGGATTCCTTGAGAGAATATTCCCCTATCCCCTATTCTGTTAAAGAAGGAAGATGTAGGGAACATTTAATCACTCAAATTGATACTTTATTATGGGAATAATGCTAAACGACACTTTTGTTTGCCTCGACTGCGAGACAACCGGCCTAGACAGGGAAAATGATCATATCATTGAAATTGCTCTTGTTAAATTCACCTTTAAAGAGGTTCTTCACCAACAGCAAACTTTAATCGACCCTAGACGTCTTATTCCTGCTGAGAGTGTGGCTATTCACCATATTTCACAAGATATGATTAAAGGTCAGCCCCTTGTTCAAGACACACTACCTCAGTATTTAAGTCAGCTAGATGGTGCGATTCTTGTAGGACACAAGATTGACTTTGATATTGATATGATCGCCAACGCTGCAAAAACCCACCTTATTCCCACAACTATTCAAAAAATACCCTCAATTGACACACTAAGACTAGCCCGTCTTTATGGTGAAAGCGAAACCAACTCTTTAGAGGGGCTTCAAAATCACTTCTCTTTCCCTAAAAGAGTATTGCACCGAGCTATGGAAGATGTTTTACTAAATATTGAAATTTTTAAAAAACTGGTCGACATTCTTGGTTTCGACAGTGGCGCAAGTATCATGAAACGGTTACAAAAACCTATTTTTATGAAAAAAATGCCCCTGGGAAAACATAAAGGACTCCCCTTCAAAGATGTTCCTCTCAACTACCTTAAATGGGCTTCTTTTCAAAAGTTTGACAACGATCTGCTATTTTCTATTAAAACCGAACTAAAAAACAGAAGAAAACACCCCTCATTTGATCAAAATTCAAACCCTTTTCAAGATTTGTAAAAGAGGATACAGCTACCATGAGCAAGTTAACTGTGCGCGATATCGATGTTAG
>NVUK01000040.1 GCA_002401865.1 Candidatus Aerophobota bacterium | reverse complement strand
TTTATTTAAAGACACTTGGTGTTTCATCAAGCAGTGAAACAATAAAAAAGGACAGATAAAGGTATGAGTACAGCATTAAGAAGAGCAGATGTTGTGGGGGCACTTCTTGTTGAGCATGCTCCAGTGAGAAGGTTTTACCCGGTAGGAGGAGAAAACCTAGAAAAGATGCCTGTTCTTACAGAGATATTTAATAGGATTTTAGAGCCACTCTACGGTTCTCAGGCAAAGGCTCTTGAGCAGATTAGGCAGAGTACTGATCGCAGATGTTATTTACTTTATGAAGGGGAATTTTCTGTAGGGGTGCTTGCGTTTAAAACCGTATTAAGCGACGAGTTTAAGGATTTTGGGGTCACAGACAGCATTGAGATCAAATCGCTTTTTGTTGATAATTCTTCTCATAATTCAGGTAGAGGTCTTGGTTCAGCTCTAGTTAATAAGGTGAAGGAAGAGGTACGAAGGTTAGGCTTAGCTCACCGGGGTATTCATGTAACAGTGAGTGAAACCAAGCAAGAATCTTTAATGTTTTTCCGTAAAAAAGGATTTGAGATAGTCCATGAATGGAGGGGTCGGTACAAACGTTCTACTACAGAGTATTTACTTTCCTGTCCTGAAAAAATAGAGCATATCGGTGGTGGTGATAGGATCGCTTCTGCAGGAGGAGGGGGTGCTGAAAAGGTACATTCTAGTGGTAGTAGTGGTAGGAAGGAGCTAGTGTTTGTCATAGATGATGCTCATCTTGATGATATTCATACATTAAATAGACTCTCAGATGGAACCTTTGTTAGTGGCTCTAAAGATAATTGTCTATACAAGTGGGATAAGGCTGGTAAGCGGGTAAGCGTGGTTAGCGAGGTAGAACCTACTCAGAGTAGTAATAGAAATTGGATTACTGCTGTGGAGGTAATCAATGACGTTTATTGGCTCAGTGCTGATCGCAGTGGTAGGGTTTCTCTTTGGAAAACAGATGGAACCTATGTACGAGATATTCAGATAACCCTACCAGGGCGTGGCCATGTGAGTCGTGCATATAATAGGCAAAGGGTAAACTGTTTAGCAAAAGGGGTAGATGCTCTTAGACCTGGTTTTTTTGTAGGTTTTCCGACGTTGTTTGACGAATACAACTTTATAGAGGGTAGAACAGCTCATTCTACTGTAGCACATCGTAATGATTGGGTGTATGCAATAGAGCCTTTAAGTGAGGATAGATTGCTAACAGTTACGGGTGGTACGGTTAATTTGTGGAATAAAACTATGGCGGGTTGGAACTATGAGGAAGAAGTTCTTCCAGAAGGTAAAAAAATAAAAATTTCTTCTCCTGGTAAGGGAAAAAGAGTTAAGTGGCAACGACCATTTATTTCATCTTTATTGCCTCTTGATGAGTCTAAGAATCAGTTTGGAATCACACGGTTCGGTGGTGCAGTACAAGTAATGGATTTAACTAAAAAAACAGTAGTTAGGCAGTGGAATGAGCATGGAAAAGGTAGAGTGTGGGCTGCAGAAAGTATAGCTCAACAGGTTTTTTCTAGCTGTGCAGAAGATGGTTTAATTAAATTTTGGGATGTTAGGGAGGCTCGAAGCGTTCATACTATTAAAAGTGGTTCTCATGAAGTCAATAAATTAATGAAGCTTAATGAAACGACGCTAGTAGCAGGAACTTCCAAGAACTCGGTTGGTAGAAATCATGCAGGAGCTCAAATTAAGTTTTATGATATTCGTCGCTTTAGTCAGTAATTGAAAGCATTCTTGTGTGTTTTTTCCTAAACTTGAAAATCAATAAGATTAAAACCGAGCGTCATAAAGGTGACAAGCTACGCGGTGGTTTGTTGCAATAGTTCTAGTTTCTGGAGCTTCTTCAAAACAGATTTTTTTTGCATATTTACATAGATTAGAATAGACGCATCCCTTAGTTGGAGTTTCATCTATAGCAGATGCAATCTCCTCTTCAAGGTAGTCAGCTTTGTTATCTTTATGAGAGGGGAGAGGGATGCTTGAAAGTAGGCTATGTGTATAGGGGTGTTTAGGAGCGGTGAAAAGATCTTCTGTAGGAGCTACTTCTACAAGGTGGCCTGCAAACATGACAGCAATACGGTCAGAGATAAAGCGTGTACGCAATAAATCATGAGATATGAATAAAGAAGTAAAGTTGTTTATTTTTTTCAAATTTTGAAATAGAGACAAAATACTCTCTTGGGTGATCACATCCAGGGCCGATATGGGCTCATCACAAATCAAAATTTCTGGTCCTAAGCTAAGAGCTCTAGCAATACTTATACGCTGTTTTTCTCCGCCGCTAAGTTCATGGGGATATTTGTAAATCCACGTGGGGTTTAACTCAACAAGGCTAAAGAGTTCCGCAACATACGCAGAGATATGACTTTTGGGCAGGCGCCTGTGGATGACAATAGGTTCTGCTACAATTTCTCCCACGGTCATTCTAGGATTTAAGCATGAATCGGGATCTTGAAAAATATATTGAATAATGGAGGAGAGACGTTTTGGATCATTTTTTTGGAGCATTAAAAGATCATTGCCGGCAAGGGTAATTGATCCTGATGAGGGTTTGTCGTAGCCTGTTAACATTTTTGCTAAAGTAGATTTTCCCGATCCTGATTCTCCCACACATCCCAAAGTTTCCCCTTTTTTAAGATCTATAGAAACAGAGGATAAAGCTTTTATAGTTTTGTTTTTTAGAGGGTAATATTTGGTTAAGTTTTTAACCGAAATTATGTTTTTATACTCGTTTGTCATACTAAACTTTTACTACTCTCTTTTTCTCTATCCTTAAAGCCCTCCCCAGGGGAAAATAGGGGAGAAGGCATTATTCCAGAAACAGGCAATGCTTGAATCAGTTTTTGCGTATAAGGATGTTTGGGGTGGTTAAAGATTTGGTCGGTAGAGCCTTTTTCTACAATACTGCCCTCTTTCATGACATAAATTGTATCGCAGAGCCAATGCGCTAGAAGAAGATCGTGTGTAATGAATAAAATACTCAATTGCGTTGTTTTTTGTAACCGTTTCAAGAGCTTTAATATTTGAGCTTGAACGGTAACATCCAGGGCCGTTGTAGGTTCGTCTGCAATTAAAACTTTGGGATTTAGGAGCATCATCATAGCGATCATTACGCGTTGCTGCATACCGCCGCTAAGTTCATGAGGGTATTGTAGTAAGCGCTCTTTTGGGTTGTTGATGCCTACGGAGATAAAAGATTCCAAAATTTGTTTTTGTAGTAATTTTTTTGGATATTTAGGGTAGTGCGTTAAAACAATTTCTTCCATTTGATGGATAATTTTTAACGTGGGGTTAAGACAAGACATGGGGTTTTGAAAAATCATCGCGATCTCTTTACCACGCACGGACCTTAAATGTTTTGCTTTCATGGTATGGAGATTTTTTCCTTCAAAGGTTACGCTTCCCTCCATTTTTAAAGAGGTGCCTAGAGGATGGAGGGATAAAATTGATTTTGCCAACATAGATTTTCCCGATCCTGATTGTCCTACAATGCCTACAATACTGTTTTCTTCAAGGGTGATAGAGATCTCTTTTAAAATAGAAATAGAGCCCTTTTTTTTCACTATACTAAGGGAGAGCTTATTGATTTCTAATAGCTTATTCATGATTTCACCTTGGGATCAAAAGCATCTCTTATACCATCACCGATGAGGTTAAAAGCGAGCATAGTTAGTGAAATAAATAGAGCGGGAAAAAAAATACGCCAAGGATAAAAAACAAGAGCTGTTAAACCATCACTGGCCATACTGCCCCAACTGGCTAAAGGTGCTTGAACGCCCAAACCTAAAAAGCTTAAAAAAGCCTCACCAAAAATAGCGCTGGGAACAGAGAGCGTTGCGGTGGTGATAATAGATCCTAGCATATTAGGAACAAGGTGTTTAAAAATAATACGTTTTTTAGAGGCGCCAATCATGACAGCCATTTTTACAAAATCTAATTCTTTGAGTTGTAAAACAGAAGTTCTGACAATACGGGCCATGGTAACCCATCCTGTAAAGGCGAGAGATAAAATAATAGTAAAAAGACCAGGTTCGATGATGACGACTAAAAGTATGACGATCAGTAGTGAGGGGAGTGAAGATAATATGTCAACAATGCGCATTAATAGTTCGTCGAGTTTATTCCCGAAAAAACCTGCTATGCACCCATAAACAACGCCAATAGAAACATCCAATATTCCGGCAGCAAAGCCGATAAGAAGAGAAACTCTACCTCCCCACCAAAGACGGGTGAAAATATCGCGCCCTAATTCATCGGTACCAAACCAGTGGGTAAGAGTTGGAGAGGAATTTTTATTGGCTAGATGGGTTTCAAAGAAGGAGTAGGGAGAGAAGAAAGGGATGATGATGGAGGCGAGTATAATGAAGACTAAAAAAAAGCAGGCTTTACTTGCGATAGGATTTTCAAAGAAGGTAGTAAAGCTCTCTTTTAAGTAACTACGTCCTCCTACAGGTGCTGTAATATTATGGTGGCTAGGTATTGGAGGGTTAAGCGTTTTATCCATAGTAACCTTTTTTAACCATTTTAGTATTAGAAGACTTGATACGTGGATCTAAAAGAGGGTAGATAAGATCAAGAAGAAAGACAACGGTTAATAGCAGAGTGCTATAAAAAAGTGTGATGCCAATAATTAGTGTGTAGTCCCGATTCATAATAGAGTTGACAAACCAGCCTCCAAGGCCAGGAAGAGCGAAAATTTTTTCAATCACAAAGCTTCCGGTTAAAATAGAGCAGGTGAGTGGACCAAGGTAAGTAACTACAGGCAAGATGCTATTTTTTAAAACATGAGATTTAAATACTTGGAAGGTGGTGAGTCCTTTAGCATAGGCTACAGTGACAAAATTTTGTTCAAACACATCGATCATATTATTTCTTGTAAGCCTTGCGATAAAAGCCATAGGCATAGAAGCAAGAGCTATTGTGGGCAAAATAGTGTGTGCGTATGACTCTAACCTTGCTACAGGGAGAATGCTAAGTTGGATAGAAAAAACATATTGGAGAAACGTGGCCATAAGAAAGCTGGGAACAGAAATACCGATTACAGCGATCACCATACAAAGGTGATCTTGCCATTTGGATCTGAAATAGGCGGCGATCGCTCCAAGAGTAATGCCTACAAAGGTGGCCATGCAGAGAGCTTGGATACCTATTAATAAAGAAGAGGGTATTCCTTCAGCAATGATTTGTTCTACTTGACGTCCCTCATATTTGTAGCTGGGACCGAGGTTGAATGTGACCACACCTTTTAAATACTTGATGTATTGAACATAGAGAGGTTGATCTAGGCCATAGTGGCGGTGGATGTTATCTAAAATCTCTTGGGGAATAGGTTGATCTTGCATAAAAGGATCACCAGGTATGGACATCATCATAACAAAGGTTAATGTTACAACAGTCCATAGAGAAAAGATCAAAATAACAAACTTTTTGATAAAGGCCTTTATAACCATAGGTTTGTAGTCCATTCAATTTGCACTAAGACAAGAATAGTTTATACGAGAAATTAATATCGACAGAAAAATTTTATGGCTGGTTAAATATTTTTCATTTATAACGAGTAAGAGGGCTTTTTAATTGGTAACTTAGGAGAAAGGTTTTGATAGAGTATAGCGAAATAGAATCTTTACTTGGAAGTGAGAGCGAGTCTCTTCTTTCACACGTTAGTAAAACTATACCTAAAGAATCTCTCTATTTACCTTCAAAAAATTGGATAGATGATGTTTTTCTACAAACGGACAGAAGTGTGCGTGTTGTTCAAAACATGCAAGCGTTATTAGGCCATGGAACACTCGGAGGTACTGGGTATGTTTCTATTTTACCTGTGGACCAAGGTATTGAGCACACAGCTGGAGCTTCTTTTTCACCCAATCCTATCTATTTCGATCCTGAAAACATTGTAAAACTTGCGATTAATGGTGGATGTAATGGTGTGGCTAGTACGCGTGGGGTGCTGGGTAGTGTGGCAAGAAAGTATGCGCATAAGATCCCATTTATTCTAAAATTTAATCACAATGAACTACTTAGCTATCCTAACATGCATGATCAAACGTTATTTGCATCGATTAAAGAAGCTCATGAGATGGGATGTAGAGGTGTGGGTGCCACTATTTATTTTGGCTCTCTCGACTCAAGAAGACAGATTCAGGAAGTGTCCAAAGCTTTCGCCATGGCTCACGAACTGGGGATGATAACCATTTTATGGTGCTATCTAAGAAATAGTGCGTTTAAGCAAGAAAAAGTAGATTATCACAATTCTGCTGATCTTACCGGGCAAGCTAACCATTTGGGCGTGACAATTGGCGCGGACATTATCAAGCAAAAACTACCCGATTGTAATGGGGGTTTTAAAGCGCTTGGTTTTGGTAAGCAAATTCCTGCGATGTATGACGAGATGTGTTCAGATCATCCAATTGATTTAACACGTTACCAAGTAATTAATAATTATATGGGCCGCGTGGGGTTGATTAATTCTGGAGGAGCTTCAGGAGATAATGATTTAGCTGATGTGGTAAAAACAGCGGTGATCAATAAAAGAGCAGGTGGTATGGGGCTGATTTGTGGGCGTAAAGCTTTTCAGACCTCGATGGATAAAGGAACAGAGCTACTTCAAGCCATTCAAAGTGTATACTTAAGTGATAAAATTACTATCGCTTAACGAGAAAGGTTTTATAGCTATAAGGAGGTGTTTGATGAAAAAACGCGTTATTGTTGTAGGACTTGCTATGCTGTTGTCCAGTACATCAATTTTTGCAGCTTGCTGCGGTCCATGTGCAAAGAATGTAATTCATTATGCTGATTTTCACCGTCCAGATAAACAAGAACAAATTTTAGCCATCATTAATAAAGGTTTTGTTGAGCAAGGGTTCGTTTTCATTTGCGGCGTGCCTATAGAAGAAGAAGAGCTAAGTAAGGCTTTTTTAGAGAGTAAAAAATTTTTCCAAAAGCCTGAGAGCGAAAAGCGGAAATTTATTGGTAGTAAATGGAATTACCAAACGGGATATTGTCCTTTAAGAATAGAAAGGGCAAAAGATCATTTTTTATCTGATCAAAAAGAGAGCTTTATGCTGAGCTTGCATCCTAGTAAGGAGTGTCCCAATCTTACACCTTCTAAACAGTTTTTAAAAACTTTGACCTCTATCGGTAATAAAATGATGGTTATTGCCATAGAGAGTTTAGAATTAATAGAGCAAAGCCTTGGTTTAGAAAAAGGAAGATTTGCAAATTTTTTAGGCGATAGTGATACCACTACCTTTCGCACTATGTGTAATAAGGCTTTTGCTTTAGATAGCTCAGAAAAAGTGTGGAACGAAGTTCATACAGATATAGGCTTTATAACGCTCAATCCACGTCCTACAGTTGAGGGACTGTTTGCACAGGACAAAAAAGGAAACTGGAAATGGGTAGATATTCCTAAAAATAGTTTGATGTTAAAAGTGGGCGATCAACTGCAAAATATAACCAATGGTTACTTTATGAGCGCCAAGTATATGGTTGCAGCTTCAGACACAACACGCTACCAGGACAGATATACGTTGTCGCTCTATTGCCATCCCTCAGGCCCGACAGATTTAACACCTTTGCCCCAACTAGTCAAAAAAACTGGAGGAGTAGCTCTTTACCCCAAAGTTACACGTGATGAGCTTTTGCTAGAACGCTTGATTGATATCAACTTAGCTGGAGAGTCGTCTATGAGAAATTTAGAAGAGTCTGGAGTTGTGGACCGTTTAAAAGAAAAAAAGATGGCTAGCCCAAGAGTTATGAAAAAGTTAGAAAGCTATAAAAGCCGAAAACACACCATGCAATTAAACTCATAAAAAGTCTGTCTTTCTCTCCCATACTAAAATTTTATCTAAAAATAACATAACATTAATTATCAGACGTTGCGAATGGGTAGATCTCCCTCTTGTGATCTAACTTCTTTCGAAATGACAAGAGTATCCTCCGGGATTTTTCTCTAAATACTTTTGATGGTACTTCTCAGCACTGTAGAACACTTTATCCATTTCAAGCGTTGTTCTAACTGGATCAGAGAATGTTGCAAGTGCATTAACTTCATTAATCACTTCTTTAGCAATACGTTGATCCTCTTTATTTTCGATAAAGATCGTTGAGCGATATTGAGTACCCTTATCGTTACCTTGTTGGTTTACGGTTGTTGGGTTATGGATTTTAAAAAAATAGTGTAATACTTCCTGCAAAGAAACAACTTCCGTATCAAAAGTTATTTTAACAGATTCAGCATGCCCCGTTGTTCCGGTCTTAACCTCATTGTAAGTGGGATCAATTAAATCTCCTCCAGCATATCCAGCCTCTGTATCAACTACACCTTTAAACTTGCTAAGGAGATGTTCAAGTCCCCAAAAACAGCCTCCAGCCACCACAATGCTTTTAAGTTTTTTCATTTGTGTCCTTACTATCAAATAATTTAGAAAATTCAGCATAACCTTCGGCTGTTAGGTTCTCTTTAGGTATAAATCTTAAACTTGCTGAATTGATACAATATCTTAAACCTGTTTTCTCTGGACCATCAGGAAAGAGATGACCGAGATGCGAGTTTGCATTTTTAGAGCGCACTTCTACTCTTGTTATGTCCAGACTTTCATCCTTTTTTTCTACAATATTTTCTTTCTTAATTGAGTCATAAAAGCTAGGCCAGCCCGTACCCGAATCATACTTTTCTATCGAACTAAATAGGGGTTCTCCTGACACAATATCAACATAAATCCCCTCTTCTTTGTTATCACAGTATGCATTTGTAAACGGTGGTTCAGTGCCACTCTCTTGCGTCACTTTATATTGAACTGAACTGAGGTTCGCAATGGCTTCAACACTTTTATTGTACTTTTTTTCTTTCATTTTGAATTTTTCATTTTAGGTATGATGAATGTAATTATACTAACTACAAGGTGAGAGTTAAATAAAAAAAATCAGACGGCAAGCAAATTAAAATTAAAATTTTACAAAAATGCATATGTGTTGTAGGATTTACCGGGCAAACTTATTTATGTTGGAGAAAACATGTCATCACAACCTCTTGGCGGCGCAGGAAAACCATCCGCTTATCCCAGTTATGTAGTAAATATACCGTGTAAAGTTGGTAGCGATATTGATAGTGATGGAGATACTTCTTCTGGTGAAGAGATGGATGGAGCCTATCCTACATCCGCTTTGGATAATCCTCATAGCGCTTACCGTTTATTTCCCAAACCATCTAAAGCTAGCGGCCCGGTGAAAAGAGGCAGCATTGTAACCTCGGTTCCTGCTTTGACAAAAAGAGTTAAAATTCAGAAAACACAAAAAGTCTCCCCTCCCCTTTTAAATTTGTTTGAACAAGAGGTTACAATGAGTTCAACTGAACTTGGAAAGCGTCTTGGAGTGGTGATAGGATTTAATAAAATGCGCTCGCTCTCTAATAGTAAAAATGGTTCTTTAGCAAAACGTGTAGATACTTGTTTTAGAGATAAAGTAGCTACAAGCGTTCTTGGATTTATGTGGGACGGTGTGTGGCAAGAATTAGTTGAAACAAAGGGCAAGAAGGGCAAAGGCAAGGGTAAACATATTTGGGTGGATACTACGTATGCAAAGGTGCATGACTTTTATAGACAGCTAAAAAAACGGAGCAAGTATGGGGCTCAAGCTTTTTTAGCAGAGGTAGAAGGGCGTGGCCGCGGACATATGGTGCCCTACCGCGAGATCCGTGATGTGATTAAAAATGCGCCAGCAACAAAGGCATTGGTAGGAGAGTTACGCACTCTCAATGAGCGCGATGTTTATGTCTTTTTTATGGATGATGATATGAAAAGTCTCAGACAAAATGCAAAAGCGCCAAGTACTTTTATGGTGTTGGATGAACATTATAAAGAAAAGCCATTTGAGATTGGCTCTACAGGCTATGTTATAAAATGTCCAGGCCAACCATTTTTAGAGCTGGGAGTGCAAGCGGATTTATGTGTGCGCCATGCAACGCAATTGGTTTATTTTCCAGAGCCATGTGCTGCTATAAAAGTGGTTAAAGGAGCAGATACAGTTACAGGAAATTTTGCAGATGCTAAAGATCCACATTACAAAAGTCCTCAAGAAATGACAAGACTTATAGGTACTGTGTTAAAAACACGCGGCTTGGATCCAAGAGAAGTGATGGTTTTTGATGCTCGAGGCGCTATAGAGACGGCTCTTCCAGAGCGGATGGAAAGAGAGTTTGCTGGAGCCTTAAGTAGGCAGCATGGATTTATTTTATGGGGGCAAATACACTTTAAAACGATGAAAGGGATTAACCAGTCCCACTATGATTGTAATAGCTGGGCAAAAAATTTAATGCCCTTTCTAAAATGTAGAAAAGATATTGTTATAGATGGCAATCAGATTCAAGATGCGGGCGTACTGAGTAGGGCTTTAGTCAGTTTACTTACTAGAGTTTTTTCCACCTTGATCCTGTTAAATTAGCCGAGGTATATGCGAAAGAAAAAGATGTGTCATTTCAGCTGGGATTAATTGCTGTGTTAAATGGGTATAGCGGCATAAAGAAAGAGCCGCCAAAGCCACTAGCGCGCAAAGAAAGAACCATTAGAAGAAATAGTAGAGATTTGGCCGCAGCTGAAGCTAAACGTCAAAGAATTACAGCATTTTGGGCTAAAGTGGATAGCTCCTCTACACTAGAAGAAGTGCTAGCGATGATAAAACTACTATTGAGCCAAGATGATACTCCCCTTATTCGAGCAGCAGCGGCAAATAGCGGTCAAAGCGTTTCAAAACTTTTTAAGCAAACTCTTTGTCTCGACTATAAACAGCAAATTATTCAGTTGTTAGCTCAATCCTTGGAAGAGGATCCAGTAGAAATTAAGCGACAAATGCCCGCTGTTTACACCGCTATTATCGATGGCGGCCCCTTTGATGGAACTATACGCGACTTTAGTAGAGAGATTGCCCTTGTAGATGCGCAGGATTTTTATGGCATCACTCCCCTACAAATGGCAGCTTTATCGGGTAATTTATTAAGCGTTAATAGATTGAAGCCAAGAGAACAAGCTGGAATAGAAGATGGTAGCGCTTTTGCCGGTGCGCTGATCTATTGCAAGCATAATGGGATAAATTTAGACCTACTCGATAGTGTATGGCATGAAAACCTTAAAGAATCTGTACAGGAAAAAATGGATGAGCAGTTTCTAGATACAGAGGATAAAGCCTTAGTATTAAAGCATCTACTTAAAACAGGTAAAATTGAAAATGTGGGGTATGATAGTGCGTTATTTATAGAAGCGATCAAGCAGGACGATGACTCTTTTGCTATGCGCTTTTACGCGGCTGATGAGTCGGCAGCAGATTGGGATGTTTATTCAGAAATGTTGGAAATAGCTCCTGAGGTGGATCAAAATTTAATTGCTTGGGCAAATGAGCGCGGTATTGACTGGTATGCGGAAATTAGAGAAGAGCTGGGTGAAACAGGGCAAATGATATTTGATTCAAATACAGGAGTGTATGATGAACCCGAAGAGTACAATCAATATGGAGAATCGTTTAGTGACTTAGAAGAAATGGCTCACTTTGAAGAGCAAGAAGCGCTTAATCGAGAAGAGTGGGAAAGTCTTGCTAGTAAGATGGTAGAGCTGGGCGCGAATATCGATTATAAGGACCTTAAGAGTATATTAGAACTCGAGATGAGAGAGGATCTAGCAACACTTAAAAGTAAACTGAGCGGCGCAGAGCTTGCAACATTTAATGCGCGTGTTGAGAGTATTGAAAAAGCAATAGAGAAAGAAGAGGAAGATTATATTTGATTAAGTGCGGTAGTAATCTTCATACGCTGTTTCAGCCAATTTACGCCGTTCTATAAATAAAGTGGGGTCTTGTACCAGAGATCCTTTAAGGTTTTTTAAGAGGCTTTCTAAAAATAGATGGAGCGATAAAGGTTTATAATCGCTCATTATTTTACCCTCATCCATATTTGGGCAGCAAATAGAACCCCACATCTCTGCTGTTTGATCTAGGGAGCAGTATAGATTGAAGTTTTGAGCTACGCTCCCCTCCCTGCTCTCTTGTAGAGAGTTTTGTTTGAGCCACTGCGTTAGAAGCTGGATATAGAGGTCTTGTTTGACAATTTCAAACAGGGAAATGTGTTCTAAATGTAGAGATTCACGGCAAGAAGGACAAGAGTAGGTTTCACTTGTAACCATGGAGCAGGTAAGAAAAAAAGTGGCGAGGATAAACTTTTTCATATAAAATCTAAAACTTTTTATCTATTAAACCATGGGGCAATAATAAAAAATATCCGTAATAAATACGGGGTATTAAAGAAGTAGATTAGTTGAATAGTTGACCGTTAAAAGGCGTGCAAGATCTTGTAGTATAAAGTAGGTTTGCTCGGATAAAAATTTCTCAATCATCTGGATGCGGCTAGTGCAACTTAGGGTAAAGCGTACCTTTTCAAGGTACGTTTCCACAGTTCTATGCGATATGCTTAGCATAAGACCAATTTGTTTTGCGCTAAAGCCTGAGATAAAAAGAGAGCAACACTCAAATTCTCTGGCAGTGAGTGTATTATAGTAGTTTTGTAGCGAGGTGATTAAAGGCTTTACATTACTGATCAGTAGATCTTGCGGTGATTGTTTATGAGAGATTGCTTGCTGTCCTAGCTGAGTTAATAACTCATTCATATTGAGTGTTGCAATATAGTGTACAACTTGATTTTCTTGATTGAAAATAAAAGAGGTCTCTCCGCAGATACAAACTTTCTTTTTAGTAGGATTAACACCGTTAAAATCGCCTAAATGCGTAGCATTAGCAGCCCATTTACAAGTAACATTACGCTCATAGTCATGTACTTTTGTAATGATAAAGGTAGCATCGGGGAAAGCTTGAAACCCACCGGCCATAGATTGCTTTAGTGATTCAGGACCTACTTGATAAAATAGAGGCGTGTTAATAATTGCATTTTCTGAAAACAGATCATAGATAGAGGTTTTTTTGTGTACAGACGCGTCCTCCCAAGATTGAAACACAAAGTCAGAACATATTTGGACTAATGCCTTACTCATGATATTTAAGACCTCATTCGCTACTTTTAAAAGTTTTACTTACCTATTGAATCATAGGTGGTCAATAAAAATATACTTTTAAAAATATGGGGTATTAAAGAAGCAGATTGCTTGAATAGTTAACCGTTAATAGGCGTGCAAGATCTTGTAATATAAAGTAGGTTTGCTCGGATAAAAATTTCTCAATCATTTGAATACGGCTCGTGCAATGTAGGGTAAAGCGTACTTTTTCAAGATACGTTTCCACAGTTCTATGCGATATGCGTAGCATAAGGCCAATTTGTTTTGCGCTAAATCCTGAGACAAAAAGAGAGCAACACTCAACCTCACGGGAAGTGAGTGCATTATAAGTTTTTTTTAGCGAGCTTACTAAAAGCTTTAAATTACTCATTAGTATTTCTTGTGGCGACAGCTTATTAGAGACTTTTTGTGGCCCTAGCTGCGCTAAAAACTTTTCCATATTGAGCGTGGCAATATAGTGTACGATTTGCTTTTCTTGATTGAAAATAAACGTAGTCTCTCCGCTGCAATAAATCTTTTTTTTAGTAGGATCAAACCCTTTAAAGACGCCAAGATGTGTACCACTAGCTACCCACTTACAAACCACATTGCACTTATAGCCAAACACCTTTTTAACCGTGAAAAGAGCATCGGGGAAAGACTTAAACCAAGATGCGATAGATTGTTGTAGCACCTCGGGACCTGTTTTATAAAATAGGGGCGTATTAATAATCGCATTTTTTGAAAATGGATCATAGATAGAGGTTTGTTTTCCTACCGAGTCTTTCGACCAAGCTTGAGCTAAAAAGTCAGAGGATGTTTGAATTAATCCCATATCATCAGACACCTTCTCTATCTTATCTATCTTAAGAGTTTCCTGTAAGCCTGTTTATGCATTTATCAGGCCATAGGTGAGCAATAAAGCGATACCCGTAAAAAATACGGTGGTGGGTTGCTGTTTTATAAAGATATTAAACAAAGAGGTTTCCCGAGTAGTACGTAGTTAAAAGGCGTGAGAGGTCTTGAAACAAAAAGTAGGTTTGTTCGACTAAAAATTTTTCAATCATTTGAATACGATTAGTACAACCTAAGGAGAG
>NVUK01000039.1 GCA_002401865.1 Candidatus Aerophobota bacterium | reverse complement strand
GAAAATTATTTACAAACAAGAACGAGGCTCTTTTAAGTTATAAAAATTTTCAAATGCGCCGCTGCGTTGTTAAACCTGCCACTACCAATTTTGGAATAGGGATTCACTTTATTCCTAAAAACTCCCCGTATGCCTGGCGCGAGGCTATCCATGCTTGCTTTAAACTGAGCGGTACGGTGGTAGCGGAAACTTTTATTCAAGGTAAAGAGTACCGCTTTTTAGTCATCGGCAATGCTGTCAATGGCATTGTTTATAGAGAACCGGCAAACATTATTGGAGATGGCATTTCTCGTATTAAAAACCTTGTCCAAGCAAAAAATGAAAACCCTAACTATTACCGCTTCCCCTACTTTTTAAAACTAGAAAAATTTGAGCTTAATTTTTTAAAGGCACAGGGCTTGACGCCCACCTCTATTTTACCCCAAGGTAAAAAAATTTACCTAAGAGAAAATTCCAACATCTCTACAGGAGGCGATTCTATTGATGTGACCGATAGTGTGCCAAATTTTTTTCACTCTATCGCTCTGAAATCAGCTAAAGCATGTGGCGCCAAAATTTGCGGTGTAGATATGATTATCCCTAGTTTTTCTGGGCAAAATTACGCTATCATAGAGCTAAACTATAACCCTGCTATTTTCTTTCACAGCGTGCCTTTCCAAGGAAAAGATCGTGATCCCGGTTCTGCTCTTTTAAAACTTTTTAACCTGATCTAATGATTTTTTACTTTTAAGCCTTTTTTAATAAAGTAAACCGCTTCTTCTCACGTACAACAAAGGTGAGTAGTAGAGCGATAAAAAAGCCTATGGGGAAAATCAAAAACGCCGTATAAAAACTCTCGTGGTGGAAAACAGTTGCTCCTGTTTGGGGATTGATAGAACTTAAGCGGTCCATAATTTTTCCTGCCAAAGGACCCAAAAACATAGGTAACCCCATAATAATTACAGCAGAGATTCCCATAGAAGTACCCACTAACTTTTTAGGAGCACTTTCTGTAATCAATGGATAACCCAGTACTTGGCCGCTGGTAAAAACTCCCAAGAATAAAAAAAGAGTCATAAGAGAGAGTAAAGTTTGGCTACTTAGCATCATAATCATAGAAAACAAGATAATAGATCCAAAGCTAGCTACAGCCATTAATCCCTTTTTATTCCAAACATTATCCCCCAACCATCCAAAAATAGGAGATCCTATAATAGTGCCTACACAGATCATACTAATAACAAACGAAGCTTGAGGCAGATTTAAGCCATGTACTTGGGTTAAAAATAGGCTACCATAAACAGCGCCAATAATCATCAACGGCATATTCATAAACGAGGTGTATAAACCGCAGGTAATATTTTGCCTATTCACTAAACACGTTTTAAACTCATGGAAAAATGTTTGTGCACTGGGTAGCAGCTCTTTTTTCTTAGCTTCTTTATCGTATACAAGCGCTATAACTAAGGCAAGAATAGCTATTCCAATAAAACCATCCACTATTAGTGCATTTCTCCAAGAAAGCATTTCTGCCAGGGCTGAAAAAGGAGCTTGGGCAACAAAACCACCAAACATACCGATAGTGATCACAAGACCTATCATAAAAGCGTGCTTTTTAGGCTCAAACCATGTTGAGATAAGCATCACAAGACTTAAAAAACAAAAAGCATTACCAATACCTGAAACAAAACGGGCCAAACAAGCAAGGGCAAAAGTGGGAGCCATTGCTAAACTAAATGTTCCCAAAATACAGAGTAACATGGCTATAATGATCACTTTCCTCGTAGAGTAGCGATCTAAAATCATCCCCGCTGGAATAAGGAAAATCACATCAGCTAAAAGATACGATGAGTTGAGCAGTCCAAAGTTAGCAGCATTAAGATTTAAATCTTTCATCACCATCGGAGCAATAGCATTCATCATGTGTAGCTGCATGAGCTCAAAAGCAAAAAAAAGCGCTGCTGTAATCGTTACAAGATAGGGCGTTGCCTGTGAAAAACGGGTTAATAATCGTTGCATTCTTTTCTCCTTATACTGTCTGCATTACCGCGCTACTGCGCATCGATGGCATCTGTGCTTTAAAACACTTCATACATTTAGCTGTGTATGCCTCATTACCACCAATATGGACCTGAGCACCTTCTCTAACAGGCTCACCATCTGGGCCTATACGCATGTTCATAGTAGCTTTTTTTCCACAACTACACACCGTTTTAATCTCTATCATCTCCTCAGCCAATGTTAGAAGATATTTACTTCCTTCAAAAGGCTCTCCTTGAAAGTCCGATCTAAGACCATAACACAACACAGGGATACTAAGAGTGGATGCGACATCTGTAAGTTGAATAACTTGCAGCTTAGTTAAAAATTGACTCTCATCAATTAACACACAACTCAGTGTATGTAAAACACTCTTTTTTTCCCTCACATACTCAAAAAAATTAAAATTGATATCAAAAGATATCGCCTCTTTTTTAAGTCCAATTCTTGACTCAATTGTAGCTGTGCCACCACGGGTATCGATTGCAGGAGAAAATAGAAGTGTCTGCATACCTCTTTCTAAATAGTTATGACTTGCTTGAAGAAGTGTGGTGCTTTTCCCTGCATTCATCGTAGAATAGTAATAGTATAGTTTCGCCATATGCTACTCCCTAAAATCAAAGTGTTTTGCCGTATTCTACGTAAAGTAGCGATCTTCTAGCAAGAGATAATATGAAAATATTACGCTAAAGAGCTTTAAGTTTTTTTTCTGAATTAAGATTTACATATCTAAGATTTACTTCCATCAGAGGAGAGATAACAATACCTTCGACATAGTCTTGGTGCACATACGTTGCTGGCGCAAAAACAAGAGGAATCACAGGCATTTCATCCATGAGAATTGCTTCAGCCTTTCTCAAATACTCTCGCCTTTTAACTTCATCCCTTTCTATATCTGAAGCATCTAAAAGAGCTTCATACTCAGAACTATACCAATGACCTATATTCGTAGTTAACTCTTTTTTTCTAAACGTTTGAAGAGCATAAATAGGATCATCCAACCAAGAAACCCAAACCATTTTAGCTAAATCAAAATCCCCTTGTATACAATTTTGAAAGTGGGTGGGCCATTCTTGCTGTCTTAAAGAAACGTAACACCCTAAAACTTGTCTCCACTGATCTTGTAGAGCTTGCACTACTTTTGTAGCTTTTGCACTCGGAGCAAAACTAATCGAAAACGATTTTATATCAAAATCAGCTCTCTTCTCTTGAACTTTCTCAAATAATTTTTTTGCCTCTGTGTAATTAGCGTCTGAAAAATATCCCTCTTTATTCAGCGTAAGAGTAGCCCCCAGAATACCAAGCGCCGGTATTTCACCTGTTTGGTAAATATGCTCTGCTAAAACTTTTCTATTCACAGCATAGGCTAAGGCTTTTCTAAAATTTTTATCGTCAAAGGGCGGCCTTGTAACATTCACAAACAGCCACTCAATTCTATTCGTTTCTACGTTTTTAACTTGTCCCTTAAAGTCTTTGTGTACGATATGGTCAGCAGACACGACAGAAAAAGGACTACCTATATAATCGAGTTGATTTTTTTTAAACATATGCGCAATAACGTTCTCATCATCAATCAGATAAGCTTCTACATGCTCTAGCTGTATATTCTGCCTATCCCAATACATCTTATTTTTTTCAAAGCTAATCAAGTTGCCTCTATCCCAAGCATCCACTACAAAGGGGCCATTGCATACTAAATGCTCTCCCTCTCTGACAGACCACTTAGGATGCAGCTCTTCATTTTTTTTGCTCACTGGAGCATATATTGAACACGTCGTAAGCGATAAAAAATAGGGAGCTGGATTTTCCAACTTGACCTCAAGGGTCCAATTATCGATTGCTTTTATCCCCACGTCTTCTATACTCCCACTACCATCTAAACAGGGAAGAACGTTTTTTATAATATAAAAATATATAGCGCCCGTTTGAGCAGTTGCAGGATTAATGCTCGCTTTCCAACTATGTTCAAAGTCGAAAGCCGTTACATCATCGCCATTAGACCATTTTGTCTTTTTTAGATAAAATGTGTAGGTACACTTATCTTCTGAGAGTTTATAACTCTCAGTCACACCTGGTTCCACCTCACCTTTAGCATTTTTACGCATCAACCCTTCAAACATCATATTAACAAAAAGAGCTGCAGGCAAATCACTGCCAATTCTAGGGTGGAGCGAACGTATTTTTGTTTGATAGGCTAAAGTAAAGATTTTGCTCTTCTTAACTTTATCTTGTCTTTGTTTCTCTGTACAACCAACAAACATTAGGAGAGGAGCTGTAAAGACAAACATATATACAATGCTTTTGTAATATGATTTAAACATGCACTAGTTACCTGTTGACCCGGTTTTCAAATAACGTTCTCAAAGGTCAAAAAAGATGATAAAATAAGTACTATTTTTTTGAAAGAATTTTCTCTAAAATCGCTTTATAAAGGATTCCTCATACAACACTATAAGTGGTAATGAAACAAATCATAGGCATCTTAATTTTTTTTCTGAATTTAAACGTATACGTCTAAAATCCATTTCCATCAGAGGCAAAAGAGAAACACCTTCGACCAAATAGCATGCCAATGAAGCGCGATGACGAAAAATCATTCCCTATTAAAAATTATTCTATTGAATTAAACTCAATTCTTTATTAACCTTTTCAAAAGTCGGACTGATGTTAGAATAAATTTTATCTTTTTTTCAAAGGTTTCTATGAACGCCCAAGTCAACCTAACAAAGCACCTTCCAGGTACCTTCAAAGAGTTTATCTCTGTAACGGCACCTATTATACTCTCTGCACTCTCTGTTATGATGCTAGGCTTTTGCGACTCTGTGTTTCTCGCCAAATATTCCACTAACGCCTGGGAAACTGTCACGACGTCTCAATCTGTATTTTATTTTTTCCAGCTACCCATTGGATTGATCATACTCATGTCTCACCCCTTTATATCGGGGTTTTTAGGAGCTAATCAACAAAAAAAAATAGGCCCATTGGTTTGGCAAATGATCTATTTTTCTTTTTTTTCAACCCTGATTGTGTGGCTTTTCTTCCCTCTGGTAAAACAATACCTTTGGCACACTGAGATACAAGAAGGAGCTCTGGAATATTTAGGGTTTATGACTAGCCTTTTCTTCCTATTTCCCCTAGGAACAGCTCTTGCTTCTTTCCATCTGGGTTGCTATAACCAAAAAATAATATTGCGCACCACTATAATAACTCAACTGCTCAATATAGTTCTCGACTATATTCTTATTTTTGGTATGGGCAAAATCCCCTCTTACGGTATCAAAGGAGCTGCAGCAGCAACATTGATATCTCAAGCCATTTTTTGTGCGATTTTATTCACCTCTTTTTTATCCAAACAATCGCGTGAAAAATACCACACAGGTTATCACCCTATAAAATTTTCACTGATCTGGCCTGTTCTAAAAAAAGGAATTTTGAGGTCTTCTTTTTCTCTTCTATCCCTTGGAGGATGGCTCATGGGTTCTCGGTTTTTAATTACTGCTGGAGGCGATTACCTCCTTGTCCTAGCCTTTTCTACAACCGTTATTAACATTATCTACTGCTTTTTAGATGGCCTTTCTTCAGCTACAGTGACTATAGCGAGTAATATTATTGGATCTAATCGTCTTTACCTCCATAAAAATTTGCTAAAAAATGCTCTTATATTTGGTACTGCCTTTGTCGTGTTTTTTTCCTCTATCATGGTTTTATTTCAAGACGCTGTCATTTCTCTCTACATTGAGCAAAACTTGATAACCTCTTCCGTAGAAGCTCTCAAAGCAACTATATTTCCTTTAATATTAGTCTGTGCTGCAAGCACCTTTGCAAAACTTGTAGATGGCATTCTACTAGCTTTAAAACGCCTTTGGGTCTTTGCTATTTCCTGCTCTGTCTATTCTGTTTTGATTTACGCCATTCCCCTGACAGCCTTCCAATTCTTTTCCCCTCCCCCTTCACTAATCGTGTTTACAGTAGCTTTTGTCAAAGCTTTTGCAGCCCTGATAACTTTCCTTATGATCCGAAAAGATATCTTTGTCTCTAACACCGCTCAACAACCTGTTCTCTCATAATACACACCTACCCCGCTTCCCTTGACCTAATATCAGGGCAGAAGAGTTTGTTGTAACAGACACGGACCCCCTTTCCCCCTTATCTTATATAAAGCAGTAGCTGAGATGTTAAGAGATCAACTGGACTTAATAGAAATAGCACGACAAAACTCTAGAGCCCCTTATATAAAGCGTAGCTGAGATGTTAAGAGATCAACTGGACCTTAATAGAAATAAGCACAACAAAACTCTAGAGCCCCTTATATAAAGCGTAGCTGAGATGTTAAGAGATCAACTGGACCTTAATAGAAATAGCACAACAAAACTCTAGACCCCCTTCAGCCAAGCTATCTTAACCCATCACATCCATTCAGATCTAACAAACTAAACTTAAGAAATAAAACGCCATTACATGGATTTTTTAAACTAAAAAAAATACGGGAAAAACCGTAGCAAAGAAAAACTCTGGGAGAAATCCCCAAGAATGAAACACATACCCTCTAGTCGAAAATCAACCAGAGAAAAAAGAGAAGTCTAAGCCTCTAACGGAACAAATCCGATTATGACTCACAAGCCCAAATATTAAGGCAAAGCACAATGGTAAAAGAAAATCACCGCCGACCAGCCCGTTAGTCGGCGGGAAAACAACTTCCAGCTTAAGCTGGAAGCTGAATTACTTCTTTTTCGAGGTGAGACTCGATTAATGCATCTAGTGCATTAAATATAGGGGCACCATGATTTTTCCATCCACTGTTAGAAACATCATAACGCACACCATAATGTACGGCATCTTTTGTCGCTGTCTTACACGTTAAAATGTAATGATTGCTTCTCATGCCTAATGATATTACAAAATCACGCCCAGAAGTATTCAACACGTTTGCTGCCTCATTTAATGAGACATTACCAACCCATGCTTCATGGTTTGATATTTGTCTAAAAGACTGATGATATTGTTTACTGTCCATACCAAGCTCCTATCCTGTTAAAGGTTTTTGTTCTTGAATTCTGGGAAAAGTGTAACACTTTATTTAATTTTGTGCACTCTTTTTTTTGAATAAATTTTTCGAAGGTCTTTTTCTATACCTCGATACATAGAACCAACATTTTCAAGCTCTGGGTTATACAAATTAATATCTCTTAAATAAGCAATAGGTATAACTGGTCTAGCCTCTTCAATCATTTTTTCGGCTTCTATAAGAAACTGTTGTCTTTTAGACATGTCCAGTTCCTGTTCACACCTCTCTAGCAGGGAAATGTACTGAGGATCCTCATAACCAGAAAAGTTTATCCGATCTTCTTTGAAACGGAAAGTGTTGAGTGTATAGAGTGCATCTGTATAAAAAGAAAACCAAAACGAAATAGCTATGCAAAAATTTTTCTCTGATAATTTTTTAAATATATTATCCCACTCATAGGATTCTGTAGAAACACTCAATCCCAAATGCTTTGTCCACTGCAATTTACAAAACCGCGTAACTGTTGTATTAATTGCAATAGGGATATGAATAAGTTCTATTTTGGGTAGTTGATCTACACTGACCCCCAACTCTTTCAGCCCTTCGGCAAAAAGTTGTTTTCCTTTTTTAAGATTTTCTGCATCTGAAACTTCTTCTACTAATAAATTAGTAACTGTTTTGGGCAAAATAGTATTGGCCACTTCGCTATCTTCAGCAAGCAATGTTTTTAATTCATTTTTTTCTAGCACCAAAGAAAGCGCCTGTCTAATTTTTTTATTCGTAAAGGGATATTTATCAGTATTAATAACCAGCCAAAGCACTTTATTCGCACTACTTGACACTGTTTGAAAAGAAGCTTTTTCGCGTTGTTTTGTTGGCATAAATAACTTATTACAAAAATCAATTTTCCCCTTGGAAAACAAATCATAAGTTCTTTCTGCAGAATTAATGCCATAAAAATAGAGCTCATCGGGTTTGACACTCTTAGCATCCCAAAACAACTGATTCTTCTGCATCACAATATGATTCGGAATTCTTTGCTTAAGAGTAAACGCTCCGTTAGAGACAAACATATCTCCTGATCTTTCATACCAATCAGGGTGCTGAATATCCACGCGATGGTTCACGGGGAAAACAAGCGTGCTCGCAAGGAGATGGCGAAAAAACGGATGAGGATTACAAAGGTGCACTTCTAGCGTGGTATCTCCTAAAACATAAATTCCCACCTCTTCAATAGGAATCTTTTTCTCATTAGCCTCTTTTGCCCCTTTAATACAGTAAAGAAGGCTTTTGTAAAAACTGTCAGGAGTATTTGGCATCAAAAGCTTTCTCCAGCTATAGAGAAAATCATAAGCGACCACCCTATCTCCATTAGACCAATAAGCATTTCTAAGATCAAATCTATAAATCGTCTGACAAGGAGACATGGTTTCTTTTTCAGCTAGTGCTAGCTGCGGTTTTCCATCCACATCAGTACTGTATAACCCTTCAAATAAGTGCCGCACCATAAAGCTAGAGTTCACCTCTAAACTTCTTCTCGGATCCAACACCATATCGACACTAAGCACGGGAAATCTAACAATGTTTTTCTGATGATGCTTTGAATTCCACTCTCTATTAGCCTCTTCAAAAAAATGTTTGATCGCTTCTTTCTTTTCCTCATCCACATCAGTCCACAAATAACTGCAATATGTTCTACTATCGTGTGCCATTTGCGAGGATATGATATTGGTAAGAAGCTCCCCATTTTTTTCTGATACGAAATCGTTAAAACCTTTAGTTATCGAAGAGAAGACTACATAGATCCCCTCTTGATTATCTTTGATCAATAAATGATTCTTATGGTGATGTCGGGATACACTTTTAAAATGTTCTAAAAACACTTCTAAAAACATGCACAAAAAGTTAAGTGGCAACGTGGCCTGCGTTTCAATGGGAGAAAGGGAGTAATAAGCGCTTTCAAGAATTTCTTGCTCTTCAATTTCATGTTCTGAAAAAAGCCTTTTAATCTGTCCTAAAAGCTCCTGCTGTTTTAAAATCATACCCCCATTATAATCGCGAAACTCTCCCATACCTTGTTCTAAAAAACGTATAATAGATTGCCTTGCTAAGTAAACATTAACAGAAAAGTCCATCCTTAAAAAGTCAGAAATATTAGTAATCTTTAACTGAAACACACTCGCCTCTAAAGGAGCTCCCTTAATGTAGTTCACTGTTTGAACCCGGTCCATTTGGCATTTAATACGCCCACTTGCATTTTTCAATCTCTCAGATACCGACTTTTCGTCTGGACGAACAACTCTGAGTAAAATAACTATAAAACGTAAATCTTCTGTCGAGTGGCGATCAAAAGAGATCATCACCTGAGGGATATCTGAAACAGCCTTGATCTCTTGACTTAAGATCAAAATATTCCTCATAGTTTCTTCTTCATTACGAATCACAAACAGAGACGGAACCAACTTTTCAATCCTCTTTCCTAAATTCTTTTTAAGGTGGCTTCTAAGATTTTTCATCTGATTAAAAGAAAAATCAGACCCATCTTCTTTTTCCATTTCTATATAAGTCGTCACCACTTGGCTGTTTTTTGGATTGGGAATATAGGTGGAGCCTTGTACCACTTTAGCATTAGGAATTAACTTTTTCACAGAAAGAGCTACTTGCTTTTCATCAAAATACTCATTTTTATCCAATAAATTGATTCCAACAATAATGGCGAGTACCGGTTTTTTACCAAAAGGAAAGTAACGATATGTACGCAAAAGTCGAAAGTTCATATGTCTTTTTTCAATAAAAAAGGTCATGTGGTTTATTAAATTATTACGAATAATTGAAAGCGAGATAACAGAGCGTACTAGATGAAACACCGAGCGCTGTGTAAAAAATTCTTTTTTGAGACTCATCTGCATCAACTGATGTTCCACCAACAGCTCTGTGTTTAAATATTTGGGAAATTTTGCTATACATCTTAACAATAAATCACGAATATTAGAGTGTTTATTCTCTTCTCCATAAAGCCATAAATGGTCTAAAGAGGCTGAATAAGCCCTATGTTGTGTAGCAATAACCACCTGCTTTTTCAAATAAGGGATTCTCTCTTTAATACGCTCATACTCTCTTGCATATTGTACCACTATTTTCACCTCGGCAATCACCAACGGCGTATCCATATCATGCTCAAAATAGATATCCATGTGAGCAAAACTGGTGATCTTATGTATCTCTTCGTTAAAAAGGCACCGCTTAGTTAAATCAAAGAGAAATTTTTGAATGTTATTGATCGGTGTAATTTGATGACATAGGAAAAAAATAGAGAGCGTATCGGGTAAAATCCCACAATCATTAGTCTCTACTAAAGGTAAATCTCTTTGTATCCACTGCTTAAGTCCTTCTCTATCAGAAAAAGGGAGTGGTTTAGGAAGTAGTTGAACCAAAACCTCTTTCATTGTCTGAAGGTGACTTTTAATATTTTCTGATTCACTATAAGAGTGAAAGGTGGGCCTTATAGATAGGTCATCCACTGATTCTATAGTATCGGGTAGATAGATTTCCATGCACACTCCTTAAAAGGCCTAGGTGTATGCAACTACACTAATAAAAAATTTGAAAAAAGTAAAGATTTTAACAAAGTAGACTTAAAGAGTCTGTTTTTGCTAGTGCATTTTCGATTAATAGTGTGGTTAGCTCAATTCCACTAATGCCGTGTGCTTTCGCCATCATGGGAAAAAGGCTAATAGGCGTAAAACCTGGAATAGCATTTACTTCATTAAAGACTACCCTGTTTTTTTTAGTTAAGAAAAAATCTATGCGTCCCATGCCTTTAAAAGACAAAGCCTCAAACACTTTGATTGCTGTCTCTTGTAAGTTTTTATACGCTCCTGGGTCTATATCTTGTGGTAGACGTGTTGTTGCTGGAGAGTTTTTATCATATTTTGCGCTATAAGAGTAAAAATCAGATCCAGATATAATCTCGCCCAGTGGACAAGCCACAGCTCTCCCCTCTATTTCTACAACCGCCACTTCAATTTCTCTTCCATAGACCATCGACTCGATTAATACTTCATTAGAAAAGTTAAAAGCCAACTCTATACTTTCTCTAAGTCCTTCTTTATTATGTACTTTAGAAATCCCAATTGAAGATCCGCTATTGACAGGCTTTACAAATAGAGGCAATTCTAAAGTATCAACAATAGCATCCACTGAGTAAGGATTGGATTTTTTTACTGCTTGATATTTTGCTACATCAATGCCTGCCCCACTTACAATTTGTTTAGACATGATTTTGTGCATACCTATAGATAGGGCCATTGCACCGCAGCCAACTACAGGGATATCGAGATAGGAAAAAAGGCCTGCTAAAGAGCCATCTTCTCCGGGAAATCCATGGATCATCACGTAGGCTACATCTATGCTTTTTTTTATCAGTGATGGAGAAAAAAGCTCGTTACCACTTTCAAAACGTGGGTCGAGCCACCCTGTAGGAATGGATTCTTCACTGTCTACTTGCTCTATTAAGCTCTTATTTAGAGACAGATAAGGCTTTATTGCAGACATCTTTAAAACATGCCATTTCCCTTTTTTATCGATAGCAATAGGCACCACTAAATATTTACTATGATCTATATGTTGCAAAGTCCACCATGCTGATATGCATGAAACAGAATGTTCTAAAGAATGGCCACCAAAAAGAAGGGCTACGCGTGGTTTTAAGCTCGCTATGATAAAAAAGCTCCTTTCGTTATGCTAATAAAATCTACCTTAAAGCATATTAACTATGAAAGAGAAAACAGAAGAGTCTTTTACATTTTTTGCCAATAGCAATCTCGCTCCTTTTTTAGAAACAGTCAAAAAAGAAACTAAACGTATTTTAGATCAAGAAATGCATTTAAAAGTATATAACTCCCGCTTTGCCTATAAAAAGCATCTCTACCCTATCCATGTATTGCTCTTTGAGCACCCACACCAGTTGGGCTTTTTTGATCCTTTAACCTTTGAAATAGCGCTACATAAGTCATGCTCTCTTGCAAAAAAAGAAGATTGGCTCAACATAGTGCGTCATGAACTTGCTCACTATATTACATTTATCGAATACGGAGCGCATGAACAGCCCCATGGAAAAGCTTTTCAAAGCGTTATCCAGCGGTACGGCTGGGAAAAGGATGTGGGGGCAAGCAGATCTTTACTGCCGCTAGATCCTCTCAAGAAAAAAAATAGCGCTATAAAGCTCAAAATTCAAAAGCTTGCAGAACTATCCCAATCCCACCACGTAGAAGAGGCCAAGTCGGCATTGAAAAAAATGCATGAACTTTTAGAAAAGTATCACTTGGTCAATGATGCGTGGGATTTTAACTCTTCTGCTGATGATTGTTGTATGATGCGTGTGATGCTTTTTAAAAAAGCTAATGCAAAAGTAAAAGCTATCCAATCGATACTCAGAGATTTTTTTGTCGCACCCATTCTTAATAAAGGGAGATCGGGAGGCTACTTAGAAGTTATTGGCAAGCAGTCCGAATGTGAAATAGCCTCTTTTGTTGCCCACTTTCTCACGCATAAATTAGATTCTCTTTGGCTCTCTGCAAAAAACACAACCCCTTCTTTAAAAGGGATACGCGATAAAAACTCTTTCTTTTTAGGAATCGCCCAGGGCTATTTTTTACAAAAAACAAAAAAACCTTTAAAAACTGAGCGGCATAAGCTTATGGTTATAGAAAAACAAATAAGTGCCATGGCCTGCTCTTTTTATCCCCATCTACGTACCACGCGAGGTTCATCCTCCGTCAATAAAAAAGCATATCAACAAGGGGAAAAAGCAGGACTTGGATTATCGATAGCTAAGGGAATAAAAAAAGCTATGTTATCGCCCCTCATCACGTTTAAAAAATCTGGGTAATTATGACAGTTAGCAATGAAAAAGTTCTTTTGATTAAAAAAAAACTGTTAGATCTGGGAATTATATTTAGCAAATTGACGATCACTAATTTTATTCCCAGTGGCAAGGGCGGCACTAAAATGCAAAAAACGCATAGCGCCGTGCGCGTCGTTTGTCCCCACTTAGATATCACTGTAAGTTGCCAAAAATATCGAGAAAAAGAGACTAACTTATATACAGCTCTTTGCAAGCTCTATAGTGAAGCAGCAAAAAAACTATTAGGAGAAAGCACTCCCCAAGAGAAAAAAATGGATAAAATACGCAAAGCTAAAAAAAAACGTAAAGCGCGCGCTAAAACCAAATATGATCCACCAAAAACTTAACGACAAGCTCTCTCTTTAGAGCTCCACTGTTTAAGATGTAGCGGCTTTTCAAATAAACGCTTTTCTATCTCCTTTAAATCTTGCTCGCCTACAAAAGAACTTAAGCGCACAAAATTTTTCCCCTCTTTACCAAACCCCTCTCCTGGAACAACGACTATCTGTTTTTCCTCTAACATATACTGGAAAAACTCCCATCCATCCAAAGGGCTTACATCAACCCACACATACGGAGCATTTTCCCCTCCATACACCTTGAATCCAAGATTTAAAAACCACGTTTTTAATTTTTTCGCGTTATCCATATAGTATGCCGCCTGCGCTTTAGCCTGCTGATTTACATCAGAGTTGAAAAAAGCTAACATGCCTTGCTGAGCAAAAATATTGGCGCCATTAAATGTTGTACTATAAAAACGGGTCCAATCAGAGTGCATAGATGTGCCCCCTTTATATTTTAAGTTTTTTGGGAAAACAACCCATCCTCCTCGAACACCTGAAAAGCCTAAACTTTTCGAAAAAGAATTAATCTCAATAGCTACGTCTCTAGCGCCAGGAATAGAGTAAATCGTTTTGCAACTATTTTCTGATTGGATATAAGCGCTATAGGCATTATCTACTATCAGGATAATATTTCTCTCTCTACAAATATCCACCCATTTTGTGAGCTGCTGCGTTGTAAGTGTTGTGCCTGTAGGGTTGTTGGGATGGCACAAATAAAGAAGGTCCATCTCAGGAGCGCGGCTTAAATCATAGTAAAAATCATTTTCTGCAAGAAGCGGCAAGTGGTGAATAGTTTCAATGCCTTGCATTAAAGAGCCATCAGCATAGACAGGGTAAGTGGGAGAAATGATACCCACACTTTTTACTTGAGAGAAAAAATTTTGTAGCTGCAATAGTGAACTTTTCGCCCCATTGGTAACAAAAATTTCCTCTTTATCTACATTTTTTAAATAATGTACCGCTATCTTCTCTCTTAAATTTTTCCAACCCGGTGCATCGCCATACCCCACAAACCCTTTTTGCGTGAGCATTTGATCTATCAAACTCTCTAATGGTTTTTTAAGACCCGAAACAAGGGGCAAGACAGCATCACCTATGCCTAAAGAGAGAACTTTTTTATCTGGATGTTTTTCCTCATACTCTCTACGCAGCTTAGCAATGGTAGAAAAAAAATAACTGGGTTTAAGTTTGGAAAAAGCCTCGCGCCTTAAAATCATGTGGTCCATCCTTTATGGTATGCTAGTTCTGCCGCTAAAATCCCTGTGCCTGCTGCTCCGCGGATTAAATTATTAGAAAGCGCTACAAATTTAATATCGGAAATAGAACATTTTCTCACTCTACCAATATTTATCCCCATCCCTTTGTCATACTCTACATCGAGCAAAGGTTGTGGACGCATTAGATCATTATGATACAAAAATGTTTGCTTTGGCGCCATCGAGAGTTTTTCTCTAATATTTTCAAAAGGGTTAAAATCTTCCCACGCCTTATGCACATACTCTATCGAGACAGGCGTGTTAAAACTTGCAAACACACACACTTGATGTCCTACACTAACGGGCACTCTATTGCACTGCGCAGAAAGTTTAATCTCATCTGAAAAAGTAAGACCTGATCCATTAAACTGTGCTAAAATTTTACGTGGCTCACTCTCTATTTTTTCCTCTTCTCCCTCAATATAAGGAAGCACATTAGAA
>NVUK01000038.1 GCA_002401865.1 Candidatus Aerophobota bacterium | reverse complement strand
TCTTGCGGCGGTCGTAAGTGCCTTTGCGGGGAGTGGGCTCCGGAATGGAGCAAGAAGCACAAAGACGCTGACCGTCCTGAACAAATGTGGAGCTGGAGCAATGGTCGCATCAGGTATTCTAACAGCTTCATCCGCTCGGAACTAATCCAGTTTGGTGAACGGCAGCAAAGTTCGCGCTACCGACCTTGGAGCTGACCGCGATGAAGGTACGGGTAGAGCCAATCACCAAGCTTGTTCTTTTCCTACAAATACATCAGATTCCGCTAAAATTTTGAGGAGACCTAAGCAGTGATTAAGATTTGGGGACGTGCATCTTCATCAAATGTTCAGGCGTTGATGTGGGCGATGACCTCGACGAGATCGGTGCGGGCCAAGTCGAGGCGGCGCCGGGCCTTGGCTGCTCGTCGACCCTTGATCTCGTCGAGGACGCACAAAGAAGTGGCTTTTTTCCCTTCTTCTTCAAAAAATATGCCAATTTTCCCGCTGTCGTTGTCTTTCCAGAGCCTTGTAAGCCGCAAAGAAGCACAACCGACGGATGGTGATCAAAAATAAGCGTAGGCTCCTCTTTCCCCATCAAATCGGTAAGTTCATCATGTAAGATTTTGATAAATTGATCGGCAGGAGAAACGCTTTTAACAAGGCCTACCCCTAAAGCTTTCTCTTTTACTTTTGCAATAAATGATTTAGCTACAACGTAGTTGACATCCGCATCAAGCAAAGCTAATCGAACCCTTCTCACTGCTTGAGAAATATTCTCTTCTGTAAGCGTTGCAGATCCTTTTAAACCATCAACAATATCGCGCAATTTTTGAGTAAATTGACCCAGCACTACTGCCACCTTATAACATATAATTTAAATAACAATTATATCACAAATTTTGAGAAAACTCAAGAGAAATAAACCTATCTACCCCACCAAAGTCCTTTACATAAGACATTGATTTCCAACACCTTGAAGAGAAAATATCACGTACAGATTCTTTTTGATCAAAGCCTATTTCTAAAAAAACATGCGCATTTTGCCTTAAAAACATGGGAAGTTGTAGAGCTAATTCTTTGTAAAAAGCTAGCCCTTCGCCATCTGCTACAAGCGCTTTTTTAGGCTCGTAACACTTCACCTCAGGCTCTAATTTGGAAAAATCTTGTTCTGAAATATAGGGAGGATTAACAAAAACAACATCGGCAAGTTCACTGTGAAAAGGCTCGAGCAAATCACCCAATCTGCACTCTACATTTAGAGCATTACTCTCTTTATTATTTTCAGCAACCTGAAGAGCCTTGGGACAAATATCGGATAAAACAACCTGCGCGCTTGGAAAGCGACTCTTACAAGACAATCCTATACAACCACTCCCTGTAGCAATATCCCAAACTGTTTTTTTAGAAAAATCATACGCTTTAAAAATTTGATCTAAGCACACTTCTGTTTCACTACGAGGAATTAATACGTCTTCATTCACTTGCAGAGTTAAGTCGAAAAAAGAGACTTCTTTTGTAATATATGCAAAAGGCATTCTTTTAGACCGTTTTTCTATAAAAGATCTAAAAACATCCACCTCTCTAGGCTCCACAGGCCTGTCATAATCGAGATAGAGATCCAAACGTTTAACACCCATACAAAAAGCTAGTAAATCTTCTGCCTCTCTCCTAGAAGACTCTACTCCTTTCTTAAGCAAGTAATCCGAGGAAAGCTCTACTAACGTCCGAATGGTTTTCAATCTTCCTCCACACTTTGCAATTTTTTTGCATAAAAGTGTGCGATAAGCGCGCCTATCACCTCATCCAAGCGCCCCTCCATGATTTGCCCAAGCTTATAAAGAGTTAAACCAATGCGGTGATCTGTAAGTCTGTTTTGAGGAAAGTTGTAGGTTCTAATGCGCTCGGATCTATCTCCACTTCCAATTTGACTAGAACGCTGATCAGCACGCTCCTTCAACTCTTCTTCTCGCTTTCTGTCAGCCAACTTGGCAGAAAGAACTCTTAACGCCTGAGCTTTGTTTTTATGTTGTGATCTCTCTTGCTGGCAATAAACAACAACACCTGTAGGTAGATGAGTAATTCTAACAGCAGAGTCTGTAGTATTAATGTGCTGTCCACCTGCACCTGATGCTCTATAAGTGTCTATTTTTAAATCGCGCTCATCCACCTCTATCTTCTCTGCTTCTTTAGGCTCCAGTAAAACTGCCATAGTGATCGCCGAAGTGTGCACCCTACCCTGTGTTTCCGTAACCGGAACCCTTTGAACTCGATGTGTGCCCGCTTCATATTGCATAAATCGATAAACATTTTTTCCCTGAATAGAGAGGATTATTTCTTTATACCCTCCCGCTTCACTGCTAGTCAAAGAGAGCGTTTCCACTTTCCACTTCTTACTATCAGCATAAAGCCTATACATCCTGACACAATCGCCGACAAAAATTGCCGCCTCATCTCCCCCTGTGCCAGCCCTAAGCTCTACAATAACATTAGCAGAATCATTCGGCTCTGGAGGTACTAAAAGCGTGTGAATATCTTTTAAATCTGACTCTAACCCTTCTTTCAAAAACGTTATATCTTCTCTAATCACTTCTTGAAATTCTTCATCGGATTCTGATTTTAAAAGAGATTTTGAGTCTTCTAGAGACTTGCGCTTCTTTTCGATACCATCCCAAAGTTTTTTCACTTCAACTAGGTAAGAATACTCTTGAGAGAGCAATTTAAATCTTTTTTGATCTTGTAAAACGTCTTGAGACGAAAGCTGCTCTTCTACACAAGCATATTTGTCCAGCAGCTTCTTAATTCTTTGTTCCATGCAACTAACCGGTGGTCAATACTTTTAAAAATAGAATTTAAATAGACAAAAAAAAAGCCTCTACTAAGACTTTTCTTTATCTTCTGTCTTTTTAACAGCAGCTTTTTTAACTACTTTTTTGACAGCTTTTTTAACAGCCGTTTTCTTTGCCGCTACTTTTTTTTCAGCAACAGGCTTTAATTCTGGCGCAGTTTCGTTAGCAGGTCTCTGCTTCGTCACATACCTCTTATTAAACCTATCCACTCTTCCTTCAGCATCAACAAGTTTGTCACTACCTGTAAAAAATGGATGAGAGTCAGAGGAAACAGGAACCTTATAAACGGGGTATTCTTTACCTTCAAACGTTTCTGTGTCTTTAGGCTGTAGCGTACTACCACACACAAAACGTTTACCTGTAGCTGTATCTACAAAAAGAATATCTTGATACGCTGGATGTAAGTTCTTTTTCATGAAAAAATTCCCTTGTTGTTGTCGTGGGTTCTCGAGGTAAACTCTAATTTAGCCAAGAATATCGTGGCCTGTAAGTAGCTTATTATGCCTGACGTTATAGATTTATAACAAGGTGATTTTTAGCCCCCCTAACTTTTATTGAAAGCGCATAAACAAACATTTTATTTTTTGAGTAATTTATTGCGATGTGTTATCCTGAGAACCAAAAAGCCTATGTTCAATCAACCTTCCCTTCAAAACGTCCCTCCGATTATTAAAAGAATCATTTTTCTTTCCCTTATCACTACGTTTGCCTCTATTTTTTTAAACGTTTTTTTAACACAAATGCTCCATCTGCCTCCCCTATCCACACTTCTAGCCATTACACCCTGGGGAGTTAAACATGGCGCTATATACCAAATACTCACTTATCCTTTTGTAAACGCTTTAGTATTTTCCCCTATGTCTATTTGGGGACTCTTAGGCGCTTTTTTTCAATATTACATCGTTTTTTCCATTGGAACGACTTTTATCTACCAGCGAGGACAAAAAGCTTTTGCACTATTTTTCTTTGGCTGTACACTTATCACAGGCCTAGTAGGATTCGCTCTTCTAGCAACCTCTAGCGCTTCCCCTACAATTATCACCGGCCTTTCTCACCCCATTATGGCCATGCTCATATTTTTTGCCTTTCACAACCCTAACTCACAAATATTAATCTTCTTCTTTCCTGTAAGAGCTAAATGGGCTATTTTCGGACTGAGTGCTATCTACCTATTTTTAGACTTTTCCAATGGACACTTCATCAACTTCTTTTGCTCTCTTACCACCTTAATATATGCCTACTCCTACTCTGTCCTCTCCTCTAACTCTTTAGGCCCCTTTGAAACTCTACACAGTCTAGATCAAGGTTTAATCCGTTTAAAAAACACTTTGGCGCCCATAATACCACGAATTAAAAGCATACCGAGTGAGGGTAAAATTCAAAGTTTATATGCAACCAAACGGCAAATTCAAAAAGACCTTTACCTCGACCTTCTTTTAGACAAAATCTCTAAGCAGGGAAAAAATGCTTTATCTTTGAAAGAGCGTTGGTTTTTATTCCGTTATTCAAAATAACTTTTATTCTCATCTGCACTACTCCAAGAAAGATAAAGAGCTTTTGCAGCTAAAAGACCATGCAAATACCCCTCTTCATACCTGAAAGATGGATCTTCTTCTAACTGAGGAAAATCATTGGGCTGTAAAATATCATCCGGAGTTAACTTAGGCACCACACACCTTCCACATTCAAGCAATCTAGCTTGTTGATGCTTGGCTGACTGGTCCAGTACTTGCTCCAAACTCTCTTTTATCTCCTTCACACTCTCTTTTGTCACGCTCTCTTCTCCTTTTTTGAAAAAAATTTATTAATAAATCTCCAGCTTCTTTTTCAAAAAGACCTGATGAAATTTTTATTTGATGCATGGGATGCGCTTGGGCTGCAACATGTAGAAAACTACCACAACCACCGAGTCTAATATCTTTAGCGCCCCATACCAACCTTTTAACCCTTGCCTGCATGATTGCTCCCATGCACATAATACAAGGCTCTAAAGAGGAGTAAAGCGTACACTCTGTAAGGCGCCAATCACCTAAAATTGCAGAAGCTTTTTCAATGACAAGCATCTCCGCATGCGCCGTGGCTATTTGACGTTTTTCTACCCAATTATGTTCTAGCGCAATAATACAATTTTGATAAACGATTGCAGCGGCAATAGGAATCTCCCCTCTTTCAAAACCTTCTTGTGCTTTTTCTAAAACCCTTTTCATATAATTAAAATCAACGCTTGAAAAGGGACTAAAAATGGTGGATAAATTTTGGACAATCATCAATAATTAAGTAGTATTCACACAGGTTATTTTCTCGAATTTTTTTTTCGAGATCTTCCATCTTGAAATATATACAATAATAGTGGTATAATTCAACTTAAAGTATAACTGAAGAAAGTGAAGCAGTAGCAATCAAAAGGAGTCTACACGTATGTCTTTAGATAAAGGGACCAAAGAAGAAATTACAAAGAAATTTCAACTCCACGAGAAGGACACAGGATCTGCTGATGTTCAGATTGCTATATTGACGGAGCGTATTACAGAATTAACCGATCATCTTAAGTTAGCATCTAAAGATCACGCTTCGAGGTTAGCTCTTTTAAAGCTTGTAGGGCAAAGACGCAAGTTGCTCGACTATTTAAATTCGACGGACACAAAGCGATACCAAGCTTTAATCACAAAGCTAAGTCTAAGAAAATAATTTCAAGTGCTAGTTCTTCTAGCACTTTTTTTTTCGCTTTGTCTATCGACAAACTAACGTTCATATCACAGGAGAACTATGACTGAAAAACAACAACCCTCTGTACACTCTTTAACTATATCAGTAGGTGGGAAAACTATTACCCTTGAAACAGGGAAGATTGCATCTTTAGCTTCAGGCTCTGTGACGCTACAGTGTGGCGAAACTATTCTACTGTCAACAGCTTGTATGGGCAAATTCCTTCCTGATGTAGACTTCATGCCTTTAAGGGTAGACTACACAGAGAAATTCTCATCCGCAGGTAAAACGTTGGGTGGCTTTATTAAAAGAGAAGGCAAGCCCACGGAAAGAGAAACACTAATGTGCCGTCTTACCGACCGTCCTATTCGTCCTATGTTTGAAGAGGGATACCGTCACGACACACAAGTTATGACACAAGTCTATTCTTATGACGGTGTTAACACTCCTGAGCCTTTAGCAATATGTGCAGCTTCTGCAGCTTTAGTCATTTCCGAAATACCTTTTATTAAGCCAATTGCTGCGGTACGTGTAGGAATGATTAATGGAAAATTCATCATCAACCCTACCAATGAAGAACAACAGAAAAGTATTTTAGACTTAATGTTAGCAGGTACAGAAGATGCTATTTTAATGATCGAAGGTTACTGTGACTTTTTAACAGAAGAGCAGATCATGGCAGCGATTGAAGAAGGGCATCAAACAATTAAAGAGATTTGCGTAAAACTCGCAGAGTGGGCAAAAGTTGTAGGCAAAGAGAAAAAGAGAGATACTTTAAAACCTCTTCCTCAAGAAGCTGTAGCAGCAGCTGAAAAGCTTATGAAAGAAGAACTTGCGATTATTTTAACTATTCACGAGAAAAAGCCAAGAGATGAGCAATTATCTTTACTGAAAGAAAAAGTACAAGAAAATCTTTTCCCTGCAGACGCAGATAGTAACACTAACTCTTTCACTGCTATTGAACTAAATCAGGCAATGAAAAAAGTTATTTCTTCTCAAATGAGAGAGATGGTACTTAACACTAATACACGCGTAGATGGCAGATCTCCAAAAGAAATTAGACCTATTTATGTCGAACTTGGTCTACTTCCTAGAACGCATGGTAGCGCATTATTTACACGAGGAGAAACACAATCACTAGCTGTTTGTACTCTTGGTAGTGAATCTATGGGTCAACGTTATGAGACACTAGATGAAGATAATATTCGCCGTTTCTACCTTCAATACACATTCCCTCCCTTCTCTGTAGGAGAAGTGGGCCGCTCAGGTCCTCCAGGAAGACGTGAAGTGGGCCACGGAAAGCTAGCGGAACGCGCATTAATGGCATCTAAACCTTCCATTGAAGAATTCCCCTACACTATTCGCATAGAGTCTAATATTACTGCTTGTAACGGCTCTTCTTCCATGGCTTCTGTCTGCGGAGGATGTTTAGCTCTTATGGAAGCGGGTGTACCTATTAAACGCCCTATTGCAGGTATTGCAATGGGACTGATTTTAGAAGGTGACAAACATGTCATTCTCTCTGACATCATCGGTTTCGAAGATTTCTTAGGAGACATGGACTTTAAAATCACTGGAGACGAAAAAGGTATTACAGCTTTCCAACTAGATATCAAAGTAGAAGGAATCACTCAAGCTATTATGAAAGAAGCTCTAGAGCAAGCAAAAGATGGGCTTACGCACATTTTAAATAAAATGCTTCAAGCTCTTCCAGCTTCAAAGCCTCAACTTTCAAAATATGCTCCAAGAATTGAAGTATTGAAAGTTAAGCCTAATCAAATTGGAACAATTATTGGCCCTGGTGGTAAACAGATCAGAGCTATTGTTGACGAGACAGGAGTAGATATCAATATTGATGACGATGGCCAGGTGCACCTAGCTTCTAATAACCCAGAAGCCATGCAACGCGCTAAAGCGATCATCCATGATCTAACTGCTGACGTAGAGATAGGACAATCTTACAAAGGTAAAATTGTTACTATCAAAGATTTTGGACTCTTTGTTGCTATCTTAAGCAAACAAGGCCTTTGCCATATTTCAGAAATATCACACTCAAGAATTGACAACCTTCATGACCTTTATAAAGAAGGTGACATGATTGATGTAAAAGTCTTGGATGTTAACCAAAGTGGTCAAATTAGACTTAGCCACAAAGCTCTTTTAGTAGAGAAAGAGGGCTAATATAGCCCCTGGTTTATAACGCAAAAAAGCAGCATCTATAAAGGTGCTGCTTTTTTTTGCTCTTAAAACTATCTATTCTTTTACTGATTTAAAGATAAGCAATACTACTGCCCCCCAGATTCCTCCCTAGATTCCCTCTAGCCTTAGGCTTGACCTGGAGCTGGATCGTCGATAGAAGACTGACCTTGATTATCCTCTTGTTGAGCAGGTGGTGGTGGTGGTGGCATTTTAGTGCACGCTTCCAAGTGATCTTTCATCTTATTTCTTTTACTCTCAGAATCCCATGATCCATCCATGATCTTGCCAACATCTTCTTTATCAAGAACTTCAAACTCCATTAACATTTGAGTCATTAGCTCCATCTTGTCCTTATTAGCCTCTATAATCTCTTTAGCCTGGTTATTGGCTTCTTCTAAAAGCTTTTTCACCTCAGCATCAATCATATTAGCTGTTTGCTCAGAATAACTTTTTGAAGAAGGCATAGGCATATAATTCTGATCATTACCATCATCATAGGCTACAGGACCCAGTTTTTCTGTCATTCCCCATTTACACACCATACTTCTAGCCAAGCTTGTCGCTTGAGAAATATCCATTTGTGCGCCACTAGAGATATCATGAATAAATTTATCTTCAGCTACACGTCCCCCCATAAGCACTGCCAAACGGTCAATGAGCTCTAAGCGCCAGTAGCTTAATTTGTTTTTCTCTGGAATAAAGTGAGTTGCTCCAAGAGACATCCCTCTAGGAATGATCGTTACTTTCTCTACAGGGTCACTATATTTCACGCTCAAACCCACAATGGCATGGCCTGATTCATGGTAAGCTGTATGTAGCTTTTCTTTTTCATCCAGCTCTAAACTTCTTCTCTCTTTGCCATAACGCACTTTCTCACAAGCTTCTAAAGCATCCACCCTTATAACAGCATTTCTACCCTTTCTAGCCGCAAGCAACGCCGATTCATTCAAAATATTCATTAAATCAGCACCCGAAGATCCTGGTGTCGCTCTTGCAATTTCTTTCAAATCTACACTACTATCTAATTTTATTTTGCGCGCATGCACTTTAAGAATCTCAAAACGCCCTTTAATATCAGGTAAATCTAAAGTTACTTGACGATCAAAACGCCCAGGTCTTAAAAGTGCTTTATCTAAAACATCAGGCCGGTTAGTCGCAGCCATTAAGATCACACCTTCATTGGTTTCAAAACCATCCATTTCTACTAAAAGCTGATTGAGTGTCTGCTCTCTTTCATCATTACCACCGCCAACACCAGATCCACGATGACGCCCTACAGCATCAATTTCATCAATAAAAATAATACAAGGCGCTTGTTTCTTTGCCTGAGCAAATAAATCTCTAATACGTGAAGCTCCCACCCCTACAAACATTTCTACAAAATTAGAACCTGAAATAGAGAAAAATGGACGATTAGCTTCACCAGCGACAGCCTTAGCGATTAATGTCTTACCTGTGCCAGGAGGACCTATTAATAGTACCCCTTTAGGAATTTTAGCACCCAGAGCTGTAAATTTGGTGGGATCTCTTAAAAACTCTACAACTTCTTCAAGCTCTTCCTTAGCTTCTACAACCCCTGCAACATCCCCAAATAAAACTTTATTTGAGCTTTGATTAAGCATTTTAGCTGGAGATTTACCAAAATTCATAGCGCCTCCAGATCCCCCTTTCATCTGCTTAGAAAAGACAAAATAGAGTAACATGATCACAAAAAACACGGGTAAAATCGTAAAAAATAGGTAGCTAAAATAGTTGGGTGAATTTTCTCGACTAGTAAATGTTTTGTCTAAAACATTATTTCTTGATTGGTCTGGAGCTTTAAAAGGTAAACCTTGGTTTTCAGCAAAATCACCCCACTCTTTACTAGCACTCGTAAACCATAGAGCATAATTTTCAGGAGATTGCGTCATCAATGTCTTTGTAGACATTTCTTGATCATTAAAAAACCATGTAACACTTTCAACAGCTTTGCTTGTTTTCGCCACTTGCAGCTGATTATCGCTTTGCGCTACTACAACTTTACTATACTGCTCTACATCTACTAAATAGTTACGTACGCTTCTAAGCCCCGCCAGTTTCACTCCACCTGTCTCTTTCATCAATCCTTTCACCAGGGATGACAGACTAGCTACAATCTCGCTATAAGAGCTCATCAGCTCTCTTGGCTTCATAGAAGTGTTGGAGTCTAGAGCGATAAGCTTTAGCTCTCTTGACTTCATAGCAATGTTAGCGTTTAGAGCTGTAAGCTTTTTACTCAGTTTACTGAGCTCTAACTTTGCACTACCACTACCAATGCCCACAGATGGAGACCTTAAACTCTGTAAAACTCCGTGTATATCACTACCAAGACTATTGACCTCGTCCTGAGTAAGTGTAGCTTTAGATGAAAGACTGTTTAAATCTTGCCCTACTTTTGCCAAACTTGCCCCACTATATTGAGGTAGCGACTTGAGAATAACCGCATTTTCCCGCGCCTGTGTATTGTAATAACGGCTCACTACAACAAATCCCTCTTTGGGAAGCTGCTCACCTACAATCGATAAAAATTGGCCTGCTGAGTGAAAAACCCTCTCTTGCTGAGTCTCTAACTGTTCTGACAGATTTGATTTACTTGCAATCAGTGTGTTACGCGTGTTTAAAAGCTCTAAAAAACGGTATCTATTCTTCGATTCTTGTGTAATAGAGTCTTTAAAACGTCCTCTAAATGTCACTAAATTATCATTTTGTGCCGTCTTTTCACTATGCCCTTTCTTTAAAAAATCTAAATTAACTAAATGTTCCACCTGGTGGCTAAAAGACACTTTTGAACCCTTACTAGAAGAAAGTGACTGCATTGTTAAGATAAGAAAAAAGGCCGCTATAAGAATAAAGAAAAAATTTCTAGAAAATCCTTTTTTCTTGTTCGGGTCTTGCTCATTATTTGGATCAGTCATACGCCCCATTAATTTCTTCTTTAACAGATCAATTTTTTTGCTAGGCTTTTCAGGCCTCTTATTTTTCTCTATTACCTTCATCGTATTTCCTGAGCAAGCATTTTTTTTTAATAAACGAACAACTAATTGAAATTAAATCATTAAAAAACCTCAAAAACATTTAAAATGTATAAAAAACAATGAGATTTGTTTTACTTATCAATCATAAAAAATAATTATCCTAGACCCTGATTCTAAATAAAAAAGGAATTATTTTCACTCTTTTTCTGCACCCTATTATCTAGCTGCTAGTAAGGGGATGTTTCTCAAAACCAACCCTCTTTTCACCAGTAAGAGGTTCAAATACCAATACTCTCTTTTCGAAGAACAAAGGGGCCAAATTTCTTAACACACAAGGCACCTTATGCGTTGAGTACCATTTTCTTATGCGTTGTTGCTTCTCTTTAGGCAGCTCTGAAAGCATTAAAACTTGGTCATAAGGGATAGAACAATAACAGCTGCCGGCTAAAAATGTTTTCCAATTTTGCTCTTTTTTCACCCTATGCTCTGGAGCGCATGTGTAAGATTTATACAAAGTGACAATTTTTTCAGGGTGAGTCAATAGAGATTTCTTAATAAATATAAAGGCTCTTTCAAAGCGGCTAATGACCCAATCACTAGTTAACACATGTTTATCATGCGCTGCATCATTGTCTAAAGCATAGAGGAGTGTATGAATAGCTTGTTGCGTTAATACCTGTTGTTCCTCTCTTGCCCACTGCTTTAAAAAGTAGCGGAGCGTGGCAGGACTTGAATTAGAGGAAAACAAAGCAGCTCGGCCGATAGGGCCCTTAATCTGTGTGTGGAGCTCTTTCTCTAATGTTTGTTTTAGTAAATCTTCTATTTCTCCAGAGACTTGCGCTAAATGATTAAGATTTAGTTTAATACTTTTGCCGAAATGTTTTTCTAGACCTGGGATTAAGGCGATCCTCATTCTATTTCTTAAAAACCTAATATCTTGATTACTTACATCTTCTAAGACAGGAAGATTTAGACGCTTAACTTCTTTTTCTAATACTTTTTTCTCGAATGTGAGTAAAGGTCTAAAAAGCAAAACATTATCCAAATTCCGCACAGGAAGCAAACCTTGAAAGGTATCGATACCGCTTCCTTCAAAAACACGTTTTAACACTGTTTCTGCCTGATCATCTGCATGATGCGCAAGTAAAACACCCTTAAGTTTGTGTCTATGCGTTATTTTTTTAAAAAACTGTATTCTTTCTATACGCGCTTGATTTTCTTTATCTGATAAAGGTTGTGTCTCTATGGTATAGAGGTGAAAACGTATACCCTGTGCTTCTACCCATTTTTCAAGCGCTTTAGCTTGTATAGAGCTTTCTGGACGCCAACCATGGTCGATATGGGCTACTTCAAACTCTAATAAACCTTTATCTGCAAATTGTTTAGCGATAGAAAATAGAGCCATAGAGTCGACACCACCAGACAAAGCTAATAAACAACGTTTATGTAGTAGATTATGCTTTTTGATAAAAGCATCGAAGGCACAATAAAGTGTACTTTTCATAAAATTCAAACCAAAAAATAGACCAATAGATTACACTAAAACTGATTTTTCATCACCTAGTAGCCTTGAAAAGGACTAATTATGCCTATAATTTGGCGGTATTTGCTAAAAAAAGTTATTTCTATCTTTAGCTTGTCGATACTTTCTTTTATTATTGTTTTGCTCGTTACGCGCATTCATGACATTGCCAAATTTGCCATTCTTTCCCCCAATATTAAATCTCTTGTCACTTTTATAAGTTGTCAAATTCCCTATATTTTACCCATAGTCATTCCGCTCGCGTGTCTGATTAGCGTATTTATGACGATGCGTAAGCTGAGTGCACAACATGAAATCACAGCATTCAGGGCTTTAGGGCTCCGTTTACACTCGCTTATTAGCCCCCTACTACTGCTGGGTCTAATTTTAAGTGTTGTCAATTTTATGCTCACATCAGAATTAACACCGCGCGCGCGTAAAGTTAGTCAAAAGCTGATTTTTGCATCCACGATTAATAATCCTTTATTTCTGCTGCAAAACTCCAAAAAGCTAGGGGTAGAAAACAGCATCATTGATATGACAACAGCTAATGGAGGGAAAACAGCTAAAGAGGTGATTTTTGCCGGGTTTAACGATAAAACTGGACATATTTTTTTAACAAAAATGGATCAGCTCGATTTAAATGAATCTGAACTGGTGGGAGAAAACATGGTATTTATCACCCATGTATCCTCTGATGAGGGACAACTTTTTGATCATCTGTTCATTGAAAATCAAAAGTCGATTGTTTTTTCTTCTAATTTTCTATGTAACTTATTAGAAAACAAACAATTTCATGATGAGCCGAAACATTGGTCTTTAGGAGATTTATTCCAATACATTAAAAATGGAGACAAAGATAGCTCTACACATCAAAAGGTACTGTTTGAAATAAAGAGACGGCTATTTTATGCTATTATTACATTTTTGCTCACATGGATGGGAGCTATTTTAGGTATTTCTGTGGGTAGACGTGATTCAATTAAAAACCTTGTTTTAGCCACTTGTTACACTCTGATGACCTTCATCTTTGTTATTTTAGCAAAATCTTTTTCTTCCAACCCTCTTCTCTCCACCGGTTTATTTATTCTACCTTTATTCATTCTTCTAATTGGCACGATCTATGCTGAGCAAAAAATCATTCGAGGTAAACTATGAATATACTTTTATGGCATCGTTATCTCTTTTTTAAAACAGCGGCTAGAACAGCTCTTCTTCTTCTTCTTTTTTTCCTGCTCTACTTGCTCATTGATGCCTCTATTCACTTAAAACAAGTAGCAGGCACGCTGGGATTTTTCTCTCCTACGCTCTACCTTTACTACACTTTTATCTTTTCTCAAATGCTAGAACTCTTTCTCCCCTTAGCTTTTTTACTCTCTGCTACCTCTACGCTTTTTTATTTAAATCACCATCGCGAGCTTTTAGCTTTTCAAGTAGGAGGTCTTGGAAAACGGAACTTAATTCTTCCTTTCCTCGCTTTATCTGCTCTTTTAATGGTTGTAATGTATGCTAATGAGGAGTGGGTTCGACCAAGGTCAGTCAAGTTTATCGATAAAATTGAAACACGTTACCTTAAAGCTAAAGGGGCTCAGCATAAAAAAAGCAATATTCACTGCTACCCTATTAGTGATAGTTCTAAAGTGATTTTTTCTAATTTTTCAAGCGAAGAGAGCGCTTTAACCGATGTTTTTTTCATCCGCGATAGTAAGACAATCTTTCATGCAAAAAAACTCGTGATGCACCCTAATTACTCAGAAGGGGTTTCTGTAGACCAGTTTTCACAAAATAGTAATGGGCATTTTATAAAGACCAAAAGCGATAACAAACGCGCTTTTCTCTCTCTTAAAATTGATCCCCGCTTAATTGATGTTAAAATAACACCTGTAAAACATTTAAGCCTTTCCGATCTTTTTAACTTTTCTTTTTCCCAAGACGCTCTACCTCTTTTCCCCTTAGCCCAAATCAAAACACACTTTTTTTACAAATGTTTTATCCCCTTTCTCCTTCCCCTTATTTTACTCTTTGTATTCCCTGTGTGCACTACTTTTTCAAGAAAAACGCCCACATTGCTCATCACCGCTATCTCTATCTTTTCTCTCGTAATATTCTATATACTCCAAAATGCTTTTTTACTCCTTGGCGAGAGCGGAGTAGTGCCCCCTCTCCTCTCCATCATCATCGTGCCCATTTTTACGGTAAGTGCTTTCCTTGCTAAGCAAGCCTACTCCTTTTATGCCATCAGAAAAAACACCTCCTCTCTAACGTAAAAAAGACCCTAACTATTTTGCCAGAGTCTTTTTTTTCATAAACTTTTAAAAACAGTTTTGTGAATTAAAAAGCGTAGCCCAGACTAATCACCGTCTTAATTAAAGTTGAATCTTCGATGCTAGTAAATAGACGGTTTCCTTCTTGATATGTAGAGACCTTTGAAATCTCCACAGGACCGACCAGAGCAAAATGCATAAACCAATAACTATTATCTACTGCTTTAGATTGAAATCCATAGCCAAAAGAGGGCATGACACCAGGAGTTTTTTCAACTTTCGCATAATTATCACCCTCATCCACCACTTCTAAAGCACCTCTCAGTGTCGACACTAAGCCTAAAGAAACGTAGTGTTGGAGCCCTGATTTGTTGTTATAAGGATTAAAATAATACAGTCCATTTAAGCCCATATTATTAAAGCCGCTCGTGCTAAAAGTAGCGGCTAAGTCTGCGCCCCAATGACCATTCTGCCAGCGAACCCCGGGCGTTAGTGCTAGTGCAAAATTATTGCTCAAATAAAAGTTGAATTTCTTATTCTCTTCTACACTTTCTATAGATGGCACTTCAGCCATGCCGGCTTTTAAATCATCCGCCATCAATGGCAAACATAGCGCGCTTAACATGAAAAATGGTGTAAATAGTCGCATGAGAATATTCCTTTTTTATCTGACTTTGATGAAAAATCATAACTAAAGAAAAGCTAGATGTAAATAAAAAAGGTCCTAGCTATCACTAGCTAAGACCTTTTCATCGTGCTTTATATGCAATTTTTTAAATTAAAATGCGTATCCAATACCCATAAGAGGTAGAGGCGTCGTGATTGTCCTCATGGTGTCAGTACCAAAATCTGAAGTGACTTTAAAAGGACCTATCAGGCTAAAATCCATAAACCAATAAGAGTCATTGGCTAATTGA